>CAYXKM010000286.1:0-13723 GCA_964465665.1 uncultured Woeseiaceae bacterium
GCGTGACGGCTTTTTCGCGTTCGTCTTGGAGGGCATCGGCAGTTTCAATCGCATTAACCGGCGCATGCACAACAAATCCTGGATCGCTGATAACAGGATCGCTGTGGTCGGTGGGCGAAATCTCGGCGACGAGTATTTCGGCGCCAGCGAGAACATGAATTTCGAGGATCTGGATTTCGCCACGGCCGGACCCGTCGTGCAGGATGTTTCCGCGTCATTCGATCGCTTCTGGAATGCACCACTCGCCTACCCGATCGACGTGCTCGATCCGGATTCGGTCAACGAAGAAAGCCTGCTCAAATTGCGTCAATCTCTCTCCGCCGCATCGGAGGCCGCGCGGAACGGCTGGTATGCGGCGGCATTGCGTGACAGCGAACCGATTCAGCGCATGCTGGGCGGGGATTGGCCTCTGCAGTGGAGCAGCGATTACCAGTTCGTTTCCGACGACCCGGCAAAAGCGACCGGCACTCTCGGCGAGGATGCTTCCGCGGTCGGCAAGGTCCTGTTCCCGGCCATGCTCGGAGCACAGTCGGAGCTGTTCGTTATTTCGCCGTACTTTGTGCCGGGCGCAAAAGGTGCTGAGGCTCTGATCGGGGTCGCGCAGGCGGAGAAACGCGTTCGCATACTGACCAATTCACTTGCGGCCAACGATGTGGCCGCGGTCCACGGCGGTTATGCGAGCCAGCGCAAGAACCTGCTGGCCGGCGGCGTCGAACTGTTCGAGATCAAACCGACCGGCGGTGAGCAGGTTCCGAGCAGCCTGAAAGGTTCGTCCGGCGCGGCCCTGCACACGAAAGCGATGATCATCGATGGCGAGAGATTGTTCGTTGGCAGTTACAACCTCGATCCGCGCTCGACCTCGCTGAACTGCGAACAGGGCGTACTGGTCGAGAATCCGGTGCTGGCGACACAACTCGAGGCTATTTTTGACGACATGACATCCGGCAATCGCGCCTGGTCGGTGCACCTGCTCAATAAGGACCTGAGCTGGACCGACGGCACCGAAACTTTCGACAGCGATCCGAACGCTTCCGCGGGACGCAAGTTCCAGGCGTGGTTTGCAAGGGCGTTCGGCCTCGAATCGCAGTTGTAAGGAAATACGCAAATAAGTGAACACCGGCACCGGTGCGATAGCGCACACACTGATGGGTAATAGTGGTACCCTTGCGTCTTAGGCGATTCCCGGCAACTATTTCATCTCAACGCGCTGTAGACGCTGCATTTCCTGTCGAGCATGGCCAATCTTCATAACCCGATGCAAAACCACCTTCTTGCGGCACTGCCCGAGGCCGACTTCGAACGTATTTCGCCGGGGCTCGAACTGTCCACGATGCCACTCGGTGCGGCCGTCTATGAGTCCGGCGCACAACTGCAGCATGTGTATTTTCCAACCAACTCGATCGTGTCCTTGCTCTATGTCATGGAGGACGGTGCATCCGCGGAGATTGCTATTGTCGGTAACGAGGGGATACTCGGCATTGCGCTGTTCATGGGTGGCGAAACCACGCCGAGCAGGGCCGTAGTACAGAGTGCGGGCCACGGTTACCGGCTGAGTTCCAGGTTACTGAAACAGGAGTTCAACCGTGGGGGGCCGATGATGCGCCTTCTGCTGCGCTACACCCAGGCGCTGATTACGCAAATGGCGCAGACCGCCGTGTGCAATCGCCATCATTCACTGGAACAGCAACTGTGCCGCTGGCTGTTGCTGAGCCTGGACCGGCTGTCCTCCAATGAATTGACGATGACCCAGGAACTGATCGCCAACATGCTCGGAGTGCGACGTGAAGGGGTCACGGAGGCCGCCGGAAACCTGCAGCGCGCCGGTTTGATCCGCTACAGCCGTGGCCACATCGAGGTACTCGACAGGCCGCAACTGGAGCAGCGGGTCTGCGAGTGCTACGCGGTGGTCAAGAAAGAGTTCGACCGGCTACTGTCGGACATCCCGCCAGGAAACGCCTCGAAAACCGTCCAGTAAGGTCGTTTTTCACCGTCGATCATACGGCGGCAAACTGCGACAACTGACCGCCGACGCGTATCGCAGGTGAGATTCATTCTTATGTACGCTGCTGCACAGATGCGACGTTACAAAAGTGGATAATCCGCAGAATGCAGAGCAATCGCTTGCTGGCCCCGTTGCGTCGCCAAGACCGTCATCAGCTCCTCGCAAGCTGCGACAAAGTCGAGCTGAGGCTGGGCGAGATTCTGATGGAACCCGGCCAGCGTATCCGGTACGTCTATTTTCCGCGGGACGGCTTCATATCCCAGTTGGCCCCGGTTGATGATCACGAAAACCTGGAACTGGCGTTGGTCGGGAACGAGGGCATGCTCGGCATATCGCTGGTGCTGGGTGTCAACTCTTCGATGCTGCAAGCCGTCGTACAGGGCCCCGGCAGCGCGCTACGCATCAGCGCCGCGTCGTTCGTTCGCGACCTCGAGCAGATACCGGCGTTGCGGCGCCGGCTGAAACGCTATATTTACGTATTACAGGCACAGCTTGCACTGACCGTCACCTGCAACAGTTTTCACACGCTGGACAAGCGACTCGCGCATTGGTTGCTGATGTCGCACGACCGCGCGCAGCTCGGCAACATTCACCTCACGCACAAGTTCCTCGCGCAAATGCTCGGCGTGCGTCGGGTCGGAATAACGAACGCCGCCGGACTGCTGCAGCAACAGCTGGTCATCAGTTATAAACGAGGTGATATCACCGTATTGAGCCGTTCCGGTCTGGAAAAAGCCGCCTGCAGTTGCTATAAATCATCGAAAGCAACATACGCGAGTATCCTGGGCTAATCAGAGCGCGGACCGCCGTGTCAGGCGAGATGCGAGATGCGATCATGTCGCGGCGTCGTACAGCGGCATCACCGTCGGCAGCAGCTGTTGGATCTGCTGAACACGGCTGGCATCCGCCGGGTGAGAACTGAGAAACTCCGGCGGTTTACCGCCCTTACTCGCACTGGTCATCTTCTGCCAAAGTGTGATGCCGGCACGCGGGTCGTATCCTGCGCGCGCCGCGAGCTCAAGGCCTATGCGGTCCGCTTCGCTTTCATCGGTGCGGCTGAAGCGGGTCGCCAGCAATGCCTGGTAACCGGCGTTGGCGGCACCCGTTGATGCTTCTCCAAGGCCGAACACCGCAGCACCCACGCCTATTGCGCCCTCGGCCACTATCGCTTGCGACATTTGTTCGCGAGCATGCTCGCGTAGCGCATGTGCGATTTCGTGCCCGAGCACGTTGGCGAGCTCCGCGTCTGTCAAGTCGAGATGCGTCACGAGGCCCGAGTACACCATGATCTTGCCGCCAGGCAGGCAGAATGCATTCAATTCATCGCTCGTTATCAGATTGACTTCCCAATTCCACCCGGGCGCGTCCTTGCGAAAAACCCTGGTTTGCGCTTCGAGGCGGCTGGAGATCGTGCGCACACGCTGAAGCAAAGCCGGGTTCTTGTTCAGTACTCCCTCGCTCGATGCGTCGGACTTGAGCGTCGCATAACTTTCTGCGGCCATCGCATCGAGTTGTTCCGACGACACCAGCAATAATTGCGAACGATCTGCGCCCACCGCACCCCCGGCGGTTGTGGTCTCGCAACCCCAAAGTGTCGTCAGCAGGAATCCGAGAAACACTGCCGCTGTAATGCAACGGATCGAACTCATCTCGTCACTCCCTGCGACAGGCCACCTTCGTCCTCCCAATCCCGTTCTGCGGGTTGATCGGACCCGCGCTCATAGCGGCGCATTGCCTCCTCCCAGTTGACAATTGACCACCAGGCGCGCAGGTACTCGCCACGGCGGCTGCCATAATTCAGGTAGTAGGCATGCTCCCAGACGTCATTCAACAGAATCGGGAATCGTCCCTTCAGCAGCGGACTATCATGTCCGTCCGTGGTTTCGATACGGAGCTTGCCGCCGTCCTGGCGAGACTCCGTCAACCACACCCACCCGGACCCGAACAACTGTTCGCCTGCTTCCGTAAAACGGGCTTTGAATTGCGAGAAGGTGCCGAAGTCGCGATCGATTGCATCGGCAAGTACGCCCTTGGGTACCTGCGATCGCTGTCTGGCAGGAGCCATGGCCCGCCAGAACAGACTGTGATTGACGTGCCCGCCCGCGTTATTGCGTACCGAAGTCCGGATCATTTGCGGGACCTTGCTCAAATTGAGTAATAGCCAAAGCGCGCTGCGACCTTGCAGCTCCGGATACGCTTCGAGCGCAGCATTGAGGGCTGCCACGTACGATGCGTGATGGTGGTCGTGATGCGACTCCATGGTTTTTGCGTCGATATACGGTTCGAGTGCGTGGTAGCCGTAGGGCAATGGAGGCAGCGTGTGTTTCGATGAAAGTTCAGTCATGTTCTGCTGGACTTTCGTCGCTTGATTCCGTGCAGTCATAATATTGACGCCTCGCGATAGCAGAGCCGGCCAGGATTTGCGGCGAATCTGCGAAAATCCCCCGGGACATTGAGCCCCGGGGGTTGGAGAGCCCGCGCATTTGGGGGAGAAACGCGGGCGATTGCCAGAAAACTGGTGTCCTGGCTATGCGTGCCAGCACTTTCGTTCATTTTGTGCAAACTCTATAAATTATCTCGCAACGCAATGGCAGGACTCGAAGCGCATATCACACGCGACAGAGCGCGAGCCCCGTCGGGTTTCAGTTCGGCTTGTCATCCTCTACTGCTTCTTCGATGTCGTCTTGTGCTTCATCGATCGCGTCATCGATCTTGTTACCGGTCGTTTCACCGCCTGCGGCGATGTCTTCGACTGTTTCATCAATTTCCTCGCCAACTTTTTCCACCGGTCCTTGCTTCTCACAGGCGAGCAGCAAGAACACCATCGGTATCGCAAACAGCCATTTCATATGAGTACACTCTTTTTGCATTTGAATTCGAGCACGGGTCCGCCCAGTCGGCCGATTCGGCCTCTTACCGTAGGGCAGAGCCGCGGAATAACTTCACCACGGCGATCAGGACGACGGCGCCTACCAGAGACACCAGGAGTGCGCTGACACTCAAATTTCCCTCATTGATCGTCGAGGTGCCGAAAGCGCCGCCGAATAGCCAGCCGCCTAAGAGGGCACCGATGATGCCGACAACGACATTGAGAATTATGCCCTGACGACCGTCGGTCCCCATGATCATGCTGGCGACCCAACCAATCAGCCCGCCAACTACCAGCCAAATCAAGATATTCATGAAATTTTTCCTCGCTCTTTTACCAGCAAACACTGTAATCCCAGGTGCAGGCGGGGTCTGTACGCTGGCGTACAGATGCTCCGCCAGCTAGGGACGGTTTGAAGCTTTTTCGGCACTTCCAAGGATGGTCGCCTGTGTATCCCGCAGATCGTCCAGCAGCGGCGAGCCGACGGCAAGCAGCAGCGCGCTGTCGATCTGCTCCAGGGCGTCCTGTCGTCGCCCCTGGGCAGCCAGCGTCATCGCGAGGTTATTGCGCACGATGAGCGATGCGCGGTCATGGCGAAGCATGTCCTCGTAGAGCGCCTCTGCAGCGAGAAAATTGGCGAGTGAGTACTCGGCATTCGCCAAACCGAAAAGAAGTACGGTGTCGTCAGGCCATCGTGACAGGCCTGCTTGCCAGGCAGCCCGTGCTTCCGTGTGGTGCCCGGTCTGCTCCAGCCCTGCGACAGCTTCAATGTAGCCCAAGCGGTCCGCTTCGGCAGGCAGCTCGCCCGGCCGGAGCGATGTCATGGCCCAGAACCCGCTGCGTTGCCAGGTGCGCAGAAACACGCTCGTCTGCATGATGCGGCGCGCGTCGGTGCCGGAGCGTAGAACTATCTCGTTGCGCTCCGCATCCGCGCCGATCACCACGGCGTAGTGCCAGCGAGGTGCCCAGCTTACGCCGAGGTTTTGCAGCACCAGGACCGGCCGGCCGGCTGCCAGCTCACCCGTGAGTGCGGCGAGTGCAGGCGCGAGAACATACGGTACTCGCCCGGCAGCCCGAGTAGCTGCGAGTAATTCGCTTTGCAGGCTACCCTGTCGGGCAGGCAGATAGACCTGATCGACAACGGCGTCAAGCGTCGTTGCCACACCGCTTGCCGTCAAAAGTGTCGTCAGTGCCGCCGGCCCGCACTGAAACTGTTGTTGCGGAAAAAAGGGAGTGTCAACGAGCTCGAGCGGACTGGGCGCTGTTCCGTAGTCGCTGACTGCGGGGGGCAACGAGCTGCACGCCCACAATGCGCAAACGAAAAAAAGGACCGACGCATGCGCGGCCCTTTTTGACAAACCTGTAAAGCGAAGGGAAAGGGATGTGTTCAAGTTGCCTTGAATATGTCCGTAACGCCCATGAGCTCGAGAATGATCAGCACAAGGAATACAACGCCAATCACCGCTATCGCATCGCCACCGGCGACCTGCTTGTCCAGGCGGCCTTCCAGCGCGATGAGTTCAGCGTTTGTCATGTTGCCGACTCGTGCTTGCACTTGCTGCGGATCGACGCCAAAGGCAACCAGTTGCTTCGCCACGTCCTGACGCGCGAGGAATGCCTCGACACGTGCGGCACGAGCGGTGCGAGCGTCGCTTTCTACAAGCTGCTGTGTGCCTATCATTGCGGCACCGGAGGCCTGCACGAAACCGAGACTCAGCATTGAGAAAGAGACCAGCCGGATGATGAATTTCCGAAATCTCATGGAGCGCATTTGAAGTGTCCTTTGATCCGTTTGATCGAGTGAGTACCCGGTATGCTGCAAGTACCCGGTGATACTCACCAGCCTGTGCCAGGCACCTTCATGTGTTGCACTTTGCCCGTCGAGGCCATTTGGGGTCTGTACGTTGGCGCACAGACAGGCCGGCCTGACGCTCATAGGCTGCACTCATCAAATGAGGTTGAAGCACATGTCAGGGCTCGAAATTGCTGGACAGACCGCACTGCGGAAGAACGACGAACTGGTCAGTGAATTTGCGTCGCTGCGTGATAAAGTCTCCTCTCTCGAACTGGCCCTGGCGAAAGCAAACCGTTTCGCGAACTACGATGAGCTGACGGGCCTGCCGAATCGGCGCCTGCTGCTGGATCGATTCATCCAGGCAGCGACCCTTGCCAAGCGGCACGAAAAGTTGCTGGCGATGCTGTTTTTCGATCTGAACGAATTCAAGAGCATCAATGACGAGCTGGGGCACGCCGCCGGGGACAAGTTGCTGCAACAGGTAGCGACACGCCTGTCGGCCTCCATCCGTGCTACCGACACCGCTTGCCGCTACGGAGGCGATGAATTCATCGTCCTGCTGACTGAGATCGAGGATCGTAAGCACGCGGTCGCGGTGCTGATCAAGATCCGTGCTGCTCTCGCTGAGCCCTACATCATCACCGACGACATTTCGATCCGGCTGACCCTGAGCAATGGCCTGGCGATTTACCCCGATGACGCTCAAAGCTTCGATGATCTGAAGCAACTGTCAGACCGTTCGATGCTTCGGAACAAAGCGAGCCGCCGTACCGCCAAAACCAACAAGAATATCTCGCGACACCGAAGTCCGGCAGCCGCTGGTTCAGCTTAAACTGCAGCGTCTCCCGCTACTGGCGAGTTTTTCGCCGTGTCCTAAAACCGGCATTTTTTCAACCTGACTACAGAATGACTGCCGTGACAAGCGCGATCGCTTGCGGTCTCACGTTTTGCTGTTTGCTGGCAACCGAGTTTCTGGCGAGCTCCATTTGACCTGGCGATTGGCCAGTTGCCAGGCAAGCCAGGAAGCATTGATAAGGCCGATCAGTGCGCGTCGCCCGTTGCTTTTGCCTCCTGCGGGCAGGCGCCCGGCGGCCCACCAGGAGCCGATGGCAAAAGTCCATGCAACTGTTTCCAGACTTCCAACGTAGCTGCCCATCCAGCGCTTCAGGTTGCTACGGACGTGTCTTGCCTCGCGCTTTTTCGCGAGCCCTAGTGCAGAAAGCTGTTCAACGGCCTGTTTCTGATGTGCCCACATCATTCTGCACCTCCTGCAACTGCCGGAATTGCTGTCGCGTCGCGGAGAAGTTTAGATAGTGACTGAGCTTGACGGCGCCGTTCCAGAGCATCCATGCACCCAACGCGTGCATCAAACTCAAAAACGTCAGTGTTAGCCAAAGTGCAATACCGGATTGTATGGCAGCGGCGACGATGCCAGCGACAATCAACCCCCATGCGCCAAGCACCAGCAGAGCGGACAGCATTCCCATAAAAACCATTAACGCTACGCTGAGTGCTGCAAGCCGCGCCTCGGCGAACGCAAGCTCCGTAGTGACGCGGATACGGGAACTGGTTGCCGACATCCAGTCGGCGACCAGTGACACGATGCTTGCCGATTCCGGCGCTGCACCGGGTGCTGCTTCCACTGTCGGGGTCATCAATCAGGCTACTCGCTCAGCGGCGCAGAAGCGCAGTTGCCAGTACCCCGGCGGCGAATGCGATGCCAGCGGCTGCGATGGGACGGCCTTTGACGAACGACTCGAGTTTCGCCAGCGACTTCTCAACTTGTGCGGTTGCAGCCTCCTGCGACGCCTCGAGGCTGGTTCCAGCTTTGGCTACGCCAACGCGCAGCTGCTGTTCAATCTCGTCAGCTTTGTTTGCCGCGTTGTCTATGGTCTCGTGTGCTGAGATGGCAACCCGCTGTGCAATGGAACGATGGAGTTCGCTGTCTGGTGCAACGGAAGCAGCTGCAACCGAACCTGCGCCTGTTTTCAGTCCTGTTTCTTGCGTTTTCATAACTTTCCTTTAGATATTAAATTGTTACTGATACCGAGTCCGCGCTTTTTTTCGCGAGTGCGGCGATGATCTGTGTAGTGGGTCTCTTGTTGCGCAAATACGTGCTTCTTCGTCGATCCGCTGCCGACTAGTCGATTACAGGACTGCCATTCTCGATGCGGATGCGTTTACCCGGATCATCCGCGGTATGGACAATCTTCGTCTCACCATCCTGCAGGTACGTTACTTCGTAGCCAGCCGGTTCTTCCCGGCTGTCCTGCACGGTCTCGCACACGCGCTCGGATACCTGGTCGACGTTTCGCTCCTGCATGCCTTCCTGTACCTTGTTTCCAGCGTAGCCACCGGCCACCGCGCCGCCGACGGTCGCAACTTTCTTGCCGCTGCCATCGCCGACCTGGCTGCCGACCAGCCCACCGACCACTGCTCCGGCAACGGTTCCCGCAATCTGATTGGGATCCTTAGTCGGGTGTTGAACGGAAACGAGCTGATCGCGACATTCCTCCCGCGACTCGAATACCGTCTCCGTTACCGGTGTCACGCTAATGACTTCCGCGTAATTGTCTGAGTCCAGCATTCGGTATCCCGCTGTTGCTCCGAGCGCAGTAACTGCTATGGCACCCACTATGCCGCCGATCACGAGTTGTTTGTTGACCATTGTCTGCACCATGAGCCTTTACTGATTATCTGTTGTTGCTGTAGCGGGAATTGCCGATGCCGGGTTTTCGATGATGATCTCGACACGGCGGTTCTGCTCTCGCCCGCCAACCGATGTATTATCCGCGACCGGGTGGGACTCGCCCATCCCCGATGCGCTCAGCCGCCCTGATTGAATGCCCTTCTGCATCAGGTATGACCTGACGGAGTCCGCGCGACGCTGTGACAGTGACTGGTTCATTTCATCACTGCCCACATTATCGGTATGGCCCTCGATGACAACACTCCGGTCAGGATATTCGCCGAGAAACGTCACCAGCTTGTCGAGACTGACGGTGCCGCCTTCTTTGAGTTCAGCCCGGCCTGTTGCGAACAGCACACTGCCAAGGGTCACCACCAGCCCGCGGTCGGTTGCTTCTGCCTGGAGTACGTCGATCTGGCGCTGCAATTCTTCCGCCTCCCTTGCTGCATCCTCCGCGTCCCTTGCTGCATCCTCCGCGTCCCTTGCTGCATCCGATGCGTCACTTGCGGCATCAGCCGCTGCGACCGCTGCCAGTGCACGCGCAGCCTCGGTCTCGCTTTTCGCCGCTGCAGCCTGGCGATTTGCGGCATCCGCCTCTCGTGTGCGGGCGTCCAGACGAGCCTCGTCACGCTGCTGGCTCAAGACCGCACGCTGACTTTCAGCGTAGCGCGTTGATGCTACGGCCATCGCAATTTCTGTCTTGCGATCGGCCATGTAGACCCGGTGCTCACCGAGTGCAACATCTTTGCCGACCGGTTGTTCTGCAATCAGAACAGCGGACTCGGCTTCCCTGATCTCGACCGGTGCCTTATCGGCCAGGTTCGAATTGGCCTGCAGTGCAATCAGCTTGCTGCGCACTTCTGCAGCGCCTTGGGGGCTTTGCGGTGCCGTGGCACAGGCGCCGATTGCGAAAGAAACTGCCGCTGCAACGGCCAGCATTCTACCAGCACGGGCGTACTTGATGTTTGATGTGTTCATTGCTGATCTCCGGCACGCTGCATTTCTTCATTCAGGGCGTCGGCGCCCCGGCTCATTTCGTCGTTGACCGCTTTTGCTTTGGTCGCTTCTGTCCTTGCCGCGGCCAGTTTCGCTGTCACAGTGGACTCGTGTGCGAGTTGCTCGGCCAGGACCATGTCTTCGGCCACCACGGCTTTATCGGCCTGTATGAGTTTCTGACGCGCTTCATCCAGCTCGGCGCCCGCAAAATGACTCGCGTCATCTTTCTCGGCGGCCTGAATCGCAAGCTTTGCTTCGTTAAGTGAGGCTGTGGGGGCCATCGGCGCGGTTGCGCAGCCGGCAAAGAGCAGCATGGCTCCGGCCAGACTCGCGGCAACGTGCAGTCGATGGGTTCGGATTATTCGGGGCAATTGATGCATTGCATTTCTCCAATGGGCGAGCGGTACTTCGATACGTAATTGTCCGCGTCGATACATGGCGCGTCTGTGCGCCTGCGTACATTGCGTCACTATGTGCAAAGGGTGCTGGTGTTCACTTTTCTAGACTGATGCAAAGAGCACGTGAGTGAACGCCGGCACCGGCAAAACGGCGTAATCCGTGGAATCCCCTATGGCACGAGCGAAAGATGCGCGGCCTAATTATTGCCTGGCCTCACTTCATAAGGACTGTCGATCATGCCCGCTGTCACCAACGCACGATTTGCTGCCCTCCTGATGTTCCTGGTTACCGCACTACTCAGCTGCTACGAGCCCGCAAACGCCATGCCCGCCTTCGCCCGTGAATACGGCGTGAGTTGTAACGTGTGCCATGCTGCCTATCCACGACTGAATGAATTCGGTGAGCGGTTCGCAGGCGACATGAATTACCGCATGCCGAACTGGCGGGATCACACGGTCAAGACCGGTGACGATCAGCTGGCGCTGGCCGAGTGGCTGCCCCTTGCGGCGCGGGTGCAGGCCTATATCCAGGGCAGGGACGGCGAGTCCATCGACCCGATCAGCGGCGAGGTCGAGGCCAATGCGAGCGTCGATTTCCAGGCGCCCTACCTGCTGAAGCTGCTCTCGAGTGCACCGCTCACCGACAACATCAGCTACTACTTTTACATGATCTTCGCGGAGAAAGGCGCGAACACCGAAGTAATCGTCGAGGACGCCTGGTTCAGTTACGCCGACATGTTCAACTCCGGTGTGGATACCATGCTCGGCCAGTTCCAGGTATCGGACCTGATGTTTCCGCGCGAGATCCGCATGACCTTCCAGGATTTCATGGCGTATCGATTCGCCGGCGTTACTTATGACCGCGGCATCCTGTTCGGCCGAGGGTTCGGACCTCTGGACGTTTCTCTCGATGTATCGCTCGGAATCGTAAACGGCAACGGCATCGAGGAAAACTACAATCTCAACAGTCCCGGCTACCGACGACCGGACAAGCTCTTTGATAACGATACCGGCAAGAGCGTTTTCGGCCGTCTCGGCACTGAGATCGGGCCAGCGTCTATCGGTTTGTTCGGCCTGTCCGGGGAACAAGCGAACGCCGAGGGTCCTGCGGGATCGGAATCGGGAATGCGTGACACCGACAAGATCGTTGCCGGCATCGATGCCTCCGGCAAGATCAGTGATCGCTGGCACTGGTTCGGGCAAGTCCTGTGGAACCGCTGGGAGGGCTTTCTCGATCCTGCGATCGACTATGAATGGACGGGCGGGTTTGCAGGCGTGGATTATGTGCACAGCGACAAGTGGGTTTTCTCGGCCTTGGTCAACCTGGCCGATGCGGGTGATTTCGAGAACAGTGACACGATTTACGAGGGCATCGACATCCGCACTTTCACTCTGGCCAGCTCTTACTATTTCATGCGCAATGTCAAAGGCGTCATCGAGCTCAATATCGACTTGCTGGATGAGCAGCCGCAGACCGGTGTGTACTACACCGGGCATCTCAGCAAGGAAAATTATTTCCTCATCGGTATAGACGCAGCGTTTTGAGCCGCACTGGTGGCCAGGCTTCTGCAGGGCGATTGATGTTACGGCTGGCGCCTATTTGGCGATTCCATTAAAGGTACGCTCCACGCATTCATGAGACTGGGGGCAACCCGGGCGGGCGTTGCGGATCTGCCGCAAGATCTGCAGCCATTGCCCTCATTGCCGAGCATGAATTTCTCTTGCGCAGCCATAACAAAACCGCATCGCCTTGACCACGAAATTACCGAAGGCCTATTATCGGCAAACCGAACTGTTCGGTAAGGCAGGGGGAGCCATTACCATGAAAACGATTGGCAGATATCTACTGCGGTCATCCGCGATCTGTGCTGGCATTGCACTCGCTGCCGGATCGGTCAACGCCCAGGACACAGACGTCCAGGGAGGAACGATCGATGAGATCATCGTGACCTCGGAATTCCGTGAGACCAACCTGCAGGAAACGCCCATCGCCATTACCGCGGTCACTGGCGACATGCTCGATATCAGGGCTCAGACGCAACTGTACGAGGTGGCCAACCAGGCGCCCAATGTCACGCTGAAACGGGGCGGCCAGGCTCGGTCCGGCATGATTGCCTTCATCCGCGGCGTCGGCCAATACGACTTCATCGCCGCAGTGGAACCGGGTGTGGGCGTGTACGTGGATGATGTCTACTACGCGCAGCTCACGGGATCCCTGCTGGAGCTTATGGACGTGGATCGTGTCGAGGTACTGCGCGGCCCGCAAGGCACGCTGGCCGGAAGAAATTCGATCGGCGGCGCGATCAAGATGTACACGAATCAGCCGGGTGAAGATGCCGGCGGCTTTTTCAGGGTGGGCTTCGGCTCGTACGACCAGGTCGACTTCCGCGGCGCCGGCGACATGACACTGATCGAAGACAAGCTGTATGCGCGTGTATCGGGCGCCGGCAAGAGCCGGGACGGCTATGTCAAAGTGCTGGACTACGGATGCACCCACCCGGGTTCCGGACTTCCGACCCAACGTCTCGGCAAAGGCTGCGAGCTCGGCCGCCAGGGCGAACAGAAGTACGCCACCGGCCGGCTGCAGCTACGCTGGATTGCCAGCGACGACCTGGAAATCAGCCTGGCCGGCGACTACCTCAACGACAAGTCCGGGATGCAACCGGGCGTTGCGACTTACGCCGACCGCACGCCGATCGAAACCGCGGTGGACGGCGCCGGAAACTTTCTCAATCCGACGGTCACGCTCTTGAACCCCGAGACCGGAGACGAGTTCTTTTACCGCGGCCATCTCTTCGTGCCCTACGGCCCGTACCATAATTCGGGAGACCCGATCAACGATCCGTACGTGACTTACGCAACGGTCTCCGACTTTGGCGAGATGTACATGTTGGCCGGTAATCCGGCATTGACCCAGCCGGTCACGTGGAAACCCTCGGTCATCCCGCCCCGGAACTACATCACTCAGTGGGGC
>CAYXKM010000287.1:0-28311 GCA_964465665.1 uncultured Woeseiaceae bacterium
GGAGGCCAATATCGAGATCGGAGCAACCCACTTCGATGCGCGCGGCGAGTTTGCCAATTTCCCGAGTCCCGACGGAGCAGCGATGGACCTGGATATTTCCGGTCCTGATTTCGGGCGCTTCAACCGGCTTCTCGGCCTGCCGGGCAAATTGACAGGGCCGTTCAGGCTGAATGCCAAACTTGCCCCGCTGCCGGATGGCAATGCTTCAGTGCAACTGAACGCGGCTGCAGTGGACGTGAACTTCACAGTCGACGCCGTAGTCGTCGATCAACCGGGATTCGAAGGATCGATACTCGACATCGCATTGAATGGGCCGAATTTCGATGTACTTGCGCAAGCAGCCGGCCTGTCCACGGCGCCGTCAGTCGACTTCGACGCCCGGATTTCCGCAAAAAAGACAAATGGTGGCGTGCAACTGACCGACAGCTCCGCACGAATTGGCAATGACCAGCTTCAGATCCGCGGACTAATTGGAAACGAGCCGTTGAAACGCGACACGGACCTGACATTAAACCTGTCGGGCCCGGATCTCGGTAAGTCGCTGGTCGCTTTCGGTCTGGATGCCGGCCGATTGCCGCCGGGCAAATGGTCTGCGACCGGGCGCGCTTTCCGCGAGGCAGATGATTTTGTTGTGCAGGAAGTTCGCGCAACGATTGGCGCAAATGGAGAGTATCGGTTGAATCTCGATGGGCGAATTACAGATGGTACTGACTTTGTGGGGTCAGCCGGAAAGATCAGCTTCAGCGGCAGCGATCTTGGAGCGCTTGCCAGTGCCGTTGGAGTTGCCCGGATGCCGGGCGCTCCGTTTCAGATTGCTGCTGACGTCGAGAGAGTCGCCGACGGGCAAAGGATCACGAATGGCAGAATCCAGCTCGGCAAGGATTCCGTTGAGATCACAGGGCTGATTGGCGACCCGCCGCTGCTGCAAGGTACTGACATCCGGTTCAAAATTTCGGCTGCTAATCTGAAGTCGACTCTGGAAAGTTTCGAAGTTTCGGCGACCCAGGTGCCCTCGGGACGATTTTCGGGAACGGGCCAGGTCCGTTTCCAGGGAAATGACTTTGCTCTGCAGAATATTTCAGCGTCATTGGCCGGTGCCGAGCTGAAGGCCAGTGGAAAACTGGGTGCATTACCGTCGCTGAATGGCACGGACATAGACATACGTCTGGTTGGCGACAAGCTCGCCAGTCTGTTGCCGCCGGGTGTTAATTTCGAGGCGAAAAACGAACCTTTCAGTATTCGAAGCAACGTGCGATTGGCCAACAACCTATTGTCGATCGGCAAGACGGAGGTACAACTTGGCGAGGCGCGATTGAGTGGCTCTGTTTCCACGGCGTTTGAGCCGCTGTTAAGCAAAGGATCCTTTACTTTGCAGGCCAATGCACCCGATCTGGGCTACCTGGTGGCGGCATTCGAAAAGCATGTGTCCAGCGTCAAAGTCCCAGTGACGTTCAGGGCAACGGCGGACTGGGACGATAACTTCTGGAGGTTTGAAGAGTTTCTGCTGACCATTGCAAAAGGAAGGCTGTCCATTGCCGGTACCCTTGACGGGCCACCGGATTTCGAGCACACAGATCTTCGAGTCGATCTGCAGATCGACAATGTCAGGAACCTGAGCAGCCTGGTCGGAAGGACACTGCCAAGCGAATCGGTTACCTTGCACGGTCACCTGACGGGCACAAGGGACGAGATGACGTTGAGCGATTTCGGAGCCAGGTTAGGCGAGAGCGATATCGACGGGACGTTCGTGCTGCGTGATGGTGAACGTCCGAGTGCCAAAATCGAAATTGTCTCGAATCGACTCGATCTGAGCGGCTACCTGCCGCCACCCGAAGAGCCGGTGGCGCCGCCCGCGGACGTGGCACCGGCGGCGCGCAAGACGCGGCTGATACCGGATACGCCGATTCCGATGGATAGGCTTCGGAAATTTGACGCAGACGTTGACATCCGGTTTGGGCAACTCAAACTTCGCCTGCAGCCCATGACCGATGTTCGCCTGGCGGGCTCTCTGAAATCAGGTGAACTCAAAGTGACGGATTTCAACCTGACAGGCGAGGGCGGCGGGTCCCTGTCCGGCCGCTTCCGGCTGAAGCCTGACGGTTCCAGCGCAGACCTTGCTCTCGATGTCACCGGCAGCAAGCTGACGGTCGGCCTGCCTGCGGAGGCCCCGGAGGAATTTGCAGCCTTGCCGCAATATGCTGTCGACTACGTATTGCAGGGCAGTGGCGCGACAGTCGCCGAAATCGTCGGGTCATTCAATGGCTATGCTCGTGTGGTGAGCGGCCCGGGTCGCGTCAGGGCCGGTGCGGCCCGGATATTCACGCAGGACGTTTTGTCTGAGCTTCTGAACAATCTGAATCCTTTTGCCAAGACCGATCCCTACATCAATGTCAAATGTCTTGTAGTTCTTGCCAAAATAACCGACGGCGTCGTGACAGGAAAGCCCGCACTGGTCTTGCAGACCGACAAACTGAATGCATTTGCCAACGCCGAGGTTGATCTCAAGACGGAAAAACTGGATGTCGAACTGAATATGGTACCGCAGACGGGAATCGGCATTAACCTGTCGGACATGGTAACGCCGTATACGAAAGTCAGCGGCACGCTTGCCCAACCCACATTGGCGCTCGATCCGGAAGGCGCTCTGGTCGAAGGCAGCCTCGTTGTGGCCACTGCCGGCATTTCATTTCTTGCTCGGCGTTTCAAGGAACGCTACTTGTCGGCGAAGGATGCCTGCGGCAAGGCGCTAGAAGACACTGAGAAAGAATTCGAGGAGCTGGAGGCCCGATACCGCTTCGAATGAGTTCAGCCGATCAACTGGCTATTTGCGAACAAAGGTAATCGACTGCAATTTATCCTGGTCAAATTCCAGAATTGCGGCGTTCTGTCCTGACGCCCGATCGTAAGTCCAGAAATGCAGCTGAGTCGTGCCGATAACGCGATTCCCTGAGCGTATATCCTGGTCCTCCGTCCTCGTTGCAGACGGCTTGCCGCAGTATTTTTCGACCTCCGCCATGGTCATGCCGGTTTCGACGATCTTGTTGCCGCATCGGAGGGTTTCCGGCGCGGATAAAGAAAGCGAGGCAGCCATCAAACACGACAGTAGCAATAATATTCGGATCATCGAAAGTACCTATCGATTCAAAGCTGATATTGCCGAATGGCGAATGTATCCGTATCTTCGGCCACATGACAAGCACAAGTCTGCCATTCGGCCGTCGCACAGTTGCGCTCACTGCAATGCTGGCTGTGATCGGCGGACTGATCCTGTACGTTGCCAACCTGTTCATCGTGCAGCGCGACCATTTTATGGCGTGCCGTGGTGAGCCGTATGAGATAACACAATCGAGCAATGAAGCCCACAGTGACGGGAGCATCGATACGGATATTCGGCTGAAATCCGGGTGCGGAGTGCAGGTACGCATTAGAGCGCTGATCCCGCTCGAGGCGAGGACGAAGAGAGTTCCATTGTTGTTGTTGATTGGCGGGCATCGAACCGGACGAAACGCCGTGGATATTGTAGAGAATGCCGACGGAATCGCCTACGCCGCAATCGACTATCCATACGACGGAAGTCAATCACTGTCGGGCGCGCTGCAGATCATAGCGGCCATGCCCGGGATCCAGAGTGCGTTTCTCGACACCCCACGGGCATTGATGCTGGCCACCGACTGGCTGGCGGACCAGCACTGGTTCGATCCGGAGCGAGCCGAACTGGCCGGGGTCAGCCTCGGCGTGCCCTTCGCTGCGGCGACAGGGGCTCTTGACCGGCGATTTTCGCGTATCTGGCTTATTCATGGCGCAACAGACAATTACGAATGGCTGATGCATGCCGCACAGGATCGACTGCAGAACCGGCTTCTCCGTACAATCACGGTCCGAGCATCGCTGCTGCTGGTACATGGCAATTCATTCAAAACGGCCGAATGGATCCGGGATATGGCGCCGCGGCCAACCGTCCTGATCGCCGCTAGCCAGGATGAGAGCATGTCGCCGGGGGCACTGGATTCGTTAACGGAAATAGCCAAGGGCGAGCACGTGTCACTTGTCTGGACACAGGGTCGACACGTCGATCCCGACCGCGAGTACGAAATTCGCCAGTTGATGGATCTGGTCGCGGCGGAAATAAAAGTATCGAGCGCTGGTGCCGACTCTGGAATCGACATGCCAATGACGCCAAACAGGAAACGGCTGCAGGTCGGAGGCCCATGAGAAAAATACTAAAGGAACCGCTGCTGCATTTCGTCCTGCTGGGATTCATTATCTTTTTCGTCAATGACCGGGTGAATGACGACGCCGACAATGAAGGAAAAAAGATTGTCGTAACAAGTAGTCAGCAGGAGAATCTGGAGAATACATTTGCGCGAACATGGCAGCGGCCGCCGACTGAAACGGAACTGAATTCCCTCATAGTCGATTTCATACGCCAGGAGATAGCGTATCGCGAGGGCCAGGCCATGCAACTTGATCGCGACGACATCGTGATCCGGCGGCGCATGCGACAGAAACTGGAAATGCTCGCCGAAGACGTCGCATCACTTGTGCCACCGACCGAGGAGGAGGCCCGGGCCTATTTCGCGAAAAATGCCGAGGATTTCAGGCAAGCTGCGCGTCTTTCCGTGCGCCAGATCTATTTCCAGAATGACGAGAATGCCGACGCTGCAAAGCAGGACGCATTGCATGTGCTCGATCGTTTGCGGTATGACGAGGATTCAGTTGATGTTATCGGAGCCGGCGATCCTTCGTTGCTTCCGCGTGAACTGGAAAACGTGAGTGAGACCGAACTCGACTCCCTGTTCGGCACAGGTTTTGCCGAAGCGTTGCGAGACGTAGCCGAGGGTACATGGAGCGCTCCGATTACATCAGGATTCGGCATTCACCTGGTGAAAGTCGACGAAAGGATTGAAAGTCGATTGCCGGAGTTTGAGGAGGTTTCTGATTACATAACCCGGGAACTCCTTGTGATGCGTCGCAGTCAGGCGATTGAAGCGTTGTACGCGAAGCTTGCGGAGAATTACGCGATTTCGATCGAGGCTTCGCCTGACATACTTTCGGAAGAACCATCTGGATCGGCGCCGTGATCCGCTGGATCTTTTTTTGTTTCGCGCTCTTGAGCAGTTCGATTGCCGCGACGCACGAAGTGCGGCCGGCATTTCTCCGCATCAGCGACGTATCGGCAGTTGCGGGACCCGAGCATTTCGAGGTCCTCTGGCGAGTACCGATTGCGACTGAAAGTACGGAACTGACGATCTATGTCGTCATGCCCGATCACTGTGCGGCTCTCACGGAACCGTTGATATGGAACGATGCGGGCGTCAGGGTCGCGAAATGGACAAGCGTCTGTCCCGGTGGCATCCATGGCTATGCAATAACGATCGGCGATCTGACGTCATCGGTGACCGACGTACTGGTTCGTTACGAGCGCAGCAATGGCACGGCTCAGGTCGAGCGCCTGACACCTACGGCGCCGTCATTCGTTGTCACGGAATCGGAAAGCTGGCACCAGGTTGCCGGGAGCTACACTGGCCTTGGTGTCGAACACATACTGTTGGGCATTGACCACCTGCTGTTCGTGCTTGCCCTGCTGATGATAGTTAGCGGTTGGCGGAAACTCGTGGCCACCATTACGTCCTTTACGCTGGCTCACAGCATTACCCTGGCAGTGTCAACACTTGGATTCGTGCATGTGCCACAGGCGCCCGTCGAAGCGGTTATCGCCTTGAGTATCCTTTTCGTAACAATGGAAATTGTGCACTGGCGACAGGGTCACCCCGGTATAACTCGCCAGTACCCATGGATAGTCGCTTTCGTATTCGGCCTGTTGCACGGCTTCGGATTTGCCGGCGCCTTGTCTGCGATTGGCTTGCCCGAACACGCCATTCCGCTGGCTCTGCTGTTCTTCAATATCGGGGTGGAGCTCGGGCAACTCCTGTTCATCGCTGCCGTCTTCCTTGCCTGGATGTTCCTGAAAAAAGTCCGCTGGCCCACCTGGGCATGGCGAGTTCCGGTTTACAGCATCGGATCGATGGCAGCGTACTGGACGATCGACCGCATAACAGGTTTCGTGACCTGAACTATCGGTTCCGGTTACCGCTCGCGCAAATACAGACGCGCTGGTATGCAATCGACGCCTTCAACAAGCCCGCACCAGTTCTTGGCACATGGAAATATGATCACAATGCGCACGGACGCTTACGCCCTTGCCGGGTTCCGCTGATACAAAGCAAATGCCTGTGCGTATAATCTGTTCCCCACAGCCGATGATGGCGCACCGGTTTCGCCGGCGAAGTGCCCCAAAAGATAGACGACCCAAGTGGCTTGATTGACGGTATATTCAATGATGCGACCTGTAAAGTTTTTCATCGTCGTTGTCTCGATGACAATGGGAGGATCTGCCTACGCGGCGACTAAGAATCCGGTGACCGGCCAAACGGACGCGCTGGATGAAATCGTCGTGACCGCAACCCGCCTGGAGTCGACGATTCGCGACGTTGCGCGTTCCGTATCCGTCATTGAAAAAGAACAGATCCAGAACGGGCAGCAGCTCCTGGGCCTGGATGAATCCCTGGCCGGGGTTCCGGGCCTGTATATGCAGAATCGCTACAATTTTGCACAGGACCTCAAGATCTCACTGCGGGGATTCGGCGCACGCTCGAGTTTCGGTATTCGTGGCGTGAGGATTTTTGTCGATGATATCCCGGAAACATTGCCGGACGGCCAGGCACAGGTCGACAGCATCGATCTGGGCTCCACCAGCCGCGTCGAAGTGCTGCGCGGGCCGGCCTCGTCACTTTACGGAAATGCTGCGGGGGGTGTGATCGCCGTTTACAGTGAACTCGGCGATGCCCAACCGTATACCGAGGCAGCGGTCGCGGGCGGAAGTCATGACTACCAGCGCTATCAGCTCAAAACGGCAGGGACGCACCGCGCTGTCGATTACATGCTGAGCGCAAGCCATACAGATCTGGCAGGATATCGCGATTTCAGCAATACACGCGGCACAGCCATCAACGGAAAACTGGGTATCCGGATCACCGATCGCGACGAATTGCTGATTGCGTTGAACCACGCTGACCAGCCGCAGGCAGAGGACCCCGGTGGTATCGATGCGGCACAACTGGCGGTGGACCGCCGGTCTGCCCGCTTGCAGAATGTGCAGTTCGACGCCGGTGAGGAGCTCAGCCAGCAACGCATCGGCGGTGTCTACCGAACCGACAGGATGGGCGGCACGCTCATGCTTAGGAATTATTACGTTTGGCGTGATTTCACCAATCGCCTGCCGTTCGTTGCGGGAGGTGCGGTCGACCTACAACGCTTTTTCTACGGCCTCGGGGCACAGTACAGTTTTTCGGATGCGATGGCCGGTCGCCTTCAGCTCGTCACAGGTTTCGACATCGATCGCCAGGACGACGACCGGCAACGATTTGACAACAACAACGGTACGGTCGGCGCCATGGTGTTCGAACAAAACGAGAGTGTCGACAGCAACGGCGTCTTTCTGCAGGGCCAGTATGCCTGGCGCGAAGACTGGTCGTTCCTCGCCGGCTTGCGATACGACGAGGTGAAGTTCGACATAACGGATTATTTCCTTTCGGACGGCAATGATTCCGGTACCCTGGATTTCGACCAGTGGAGTCCGTCTGTAGCAGTCAACTACAAAGCGGGATCAGGTGTCGTGTTTGCGTCCTGGAGCAGCTCTTTCGAAACACCCACTACGACGGAGCTGGCCAATCCGGACGGAACGGGCGGATTCAACTCATCGCTCCTGCCGCAGGTCGCCTACAACTATGAGCTCGGCTTCAAGAGCTCGCGCGAATCCCTGTTCTACGAGATCTCAGTATTTCACATTGACCTGGAGGATGAGCTCGTTCCCTTCGAGATTGCGTCGTCACCCGGCCGGACTTTCTATTCCAACGCCGGAAGTTCGAAGCGTAATGGTGTCGAAGCCGCCATTTCCTGGCGCGCACGTAATGGCTTTTCCGCGGATCTTTCCTACACCTGGTCCGACTTCACATTCGACGAGTTCGTTGAGGACGGTCAGGATTTCGGCGGCAGACAGTTACCGGGATTGCCCGAGCACTTCGCGTATTTCGGCCTGACCTTTGCCGGGAGTCCTGGCCTGACCGCCACAGTCGAGGCGCTTTATTCCGGCAGCCTCTATGCCAGCAACGACAACTCGACCGAAGTCGACGGTTACGTGGTGTCAAACGTCCGGGTGAGCTATGAATGGCAGCGAGGCAACTGGCTGATCCGGCCTTATGTCAGCATCAACAATATCTTCGACGAAAAATATAACAGCAACGTCCGCATCAATGCCGTCGCCGGCCGCTACTACGAGGCTGCGCCCGAGCAGAATGTCTACGCCGGGGTAGTAGTAGGTTTCCGAAAATGACGACGCGTGTTGGGCAATTGCAGCGATATCAGGTGCTCGACTGATACACGAAAATCTGTACTGCCGACTGAAAATCAGCGGCGTCAGAATTTGACCATGTACTTTTTGCCCTCAAGGCAGACGCTGAACGCTTTGTTGAAGTTGCTGCGCTTTTCCGCTTCGGTGGCTTCGGCCTGCTGAACCTGTTGTGTAGTCTGTTGCGCCGCCTGCTGTTGCGCTGCTTTGCCGCGACGTCGTGCCGCGACGGCGCCGGCCGCCGCGCCGTAGGCAGCGCCTTCACCCGCATCGTCGCTTGCAATCTCGCCGATAAGAGCACCGGCCGCGGCACCTTTGACGGCGCCTTTTGCGCCGGCGCCCTGGGTCGCCTGTTGCGTCTGCTGCTGTTGTGCCTGGGCCTGTTGTTCAGCTGCGGCCGTTTCTTTCGAGAGATTGAAAGGGTCGACGCCGGTATTTGTGGTTGCCCATTGATAGCATTCGGACTCGTCCTTTGACTGTTGGTCCGCCGCCTGGCCGGCGGACGGAAACACATACACATTCAGGGTTGCCGCAAGTGACTTCTGCTGGGCCGAATCGTGCGCCGACTCCTGCGCAAATGCCGGGCCCATAGAACCAGCAGCCAGCAACAGTATGGAGACAAATGTCCTATTCATTCGAAACACCTCGTTTGCAATTCGTTACCTTGGACGCCGGTTACACACCCGAAGTCGGTGTGCAGGCACCAAAGACGTTGATGGTTACGCCGTCTGTCGCGATGGCGATGGTGGTACGTCCATCAACCTCGTTCAGTACCATGCTGAATGCACGGCCTGTTTGTACCCCTTGAAGTACGATCTGCCCATCCTGTCGTGTCAGGCTGAGTATGGGTGTCGCACGGTTTTCGCCGCTGGCCTGTGTGGTTGACAGCACTTTCTTGTCAAGATCGATAACCAGGAATTGCGGGATCTGCCAGTCCCAGGCCGCGCCTGATTCGCAAACGCCATCGTCGGTACATACCGTGGCCTCGACCGCGGAACACAGGAACCGGTCTTCGCCACTCAGGCTATCTGCAAGAGCTGAACCTGCCAACAGTAACGATAAGCACAGGAAACGTTGACTGCATCTCATGCCATTCTCCCGAAATTCAAAATATTGACCAGGCCGACACGACGGTACGAAGGCTTAAGCCAGTCAGGCCGTTTCTGTTGGCATTCTCATCGGCCATGCATGACGGTCCTGGCTGCCTGGATCATTTGTTGAAACGATACACCGTTCCGCTCGAAACCGATTTCGACTAGCAACCGGAGCGGCGCTGGAATGTTACTTCTTTGGTCCCGCAAGGGCCACTTCGGTTTCTACCAGTATCGTGTTGCAAATTAATGATTGTATGGGAACTGACGCTCTTTCCTCAGCCGGCTACGCCACCGCCATCGACGACGAGTGCGGTGCCGGTCACGAACGACGACTCGTCGGAAGCGAGAAACAGGACCGCATCGGCGATCTCCTCGACCGTGCCGATACGGCCGAGCGGCCGCTTTCTGGCACCGGCGGCGTAATCGTCCCACGACATCCCACGTTTGGCCGCGTCGTCGGGAAGCATGGGCGTCATCACGTCACCGGGACACACGCAGTTCACGCGGATGCCTTGCGGACCGTGATCGATTGCCATCGCTTTGGCCATGACGATCAATCCACCCTTGGCCGCGCAATAGGCAGCAGCCTTGTCGCCTCCCTGTATTCCCCAGCCGGAACTGGTGTGGATGATCGAGCCGCTGCGGCGCTCGATCATGGACGGCAGCACGTACTTGGACATCAGGAATGCACCTTTCAGGCTGGAATCGATGGTCTCGTCCCACTCTTCTTCGGTGCAGTCCGGGATGGATTTCGGATGGAACACACCGGCGTTGTTGAACAACACATCGATTTTTCCGAATCGTTCTAGCGTCTGCTCGACTGCCTGACGGCAGTCCGTCGCAATGCGCACGTCGGATCGTATAAACAAGCCCTCCGTGCCCTTCGCCCTGATTTCCCGGGCAACCTGCTCACCGCGCTCGATATTGCGCCCGGTGATCGCGACCGCCGCTCCTTCGGCTGCAAATCGCAATGCGGTGGCGCTGCCAATGCCCGAGGTGCCGCCGGTTATCAGGACCACTTTTCCTGCAAATCTCATTCCCTGACCCTGTTGTTCGCTCACAGGTGAGCCCATTGGCTGCAGAGTCCGCCGGTGGTCTCCGCACCATCCATGACGTAAACCTGGCCTGTGGCGAACGCGGCGTCCTCGGAAGCGAGAAACGCGAACAATGCGGCAATTTCCTCGGGTTTCGCATGACGCCCCATGGGGATTTTGCGATTGACCGCGTCCAGCATGTCGTCACTGTATTCGGCGCGTTGCATCGGCGTCAGTACGTAGCCCGGAGAAATTGCATTGACTCGGACAATCGGGGCCAGCTCCAGCGCCATCGCCAGGGTAAGCGCAATCACGCCACCTTTGCTGGCGCTGTAATCCGCATAGTGCGGGTAACCGGTGTTGCCGGCGGTCGAAGCCGTGTTCAGGATGACTCCGGAACCCTTGTCCACCATGTGCCGCGCCGCAGTCTGCGCGACGTTAAAGATACCGGTGAGATTGACGCCCAGTACGGTGTCCCATTCCTCGCTCGTAATGTCGAGGAAGTCGTGCCGAATGCTGATGCCGGCGTTGTTGATCAGTACGTCCACCGAACCCATGCAATCGAGTGCCTCCTGAAAGGCTGCGCGGACTTGACCCATGTTTGAAACGTCAGCGTCGATTACTGCGGCCAGGCCGGGCAACTCATGCGCAACCCGGTCTCGCGCATCGGCGTTCCGGTCAATGACGCAAACGGCGGAGCCTTCGTCCAGGAAGCGCGTTGCCGTGGCCTGTCCTATGCCGCTGGCTCCTCCCGTTACCAATACGTTCTTGCCCTTCAGGCCGCGCATGGCTTACCTCCTCCGCCTCGATTTCGGTTGATGCGCAGGCCCGTGCTCTTCGGCGGCAGTCTCCGCAATGGAGCTTCGACCTTACTTCTTGGGTCGCGCCAGCACCACTTCGACCTCGACCAGCATGCCGTCGCCGGCCAGACCTGCAATCTGGAATGCGGAGCGTGCCGGCAGGTTCGGCTGTTCGGCCGTGCCAAAGTATTTCGTGTAGGCCTTCATGAATCCGTCGAAGTCCATTTTGCCGCCGAGTTGCGGATCCCCGACCATGAACACCTGCATCTTGATGACGTCGCCGAATCCTACTCCGAGAGTCGCAAAGGATGATTCCATTCTTTTGAATATATTCAGTGCTTGCGTTTCGGTATCTCCGTAATACTCGCGACTGTTCCTGTCTGCGTCCGGATTCGCCGGGCCGGGCACCGTGCCGCTGTGATAAATCAGTACAGTTTCCGCGCTGACTTCTACGGCCTGAGCAATGGGAAAGGTTGAGTTGTTCGGCAACGGGTAACGCGTGACATCAGCGTTCGACGCACACGCGACCAGCAGCAACGAAGTAATCAGTGCAATTTTTTTCATGACTCAGTTCTCTTCTTTGGGTTGCAGGGTAGAAATATAGGCGACGACATCGAGGATGGTGTTGTCGTCCGCCAGCAGTTGTGCTGCAGCGCGCATCTGCTGGCCGTAGGTATCTTCGGCATGTTGACCACGGATGCCGTTCCTGAAGTTCCGGAGTTGGGTCACAAGGTACCAGTCGTTTTGCGTCGTGAGGGCCGGGCTGCCCAGCAGCTGGTTTCCTTCAGCCTGCGCACCGTGACACACGGCGCAGGACTGGAACTGCGATCTACCTCGTGCCGCGTCGCCCTGAATCGTTGGCTGCGGTTTCGTTGATCTGACCGCCTCGACATAGCGTGTAGCTTCCTGAATCTCTGCTGCCGACAAGGCTTCGGCCATGGGGCGCATTTCTATTCCGGGCAGATCAGCATCGTGTGTGCCACGCCAGCCATTCGAAAACGCCTCGAGCTGGCGTGCCACGTACCAGGCTTCCATACCGCTGAGCCTGGGTGCCTGGATATTCCTGTTGCCTTTGAGGTCCATGCCGTGACACACGCTGCAATAGACCAATTCCGCAGGCGCAATGACCGGTTTGTCGCTCGCTGCTGCGAAAGTCGACAACAACAGGCAAAAAGCGAGAACGATCGATCGACAAATGACGCCATTCCTGTCAATTGTTTTCATGCGGCGGTTGCTCCGGCAGCCGTCTCGGCACGCACGCGGTGATCCAGGTCCTGCAACGCGAACTCGGCCGATGCAAATGCGCCTTCCTGCCAGCTCGTGTGGTAGCTGATCTGGTCGCCCACCATGTAATGGCGGCCCTCGGGGTTTTGCAACCGTGCGAAGTATTGATCCCTGGCTTCGTCCGTCCAGCCGGCGCCGCAGCCCATCATGTGATTCATCCGTCCCCACGGAACGCTGACACCATTCTCGATGTAACCCGAGTATCCCTTGTGAATGTTGTCGCCCTGTTCGCCGGCAAAACGAATCCGCTCCTCGGGCGTCATTCTTTCGAAGAAATTGGAGGGGGCGCGGGTGCGCCGCGAGAATCCGAACAGGTACGCTCCCAGCAGGATTCCTTTCTGCTTGAAAATGCCGTGTGACGGATACCAGATCTCGCCGATTTCCTGGCTGGTTGAAGTGATACCGCCATAAATCTCCTCGTCCTCCCAGAATCGCTTTTTCATTTGCAATCCGATCTTGGACAGGTGTCCCCGCTCCAGCGAAGCAAGGCCCCTGGCGTAGTCAGCCGGGAAATTGTTATGGATGCCGTCAAGGAAGTGCGATGGAATGCTGTTGAAACAATAGTCCGCAGCCAGCTTTTGTTGTTTTCCCTTGTGGTTGTACACGATGTCCACGCCGTCGTTCCGCAACTGGATGGATTGCACCTGTGCATTCAGCGTGATCGGACTGCGGATATTCCGTACAAATGCTTTCACGATATTGTCCATGCCGCCGACAGGGGTCATCAGCGGCGCTGCCCAGTCCTCTGTTTCCGAAAAGTGCATGCCGTGACGCCAGAAATTGCTCTTCAGCAGTTCGCTGAAATCGAGTGTGCCCTTGAGTTCGCCGGCTTTGAGCATGCCGCCTGAGGCATAGCCCGCGCGATTGCTGCCTTTGTAGAGGCCATTCGGGTCCAGGTCGCCGAAGGCGATGGCGAACTCGAGCATCCGCGCTCGGTCGTCGTCCGACATCGCCATGTCGAAGGCATTGCGGTTCGTGGCCTTGTACAGCAGTTCCGACATGAACCCCCGTGCATCTGCCATGTATTCGCGCTTTTGCACAGGCCGACCGCTGAACACGTCCGGTTCCTGTGTGTAAGCGCGGCGACTGTCATTGGCCATGATCTCGAGGTCGATGCCAAGTACCTTGCAGTAATGCAGCACGCGCCGATGATGTCCCGGTATGCGCGCGGGGCCGGCATTGAAATAAAGGTGCGGTTCGTCATCGAACTGGCAGAGCTGTTTGTTGCCCATTTCATCGACGTGGTCGCCGCTGCGCAGCGTCAGGTTGCGGCCGCCGATGCGATACGAGGCTTCGATGATGCGGCAGTGGTATCCGGCCCGCTCGAGTTCGTAGGCGATCGTCAGGCCGGACATTCCGGCCCCGAGTATGGCCACCGTTTTCTTCGCCCGGCCGATGTTCAGCAGGTTGAGTGAGGCCGGCGCGCCGGTTTCCTGCATGAGCCCGAGCGCCAGGCTCGTCTGGTACACGGCCGTGGCTCCGCCGGCTGCGCCGACCAGCTCGAGAAAACGCCGCCGGGACATGTTTTTTGCATTCATCGGCTGGTTTCACTCAAGAGGAACAGGTCGGTCAGCAGCGCTCGCAGATGAATTGAGATATTGAGATTGTCCACAAGTTCAGAGCTGATTTCGTCCTGTCTGAGCACCAATGATATCGCCGCCCGCGATTTTTTCGCATCCTCGCGCACGACCTCGGCAAAGTCCCCCTCATCGAGGAGCCCGGAAATTGCGGCCGCCGCTTCGGACATGTTCACGAGGGTACTCCGGACTTCGAGTCCTTTGTCGGTTTCCCGACCCTGGGCCGCAAATGCCAGCAGGTATTCGTATCCGGATTCGATTATCTCGATTTTTTCATGCAAGGAATTCTTCACGGTACCTCGTGCCTGGTTACTGACGGATGAAAGGTTTGGGTGGGTCAGGCGGACTTTTCGGGTGCCCACCGCTTCGGATCATGATTGGCCGAAAGTTCGTCCCGCGATATCCAGCCGGAAATCATCGAGCGCAAATAAAAGAGCTTTTCCGGGCGGAAACCGAAGTAAACGTGCAGGCAGATCAGGGCTATCAGGGCCAGCGTCGAGAGGCCATGAAGGAAGAACACGATGCCCAGCGTCGCCTCGGAGAGCGCATTGCTTCGGTCCCACCACGGCGTGTCAATGAGTGCAAACATGACAAGACCGCTCGCGATGACCAGCAAGGTCAGGAGCGTGACCGCAGCGTGCATGCTTTTCTGCGCCAGCGAGTATTTGCCGGGCTTGCGTGTGCTGTCTGACAGCTCCCGCAGGTCTGACGGCGCAATCCACATCGATTTCAGGTCCTGCCAGAACAACGACCGGACGATGTGAAACACGACAACCACCGTCAGCACGATACCGGCGACCCAGTGTATCGTCAGCCAGGAAAAATTGATGCCGATGATCGGGAATACGCCGGTAATCAACAGCACAATCACGCTGGCTGCCATGACCCAGTGAAACAGCCGATCGATCCGGTCGTGCCGGGTTACCCGTTCTCCTTCGCTGGATGGCCGGCTGATTCTCGTGCGCACGGCATGGTAGACCGCGTGCAGCGCGATAAAGACGAATGGCACGACGATGGCGAGCCACAGGAGATCCCAGGACACCCCGAGAATGACTTCGCGGCCCCACACGTCGTTTTTGTAGGTGGCGATTTCCACTGGCTTACCCTCTCAAAGCGCGCCGCAGCAGGTTTTCCAGCAACGGCAGTTTGAAGTGATTGTAATGCAGCGGCTTCGCGCCCTCGCTTGCCAACGGCGCAAGGAGTTCCACTGTTTCCCCGCCCAGTGTCCTGCCGGCCAGGGCTTTCTCGACATGGCGCAGGCGATGCGGTGTGCAGGCGACACCACCGCAAACGATCCGGCTGTCCGTGACGGTTCCGTCTGTTGCACGCACTGCAAATGCGATGCTGACCAAAGCGAAGTCCCACACATTGCGGTCCGCGACCTTTTCAAAATGAAAATGCGATCCGGCCCAGGCCGATGGGATTCGCACCGCGGTCAGCACTTCACCGGGCCGCAATGACGTCATCTGCGCTATGTGGGTGTCCGGCCCTTTGAAGAAACGCCCGGCCGGAACAAGGCGCTCGCCATCGACGCTCCGGACGACCATGGTGGCGTCGAGCGCGACCATTGCGGTTCCGGTATCCGAGGGGCTGACGGCGACGCAACGGCTGGCATCGAAAATGCTGTGTTCGCGATTCATTCCTTCAGGGCTGTCCGCATAACAGATGTTGCCGCCTGCACGATAGCAGGCGAGCCCGCGCCTGTAGTACCAGCAGCGCGCATCCTGCAGAAGATTGCCGCCGAGCGTACCGGCGTTCCGGATCTGCGGGCTTGCAACTCGCCCGGCGGCGAGCGAGAGCAACCGGTAGTCGGCGTTGATCGTCGTGTCCCGAATAATCTCTCGCAACGTGGTCGTTGCGCCGATCTCGATACCGTCGTCCGTCTTTTTTATGCCGCGCAGCGCGTCGATGCCGTTAAGATCGATCATCGCTTTCGGGTGTTTGGCGCGGTCCTTCAGCCAGCCATACGTATCCTGCCCGCCGCCAAGGATCCAGCCGTCGCGACCGTAACGGTCGGCGAGGCTCAGTGCATCGTCGATACTCGCCGGCTGGAAAAGCTGAACATCCGGCATGACATCGTAGGAAGCCATTTCGACCTCAGAAGTTATTGGTTTGCAGCGGCTTGAACGATTGTTCGCGTTCCGCCACGTGATTGATGATCATGTCCGCACTGATCGGCGTCCTGCCGAATATGTGGCCGCCAAGCGCATCGGAAATCGCCGATGTCAATGCTGCGACCGAACAACCCATGGCTGGTTCCCCGATGCCGCGCGCACCGAACGGGTTCTGCGGGTCCGGCAGGTCCACGGCGGCGGTGCGTACGTGCAACGGCGTATCCAGGTAACTCGGAATGCCGCACTGGTGATACCCGATGTTGGCGGGCAGGCCGTTCTGCGGGTCGTACACATGACGTTCCAGGCTCGCCATGCCCATGCCCCAGACGGCACCGCCTTTCATCTGCGCGGCGACTCCCTGCGGGTGCACCACCGTCCCGCACTCGGCAATGCCGACATAATCAAGAATTTCATATTTCCCGGTCTCGAGATCGAGTTCGATCTCGACGAAAGCGCACGCAAGGCCCGGGATCACGCCTTTTTGTTCGAGGTTGTCTTTAGCCACGCCGATGAGTCCGCTGCCGGCCAGGTTCTGTACCGCACGCTTGGTAATCTCGTGGATGTCGTCCGGGTAAACGGCGCCGCTGTAGGGGCCGCCGAGCTGAACTGCGCGAGCGGCGATGGCGCCGTAGCTCATTCCCTGCCTGGGGTTTTTTATATTGAAAACCTGCTTTCCGTCGATGTCGTAATCCGTTGCAGCGCCACCCAGCGATTCAGCGGCGATCTGTTTCATTTTCTCGACGGCATCGAGTGCCGCAACGTAATTGGCGCGCGTGTGCGTGAAAATCGAAACACTGCCTGCCTGGTAAGAGCTCCAGGGGAGGTGCGCATTGGTATTGCCGTATTGGATAACGCAGTCTTCCCACTCGCACTTTAGAACTTCCGCCGCCGCGCGCACGGTCGCTGCATAGGAATAAGTGCCGAGGTTACCCACACCCGAATGCAGGTGAATCCTGCCGTCCGGCGTAATCCGCACCAGCCCGTCGAAGCCGGTCGCGCCGGCCGAGTGATAGCCTTGGCCGATGCCGAGTCCGGTCACTTTCGTGCCGTCTTTCTTCGGCCGTCGGCTTTTCTCCGACCAGCCGAACATGTCGGCACCCATGTCGAGCGCCTCTTTCATGTAAGCGCTGGTCACCGGTTCCTGGTTCTCGTACACGGTCGAGTCGTTGTTGACCGCGTTGATCTTGCGGATCTCCAGCCTGTCGATATCGAGTTGCTTTGCTGCCTTGTCCATCAGCGGCGCCATGACGGCGGCGATCTGGTTCTGGCCCGGACCGCGCTGCGCGCCGCGCGGCGTCGTGTTGGTCAGCACCGGGACGCCACGGAAACGCATGGCGCCGGGATCGTACACGAGCGATATGGCGCCGCCGGCAGAGGAGCCGTCGCCACCGGTCGCGTTCGGGCCGATGTCCTCGACGATGAAAACATCGGTCGCGGTAATCCTGCCGTTCGCCGCAAAACCCATCCGTATCCAGCCCTGGAATCCCACGCGGGCCGAACCGATGTAATACTCCTGCTCGCGCGTGATGCGCAGTTGTACCGGCCTGCCGATTTTTTTCGAGAACCAGCCGGGCAGGGCAGCGATCGGGTATGCGCCGATCTTGGAACCGAATCCGCCGCCGGTATTCTCGCTGATCAGTACGACGTCTTTCTGTTCGACGCCGAGCAGTCGTGCAAGCCCCGGAATCCAGAAGCTCTGGCTCTGCGCAGACCCGTACACGTAACAGGTGCCGTTCTCCCAATACGCCATGGCGGTGCGCGGTTCCATGCTCATGTGCGCATAACCGACCGTTACAAAGGGTTCCTCGAAGACGACCTTGGCATCGGCAAGCCCTTTCTCCAGGTCGCCGTAGCTCCATTCGTGCACCCACTCGCCGGTCGGTTCCTTTCCGGCCCGAAAATCCGCAACCTGTTCCGCAGTCCATTTGATGGTGCGAAAGCCGGATCCCTCGCTGGAACGCGCAAATACGTTGCCTTCCTCGCGCGCATTCGGTCCGCCCTGGAGGAGGCTGTCGAGCGGGTCCACAGTGAACGGCAGCGGCTCGATGTGAACCCTGATCTTCGCAATTGCATCTTCGGCGGTTTTTTCGTCTTCCGCGGCGACGGCGAGGATCGGATCGCCGATGTAACTCGGCAGGTTGGTCAGGATAGCGGCGTTCGGCGCTTCCATGGCCGGCACATCATCGGCTGTCAGGATGCCGACGATGCCCGCCATGCCATCCAGCGCCGAGGTGTCGATGCGGGTTACGCGACCGTGCGCCATCGGGCTCGTGTACAGACGCGCGAACACCATACCGTCGGCTCGAAAATCCTCGGCATATTTCGCCTTTCCCGTGACTTTGCCGGTGATGTCCGGCGGAACGAAGTCCTTGCCGATGTGTTTGTAGTTGTTCATGAGCTGGCACCTGCAACGCGCATGACACCATTGAGGTAGTTGTCGTAGTTGCCGCAACGGCACAGGTTGCCGGACATCGCCTGGCGCGCTTCCTCGCGGCTGGGATGCGGGTTGTCTTTCAGCAACCCGACCCCTGCCATCAGCTGTCCCGGAGTGCAAAAGCCGCATTGCGGCGCGAGCTCATCGATGAATGCCTGCTGCAGCGGATGCAGACTGCCGTCCTCGCCCTGCAAACCCTCCACGGTTAGCACGTTACGCTCACGCACGCTGTGCGTCAGTGTCGAGCAGGAATAGTTCGGGATGTCGTCGATGAGTACAGTGCAAGCGCCGCACTCGCCGCGATTGCAGCCGATCTTGGTGCCGGTCAATCCGAGCTTGTAACGCAAGGTAAAGGCAAGTGTTTCCTGCGGCAGGATGTCGACGCGCCGTACCCGGCCGTTGATCGTCAGTGAGGTCAGACGTTCGACTGCGCCTTTCCCGGCGTCGCTTCCGTTAGCGCCTGCCATCGCCGGCATGCCGACGTGGGTCGCAGCGGCGGCGCCGGAGGCAATGACTGCCTTGATAAAGCGCCGGCGTGAAAGTATTGGATTCACAGTGATCCCCGTATCCTTTACTTGCCTCTATTTCTTGTCCGCAGGCCAGGGCGTTCCCTGGTCCATGACCTTGACCGGGCCCATGCCCTTGTAAACGAATTTCTGCAGGCGTTTGCCTTCGTAGGTTTCGACCGTATAAATATTGCCTTTGGAATCGACCGCAATGTTGTGTACGGCAAAGAACTGCCCGGGATTGCGGCCGCCATCGCCAAAGGTTGTCAGTGTTTCCAGCGACTGTCTTTCAATGACGAAAATCTTCCGGTTGGTACCGTCGGCGAGGTAAATGTACTTCTGCTCGGCGTCGGGGGAAAACGCGATATCCCAGACAGAACCGTCACCGAGGCTTGTCGGCTTGATGAAAATTTCCCTGACGAAAGTGCCGTCGGTCTTGAATACCTGCAAGCGGTTGTTGACGCGGTCGCAGACATAAAGCAGGCCATCATTGGATGGCTGCGCACAATGTACCGGGTTGCGAAACTGTTTTGCCGGCTCACCGCCGGGAACGAAGGGCCCGAGATCGACATCCTCGGGGGCATTACCATAGGCGCCCCAGTACCTTTTGAGTGCGCCGGTATCCGCGTCGAGTACCGCTACGCGTTTGTTGCGATAGCCGTCCGCGACAAACGCTTCATTGGCCGCGGGATCGAAGGATATTTCCGCAACACTGCCGAAATTTTCCTTGCTGTGGCTGTCGGTTTCGGAATCGGGGGTACCGTACTGCGCGAGAAATTTTCCGTCGCGCGTGAATTTCAGAATATGTGAATCGCGCGGGCCGTTGCCGCCGACCCAGATATTGTCCTTGTGATCGACAGTGATGCCGTGATTCGACGTTGGCCAGTCGTAGCCCTCGCCGGGTCCGCCCCAATGATTCACCAGGTTGCCGGCAGGATCGAATTCAAGAATATTCGGCGCCGGTATGCAGCAATCGGCCTTGACGGGATCCGTAGCAGCACCGATTTCGGTTCGCTCATCGAACGTATCTCGCCGGTGAACGATAAAAACGTGATCCCTGGAATCGACCGCCAGCCCGATGGTTGCGCCCAGAATCCAGTGATTTGGCAAGGGCTTCGGCCAGAACGGATCCACCTCGAACATCGGTGCCACTCGGCCCTGGGCCTGTGCTGAATTGTCGAGCGTCTTTTGTCCGCAGCCGTACGAAATGATCGCAACGGTCGCAGCAATTGCGGCACCTGCCGATAACAGCGTGCGCTTTTTCATCGTCCGTATCCCCCGAGTTCCAGTGTTCGATGATGTCTGGATTTGCGCGCCAGTATACTATGGAAAATCGAATCCATCCCATCGCAGAAAATACAAGAAGATTCGCCTGTAACCGATGCTGTCGGCTCGCATTACCTAGACACGATGAGAAGCAAAGCAGGAAAAGTTCATGCTCTTCCGATCGCGCTGGTTGCAGCAGGCGCGTTCCTGCTCGGCTGGAGCGACGCGACACGGGCACACGAGATCCCGACTGATGCAGTGGTGCGCGCCTATCTCGAAGTGGGCGACGACGAAGCCACGTTGCTGGTACGCGTGCCACTCGAGTCGATGCGCGATGTCGTGCTGCCGCTGCGCGGTCCCGGGTTTCTCGACCTCGGATCGGCGGACAAGGCACTGCGGGATGCCGCGATAATCTGGATCGCGAACCAGGTCGAGTTGTACGAGGACGAACGACGACTGGACACCTATGAACTCGAGGCAGTGCGTGTTGCATTGCCTTCCGACCGTTCTTTCGCGAGCTACGCCTCCGCGCACGCATCGATCATGGGCCCGGAGTTGTCGGAAGGAACCGAGCTCATGTGGAACCAGGCGCTGCTCGATGTAATGCTCGTGTATCCGATCAGCTCAGCGGATGCGGACTTCTCCTTCAGGCCACGCTTCGAGCGCCTCGGCATGCGCACCACCACGGTGCTGCGCTTCATCACAACAACCGGCGTGGAGCGGCCTTATGAATTCGTCGGCGATCCGGGATTGTTGCGTCTCGATCCGCGCTGGCATCACGCGTTTTTCCGTTTCATCGTGCTGGGGTTCGAACATATCCTGGACGGCATCGATCACCTGCTATTCATCCTGTGCCTGATCGTTCCTCTGCGGCACATCAAACCGCTCATTGTCATCGTGACCTCTTTTACTCTGGCCCATTCGATAACGCTCCTGTCATCGGCCTTTGGTTTTGTTCCTTCGGTATCGTGGTTCCCGCCGCTGATAGAAACGCTGATTGCCGCATCAATTGTGTACATGGCCCTGGAGAACATCGTGGCCGGGGATCTGCGGCGCCGCTGGATGATCGCATTTGCTTTTGGCCTCGTGCACGGATTCGGTTTCGCTTTTGCGCTGAGCGAGACCCTGCAGTTTGCCGGATCGCACCTCGTGACGTCGCTGCTCGCATTCAACCTCGGCGTGGAACTCGGCCAACTCTTCGTCATCCTGCTGGTCGTGCCGATCATCAATCTGTTTTTCCGTTACGTGATGCCGGAGCGGATCGGCATCATCATCCTGTCGGCGCTGCTTGCGCACAGTGGCTGGCACTGGATGAGCGAGCGTTTCAGCGATTTCGCCAGCTATCCGCTGCAATGGCCGGTCGCCACTGCAGCGCCGCTCGTGCTGGCGTCCCGCTGGTTGCTGTTCCTTCTGGTCGTCGCCGCCGTGCTGTGGCTCATGATGCGTTTCAACCGCTACATGTCCGAAAGCCGCGTGAATGCGGAAAGGCACTGACATCTCGAATTCAAATCAGCATCGCAACGTTGTTGTTTGGCTGGACTTGCGGCGTACGCACGCTAAGCTTGGCTCGCAATTCATCCGGGGGGAGAGGACATGCAGTCTGTACTGATCGTTCTGATGGGCGTCGCCGGCATGGCATTCGGCTGGTTCGTCTATTCAAAGTTCATCGCCGAAAAAATCTTCAGGCTGGACCCGGATTTCGTTACCCCGGCACACGAAATCAATGACGGTGTCGATTACGTACCGACCAACAAGTTTGTCCTCTGGGGTCATCACTTCACGTCGGTCGCCGGCGCGGCGCCGATTGTCGGGCCTGCTATCGCTGTTTACTGGGGCTGGGTCCCGGCGGTGCTGTGGGTGACGTTGGGCACGATATTTTTCGCCGGTGTTCACGATGCGGGCGCATTGTGGGCAAGCAATCGGCACAAGGGCAGGTCCATCGGCGCACTCTCCGAAGCGGTGGTGGGTAAACGCACGCGTGAACTTTTCATGGTCGTGGTATTCCTGGTACTGCTGATGGTGAACGCGGTTTTCGGCGTGGTCATTGCAAGGGCATTTGTCGCAACACCGACCGCCGTCGTGCCCTCCTGGGCCGCCATACTCGTGGCGCTGGTCATCGGCCAGCTCGTGTATCGCAAATTCAACCTGATTGCCTTGTCGCTGGGCGGCGTGATCGCGTTGTACCTTTCCGTATATGCAGGCAGCGTAGTGCCGATGGAACTGCCGGAACTGTTCGGGCTGTCGACCATTTCAGGGTGGATTGTCATCCTGTTCATCTATGCAGCGACAGCTTCCATGTTGCCGGTGTGGATGTTGCTGCAGCCGCGTGACTTCATTAACGGCCTGCAATTGTTCGTGGGCCTGTTCCTGCTCTACGGCGCCGTTTTCCTGGTAATGCCGGACATTTCGGCGCCGGCATTCAATAACCAGGTCGATGCCGATGCGCCGTCGATGCTGCCCCTTTTGTTCGTCACCATTGCCTGCGGTGCCGTGTCGGGTTTTCACGGCATCGTTTCCTCCGGCACGAGTTCGAAGCAGCTCGACAAGGAACCCGATGCGCGTTTTGTCGGTTATCTCGGTGCGGTGGGCGAGGGTTCGCTGGCGCTCATCACCACTGTCGCCGTGAGTGGCGCGGCGCTTGCGGCAACGCCGGAGATCTGGCACCAGGTTTACGACAAATTCGGCACGGCCGGCGCGGATGCCTTTATCAAGGGCGGCGCGAACCTGATCACCGAGGGCTTCGGTCTTCCTTTGGGTTTTTCTACGACCTTGCTGGCTACGATGGTGGTCCTGTTCGCCGGGACAACGATGGATACCGGTGTGCGCCTGCAGCGATACATCATCCAGGAGTGGGGGCAGATTTATAAAATTCCGGTGTTGAACAACAAAATCGTTGCAACGCTGATCGCTGTTGGCGCCTGCATGTTGCTGGCTTTCGGTGCGGGCGGTCCCGACGGTGCCGGCGGGCTCGTGATCTGGCCGTTGTTTGGCTCCACCAACCAGATCCTTGCAGGACTTACCCTGCTGGTGATCTCGGTAATGCTCATCAAGCTGGGACGACCGGCACGATACACGCTGATCCCGATGGCTTTTGTCCTGCTGATGTCGTCCTGGGCGGCGGTTGTGAGCCTGCTCGAATTCTACCGGGCCGGGAACTGGTTGCTGGTATTCATCGATGTCGTGGTGCTGGTGACCAGCGTCATGGCCATTATGGAATCGATCGGCGCGATTGCGCGCTTTCGCCGCGAGAATCCGCTGACTACAACCGCGTCCGGTAGTGACCGGTAAGTCCGGTGAATTACGCGGAATGCGGTCTCGGAACGGTTACGGGGTGGTCTCGCGGGAGTCGAGGTACATCAGGGCTTCCTCGAACTCGTAGGAATCCGGATTGCGATGCGTCATGTGCCGGATGACCATGAGTTTGGAATTTTCCACGCCGGCGCGCCGATAGGCCCGGTACGCGCGCTTCGTTGGTTCCAAGGCCTGGTCGTACGTGCCGGTTACAAATACGTATCTGTTTTGCCGCATTTCATCGAGTCGCCGCGGTTCTTCCGTATCCCAGACTTCGACGCCGCAATTGTAAATGGCGCCACGGAAAAGCTGCGCCTGATCCGTCCCAATCATGCTGGCGGTCTTGCCGCCACCGGAAAGCCCGGTGATATAGATCCGTTCCGGATCGATCGCGTAATATTTCCTGGTCGCGGTGGTTGCAAGCAACGCGAGCAGTATGCGCCGTGCCACGAGTTCGTCGTTGCCCGAGCGGTCAGCGCCGATCCAGATGACGTTGTGCCGGTCGAGCACCTCGCTCCAGCCGCGCGGGATGGCTCCCGACTGGATCGGGCTGACGTATACCAGCAGTCCCGCGGGCTTTTCACGATCGTAGGTCGGCGGCACATACACCTGCCATTCCAGGATTTCGTCCGGAGGCAACACCGATTCGACAGTCGCTGCGGTAGCTGCACCGGCGAGCTCGGCCGGCGTTGATGTCAGTACCCAATGTCCAGTAACAGCAGCATTGACGTCACTTGAAACTTCTGCCGATGCGCTCACGCCCGCAGCCGCTAAACCGCTTACGATTGCGGTGGCAACAATGACTGTCCCCGTCTTCGTCATGCCGCTCGAATTCTCCGTTAGTTGACTGCATGGACCACAAAACGTGGCCGAGGTTGCAGTGGCAAAACATGCGTTGCTACGCTACCACGGCGGACTCTGGAGTGTTGTCGCGTGTCCGCCCAAATGAGGCAACAAGGCCTCTGTAGGCTGCCGCCGGACTGTAGCGCGGAAGCAACAGTCGGTTCCCCCTGAAACCAAAAAAATGTGGTGTCGATGCCGTGCCGTGCTTTCCTTTCCTGCGCGGGAGTGGTTCAATCAGGCACACGTAGGAATCGTCGCAATGGCGATTCTTCGATACTCACAATGCCAGAGACCAAGTTGATGGGGGAGAGAGCACATGTTCAGCACGCCTGAAGTTTTTAGGTTTCTCATTCCTGCCGCTGCGGTAGTGTTTGCGATGCCGGTGATGTCACCGGTCGCGCTCGCACAGGACCCGGCCGCAGAGGAGATTGAGGAAATCATCACTACCGGAACCCGTCGCTCCGAACGCAGCGCGTCCGATTCCGCAGTGCCCATCGACGTTATCGGCGGCCAGGAACTCGTCAATATCGGCGCGACCGACCTGAACGAGTTGTTGCGCACAACGGTGCCCTCGTACAACGTGCAGTCGCACTCGATCGACGACGCCGCGACTCTGGTACGCCCGGCAACGCTGCGCGGTCTGCCGCCGGATAACGTGCTGGTTCTGGTGAACGGCAAGCGCCGTCACCGCTCCGGTGTCATCGCGGAACTCGGCAGCTCGCTGAACGAAGGTTCGCAGGGCGCAGACCTGTCCGCGATCCCCGCACTCTCGATCAAGCAGGTGGAAGTGCTGCGTGACGGCGCCGCAGCGCAATACGGCTCGGACGCCATTGCCGGCGTCATGAACTTCGTTCTGGACGATTCGGCGGAAGGATTGACGCTCGAAGCGCGCACCGGCGAATTCATGGAAGGCGACGGCACGCTGCTGCAGCTCGCTGCCAACGCCGGCTTTGCACTGGGCGCCGACGGTTTCTTCAACGTCACCGGCGTATGGAGCGAGCAGGATGCCACCAGCCGCTCGTTGCAACGTACCGATGCCGACGGCCTCGGAAACTTCGGTAACCCGGACCAATTGTACGGCTCAACGGCGCTTGGAGCCGGTGGAGTACGGCAGCCGTACGCACAGATCTGGGGCCAGCCCGAGACCCGCGACAACTGGAACATCTTTGTCAACAGCGGCATCCAGGTCAGCGAGTCGCAGGAAGTCTACCTGTTCGGCAATGTCGGACGGCGCGAGACGGAAGGCGGCTTCTTCTATCGCAACCCGAACAACCGCGCTGCGGTTTATACCGATAGCGGGGTTCGGGCCGTCGCGGACGACAACTTCATAGCGGGCTCGACCGGCTACACCTCGAACTGCCCGGCTCTCGTAACTCCCCCCGGCACGCCGGGCGCGGCAGACGCCGCGGCGGTAGCTGCAGACTATTTGGCTCTGCAGGCGCTTCCGGCAAACTGCTGGCTGATGTATGACGAAGCACCGGGCGGTTTTACACCGCAGTTCGGCGGCAAGCTTCAGGACGTGAGCATCGTCGGCGGAACCCGTGGCGAGATGGCGAATGGCCTGTCGTATGACTTCAGCGGCGGTTATGGCCGGAACAAGGTCGAGTTCTTTTTGAACAACACCGTGAATCCGTCACTCGGACCGGACGGTGAAGTCGGCGGCTCGCTGCAGCGGGACTTCGATGTCGGCTCCTACGTTCAGTCGGAAGTCAACGTCAACCTCGACTTCGTCTATCCGATTGCGGTCGATGCCTTCGCCTCTGACCTGAACTTCGCTTTCGGTGCGGAGTACCGGGACGAGGTCTTCGAAACCATCATCGGTGAAACTTCTTCATGGGAGGCCGGACGTTTTGCTTTCCAGAGTGGCAACGGCACGAACTTCTATAGCGACGGTGTTACGCCGTTGCCGAATCTGAGCATCGGCGCCAACGGTTTCGCAGGGTTCAGCCCGGTGCAGGCAGGCCTTTGGGGCCGTTCCAACATCGCCGTTTATGTGGAAGGCGAAGCGGACCTCACCGAAAGGCTGACGACATCTCTTGCCGTTCGTTACGAGGACTTTGAGAGCTTCGGCGACACAACGAACTACAAGATTGCCGCCCGATTCGCCCTGACCGACGCACTGGCGCTCCGCGGCTCCTGGAACACGGGTTTCCGTGCACCGACGCCCGGACAGGAAAACGTCACCAAGGTATCGACGATCCTGGTGCAGGGCCAACTGGCACAGAGCGGCCAGATTCCGCCGACCAACCCGATCGCCGTTGCGCTCGGCGGATCCGTGTTGTCGCCGGAAGAATCCGTCAACTACTCGGTGGGCTTCGTCTGGAATGTGTCGGATCGGCTGAGCATTACCGCGGACTATTTCAACATCAACCTGGATGACCGCATCGCGTTCACCGGCACTATCGACATTACCGGCGTGTCCGTGAGCGATCCGCAGTTTGACGATCTGCAGTGCACGAACACGCAAGTCGCGAATGGCACTTTGGCAGAGTGTCTGCAGGAACTTGGCGTACCGGGCGCGTCTGACCTGACCTCGGTGACCTTCTACACCAACGATTTCGAGACGACCACGCAGGGCGTCGACGTCGTAGCGAGCTGGGACGTCGACTGGGGCGGAGCCGGCACGGGTAACCTGACGGGCGCGTGGAACTGGACCGAGACGGAAGTCGAAAGCGCGGGCAATGAAGTCAGCCGCGACAAGGTGGTGGATCTCGAAAATCAGAACCCGGAAAATCGCGTCGTGCTGTCTTACAACCACTACTTCGACAACTTCCGTTTCCTGGTTCGCGCAAGCTGGTACGACGACTGGGTCAACTCGCAGTCGAACCTCGGTGACGATCCAACGCCGCGCGGTCCGGACGGAACCGGCTACACGATCAATTGCGCAGCGCCCGGCTATAACGACCACTGCTACGATGGCAGCGTGATATTCGACGTTGAGGCAGCCTACACCTTCGCCGAACGGTACACGCTTGCAGTCGGTGCGGATAACGTGACGGACGAGCCCGGTGAATTCGATATCTTCAACATCGGCGGCAATATCGGTTCCGGCAATGCGTATGCCGATACCACCCCGTGGGGCATCGACGGCGGATTCTGGTACGTTCGCCTGACGGCCAATTTCGACTAGCCGAAACAGCAGCACGCTGAAAAAGGAAAGGCGCTTTTCGAAAGAAAAGCGCCTTTTTCTTTGGCGGATCGCCTGCACTGCAGGCTCCTACACAAGAACTGCGACAATGGATGGACGACACCGGCGCGGCGGTATGCCATTCGAGCGCATTTCTTCTTAAGCGAGAATGGCATCCGGCGCGACGGTGGCTACCGTGTAGCCCGCAGCACGGGCGACTGGATGACTGATCCGATCCACCTCAACAGATCCGCCATGACCTCATCGCGATTGATCTCGTTCAGCATTTCGTGACGGCCGTTTTCATAGATTTTCAGCGCGACCTTCGTATGACCGGTGCGGCGGTAAGCATCGGCAAGCCGGTTCATTCCGGTCTTGCCGCCGACCGGGTCCATCCCGCCGCCGGTGATGAGTATCGGCAGGTGCTCAGGCACCTTTTGTATCGATCGGCGCCTGCGAATCCTGATCATTGCGCCGGTCAGGTCTGCCCAGAGTTGATTGCTCGAATCGGCGCCGCACAGCGGATCGGCGACG
>CAYXKM010000288.1:0-9857 GCA_964465665.1 uncultured Woeseiaceae bacterium
AGAGCCTCGTCGAGGTCCGCCTCCGATGTCCTGAGGTTGCGGCGGATTTCTGCGTACTGCTGGCTGGCAACGAGTTCCAGGTGGTTTTCCACCAGGCGTATCGCCGTTGCAAGTCCCGGTGTTGCCGGGTCCAGCTGTGCCAACTGCAGAACGATACATTCCGACAGTGATCGTGCGCCGACTCCGACAGGATCCATGCGCTGGATCTTGCGCAGGGTTTCCTCGACCTCCTCGACTGTCACCCCGGCATCTTCCGCGATCCAGCTGCGAATTTCGTCCAGATCGGCCATCAGGTAGCCGTCGTCGTTGATGGCGTCGATCAGCGCCTCACCGATGACCGACTCCCGGGGCGTGAAATTCTCCAGTTCCAGTTGCCATAACAGGTGTTCGTGGAGGGTTTGTCCGCGCTCGTCAGGAAAATCATTATTGCCAATGACCTCGCCATTCCAGCCGCCGTCCTGTATTCGCTCCATGGAACTCGTCTGCCAGCTGTCCTCCGCCTTGATGGTCTCGATTTCGGCAGTCGTGTCGGAGCTTGTGGTGGGAGCGCCCGGCAACTCCTCCATTTCGAGCATGATGTTTTCCTCGAGCGCCTCCTGAATCTGGGCGTTCAAGTCCAGCACCGGTAGCTGCAACAGGCGAATGGCCTGCTGCAGCTGCGGGGTCATAGTCAGTGATAGGCCGAGCTTCAGTTGCAACGAGGGTTTAAGCATCAATTGTCTCGCGGCGCGCCATTATCGAATGCAGTCGCTTGTTTTGCGGTCATTTTCAATGGCAACAGTCTTCTTGCGGATATGGAATTATGCTTAAGTGTTTGAACTCCTGTCCGCGATACACTTCGCGGACATGCTGATTGTTCAGGATCTCGTCCGGTGGACCCGACGCGATCAGGCTTCCGTCATTCAGTATATAGGCTCGTGAGCAGATTCCGAGGGTTTCCCGCACATTATGGTCAGTAATCAGGATGCCGATTTTGCGGTCGCATAAATGCCTGATTATGCGCTGAATATCCAATACTGAAATAGGGTCGACACCGGCAAACGGTTCATCCAGCAACACGAATCGCGGTTTGGCGGCCAACGCACGTGCGATCTCGACCCGACGTCTCTCGCCACCGGACAAACTGATGCCCAGACTGGTGCGCACGTGGCCGACGTGCAGCTCGTCGAGCAACTGGTCAAGTTCCTGCTCGCGGCCGGCACGGTCGAGCTCAGCACGGTTCTCAAGGATTGCAAGGATGTTATTCTCGACCGTCAGCTTGCGGAACACCGACGCTTCCTGGGGGAGGTAGCCCAGCCCCATTCTCGCGCGGCGGTGCATCGGGAACGCCGTGAGATCCTGGCCATCGAGGAGAATGCGGCCGCGGTCACAAGGTATCAAGCCTACGATCATGTAGAAAGCGGTCGTCTTCCCGGCGCCGTTCGGGCCAAGCAGTCCGACGACTTCACCGCTGTTGATTTCCAGCGAGATGCTCTTGACGACTTCACGAAACTTGTAGCGTTTGGCTATATCCTGGACGCTGAGTATGCTCATGGGGTGTCGCTGGTCGCAACGTCATCGCCGGGCAGCTCGCGATCGGAAGGAGCGTCAGAAGGAGCGTCGTCGGCAGGCGGATCGGGTATCTCGCTTCCGCCGGTCGCATCGGGATTCTCGTCGATTTCAGGAGTCTCGGGCAGCTCACTGCCGTCGGACGATTCCTCGTCATCCTTTGGCGTGTAGGTAATCGTTACCCTGCGCCCGACATCTCCACCGGACTGCGCTTTGATACGCTGTTCGGCGATGTTATAGACCAGAAATTCACTCGTGATCTTGTTGCCGCCTTCCGAAATGATCGCGTTGCCGGAAAACTCGATCGATCCGGCGATGAAGTCGTAGGCCAGTCGCGAGGCCTGCGCTACGGTCTGTTCTTCGCTGTCCTCCCGTCGTGTCTCGAAGGTCGCCGGAGATCCCGTTATTGTCGCCCGCCGCAGCTGATGGCCGGAAAACTTCAGATCTGCCGTTTCACATTCGATATGGCCGTTCTCTGTATCAATGACCACATTGCCGCTGAATTGCCAGATGCTGTCTTCGAAATCGAGCTTACTGGCGCGCCCCTCATCTGCCACGATTCCGATGTTGCCCTGGGTCAGCTTCAGGCCCCGAAACATCAACATTGAACTTTTGCCGTCGTAATCCGTCGAGTCGGCATCAAGTGAAATTGGCAGGCGCAGGTCACTGGTCTGTGCCAGCAGGGCCGGCGAGAGCAATATGGCACCCAGCGCGGTAAGTGCACACGCAACGCATATACTTGTCGGGCCGGGTCGGCGATCAGGTGCGGACATCAGGGAACGAATTTTCCACTCACGTTAGACTCGAGGCGAAGCCGGTTTTCCTGCAGCAATGCTAGCATGCCGGTTGCCGTGAGGCTCCGCGATCCGATACGGATCTGCACCCTGTCGTCGGTTCGTGCGACATAGGTATCCGGCTCGAACTCAAGATACTGTGTTCGGATCTCGGTGACGTCACCCGAGAAGCCCTCGTTACTCACAGCCATGACATTGCCGGTCAATGTTACCGTCTTCTGGTCTTCCGCGATCGATGCATTGTCGGCGACGAGCGTCCATGGAACGTTCGACAGCGAAGCATAGTGAATGTTGACATTCTGGAACTCGATTTCAGAAGGGCTGCGTTGTTCGGCATACTCGGCCTCAATCCGGTACAGCAGGGCACCACTGTCGTCGGTGCCAAGGACACTTGCCGCGCGCAGGTAGAATCCGTCGTGCTTCACGTCACCGGCCGCCTGCAGCTCCGACTGCTGCGAAAGCGATTGCGAAAGATACCAGCTGCCGATAGCAGCGGTCAGCAACAAAGTAAGGCCGAGTATGCGTCGCAGGTTCATTTGCCGCCGGCTGCTTCGAGTATCATGTCACAAACCTCGCGTACTGCCCCGTATCCGCCCGTGGCTGTCGTCGTGTAGTCGCACTCCCTGCGGACTTCTGCAACACCATTGGGGACAGCTACCGAAAACCCTACCTGCCGCAGCAGAGGCAGGTCCGGCAGGTCATCGCCAACGTAGGCGCATTCCGATTTGTCAATGCCAAGGGCGGAGCACAATTGCTCGAACGCCTCGATTTTGTCTGCGCAACCCAGAATGACATGCGTTACACCGAGTTCCTGCATGCGAAGCTCAACGGCGCGGGAACTCCGACCGCTGACTACGGCAACCTCGATTCCCGCCTTGAGCATTCGTCTGATTCCGAAACCGTCCTGCGTGCAGAAGGCTTTGCTCTCGATGCCGACGTCCGAAAGATAGAAGCGCCCATCTGTCAATACTCCATCCACGTCGAACGCAACCAGCCGTATTGCTGACAGGCGCCGGGACGATTTCACTTTCGATGAGCTCACATCACTCCGGCGCGGAACAGGTCGTGAACGTTGAGCGCGCCAATGAGGTGCCCGCGTTCGTCCACGACCAGCAAGGCCGTAATCTTGTTTTCTTCCATGGTATGAACCGCGGCTGCCGCCATGGTATCGGGACTGGTGACTATGCCGCCACGGTGCATTACGGACTCCATGATGGTCGTGTGTATGTCGATCCCCGTATCCAGTGCACGCCGCAGGTCGCCGTCAGTGAATACTCCGACCAGTTTGCCTTTGGCGTCGACCACGCCGGTCATGCCGAGGCCCTTGCGTGTCATTTCCATCAGGCCGTCGCTCAGACTGACCCGTTCTCCGACTACCGGTATTTCCCTGCCGGTATGCATGACATCTTCGACACGCAGCAGCAATTTCTTACCGAGGCTGCCACTCGGATGCGACAAAGCAAAATCCTCGGCCGTGAACCCGCGCGATTCAAGCAGGGCGACCGCAAGCGCGTCGCCCATTGCAAGTGTGGCAGTAGTGCTTGCCGTGGGTGCCAGGTTCAGCGGGCAGGCCTCCTCACTGACGCTGACATCAAGATGCACATCCGCTGCGCGCGCAAGTGTCGAGTCCTTGCGGCCGGTCATCGACAATAACTTTGCGCCCATTCTTTTGACCAACGGCAGGATGGTAATGATTTCCTGGGTCTCTCCGGAGTACGACACGGCCAAAAGGAGGTCCTGCCTGGTAATCATGCCAAGATCGCCGTGGCTTGCTTCAGCAGGGTGCATGAAAAAGGACGGCGTTCCGGTGCTGGCAAGTGTAGCGGCGATCTTTCCGCCGATATGGCCGGACTTGCCCATGCCGGTTACGACAACTCTTCCCTCGGTCCGCAGGCACAGTGCGCAAGCCCGTGCAAATGATTGATCGAGCCGCGATTTGATGCCGTCGACTGCACGTGCCTCGATATCCAGCACACGCCCGGCCAGCCTGACGAGTTCATCCGATGTAAGGTCTTTTGCCAATTCGCCTCCAGGCTAGGGATCTCCTGCCCGATTCTAAACTTTTTGCATCACGATATAAGCGATATAGGCAAAATATGATGTGGCCAGCACAAGGCCCTCGGGACGCTTTATCCGGCCTCTGCCTTCGGTCTCGTAGGTCAATGCAAACAAGGCCAACGTAAATGCCACCATCACGAAAATATGCAGAGACAGGACTGAGGGATGCAGCATTGCCGGGGCGATGGATGCAGCGATACCAACGACGGCCAGCAGGTTGAAGATGTTGGAGCCGACAATATTGCCTATCGCGAGGTCGTATTCTCTTTTCAGCGCACTGACTACGGTAACCGCAAATTCCGGCAGGCTGGTGCCAATGGCAACCAGCGTAATCCCGATGACGATTTCACTGACACCCAAAGAACGAGCGATTTCCACCGACCCGTCGACCAAAAGTTGCGCACCGAACATTAATGCTGCCAGGCCAACTGCAAGCCAGAGCATGGCCACAGGCATCCGGACGCCAACTGGCAACTCCGCCTCGAACTCTGTTTTCATGGGGTCATTTGCGGCCGAGCGCAAGCTCAACCGGGTCAGCCAGAACGTGACCACGACGAGACTTGTGAGCAGCACGAATCCGTCAACACGGCTGAGATAAGAGTCCAGGAACAACGATACAGTCAGCAATGACACGGCGAGCAGAGCGGGCATCTCCCGCGTCAGAGTCGCAGACTTGAGTTCGATAGGGCGTATGACGGCGACAACGCCGAGTACCAGACCGATGTTGGCAATATTCGAACCGATGGCGTTGCCGACCGCCAGATCCGATTCCCCGCGCAAGCCTGCGACAACGGATACAAGAACTTCAGGTGCGGACGTCGCAAATGCAACAATGGTGAGGCCGATAAGCAATGAGGGCACGCCGAGGTTGCGCGCCGTCGCAGCGGCACCCAATACGAACCGGTTCGCGCCCCAGATCAACAGGCCAAGGCCGACGATAACTTCAACAATATGGCCAAGCATACGATGCGACTGAATCTGGAGCCCCGGGGAAAGATTGTGCCTGTGCGGCGTAAGAGAACTTTTTGTCGATTGATATGCGATTTATGCGTGATTTCTGCACAGGATGTCAATGAAACCCGATCGGACAGGCGGAAGTGACGAGACGGCATTTGCTACACTTCGCCGGCGGACAAAGCCGCCGAGGTGCAAAATGGAACCGGAAGAGGTAAGCAAGCTGATTCAGCAAGGACTTCCGCATGCTCGCGTGCAGGTGACGAGCGATGACAACACGCATTACGCGGCCGTTGTAGTTGCCGACCTTTTCGCCGGCAAGCAGCTGCTCGCACGGCACCGGATCGTATATGGATGCCTGGGCGAGCGGATCGGACGGGAAATACACGCGATGGCGATTCGAGCGTACACGCCGGAAGAATGGCGCGACCTGGAATTGGCCGGAAAGGTCTGAGAGCCAATTGGACAAATTGCTGATAAGGGGCGGCATACCACTCGACGGGCAGATCAATGTATCGGGGGCGAAGAATGCCGCATTGCCGGTGCTTGCCGGTACATTGCTTGCGTCGGAACCGGTCACGGTCAGTAACGTGCCGCAACTCAAGGATGTCGCCACCACCATTACTTTGCTGCAGAGCTTGGGAGTAGTGGTTACATTTGACGAGCGTTTGGATGTCGAGGCCGATGCACGTCAGGTGCCTGTGCGACGGGCACCGTACGAGCTGGTCAAAACCATGAGGGCTTCGATACTGGTACTCGGACCGCTGCTTGCCAGATTCGGCGAAGCCGACGTGTCGTTGCCGGGCGGATGCGCCATCGGCGCGCGTCCGGTCAATTTGCATGTGCAGGGTCTGCGGGCAATGGGCGCAAAAGTCGTCGTCGAGAACGGCTATATCAAGGCACGGACGAAACGACTGAAAGGTGCGCACATTGTTTTCGATACCGTCACCGTGACAGGAACAGAGAACCTGATGATGGCGGCAACCCTCGCCGACGGCGAAACTGTTCTGGAGAATGCGGCCAGGGAGCCCGAGGTCGTCGATCTGGCCAGGTTCCTGAACAGCATAGGTGCAAAGTTGACCGGAGCCGGCAGTAGCACGATCAGGATTACCGGGGTCGAATCGTTGGGTGGTACTCACCACGAGGTGTTGCCCGACAGGATCGAAGCCGGCACTTATCTTGTTGCGGCAGCGATCACGGGCGGGCGAATTCGCCTGCAGCGTGCCGCACCCGGAGATCTCGAGGCCGTGCTGATCAAGCTCGGCGAGGCGGGCGCGGAGATCAGGACCGGCAACGACTGGATCGAACTCGACATGCATGGCAAGAGACCGCATGCCGTTACCATCAAGACCATGCCGTTTCCCGGTTTTCCTACGGACATGCAGGCGCAATTCTGTGCGCTGAATGCCATTTCCGATGGCGTCGGCACCATAACCGAGACGATTTTTGAGAACCGATTCCAGCACGTACTCGAACTGCAGAGGATGGGCGCTGATATTCGTATCGAAGGTAACATTGCGGTTTGCACCGGTGTTGACAAGCTGACAGCCGCGCCTGTAATGGCAACCGACCTGCGGGCTTCAGCGGGGCTCGTCCTTGCCGGATTGGCCGCGGAGGGTGAAACGCTCGTGGACCGTATCTATCACGTCGATCGCGGATACGAACGAATCGAGGAAAAACTGCGTCAGCTCGGCGCGATAATCAGGCGGGTTCCGAAATAATTCGCGACGGATATCGTCGTTACTTCCCTGTGCAATGGTGTACCGATTCAGGGGTTTTCGTCGGGCGGCCGCTCGGCGGCAGTAATTGTCGCGTTGAAGCGCTGGCCGTTACGCCACGCATCGACTTCAACCTGATTGCCGGGTTCGAGCGCCGCGACAATCAGCAAAGCCTGCTGACGTGACCGAACCTGCTCGCCGTTGATGGAAAGTATCACGTCACCGGGCAGGAGCCCCGCTACAGCAGCCGGTCCGTTCTCGAACACTTTGGTAAGGATAATCCCGGCGCCGGTGTCGATACCCAGGGCGTTGGCCTCGGCGCGAGTCAGCTCATCGGGCTCGAGCCCTACCCAACCACGAATGACGCGACCCTGGCGTTTGATTTCATCCACCACACCTCGAACGAGGTTGACGGGAATGGCGAAGCTGATGCCCTCCGTGCCGGCGTCCTGGGCGAGAACAGCCGTGTTTATGCCGACCAGTTCCCCGAGTGTGTTTATCAGCGCGCCGCCTGAGTTTCCTTCGTTTATGGCGGCATCTGTCTGAATGAAATTTTCGAAGGTATTGAGACCCAGTAATCCTCGGCCGGTGGCGCTGACGATTCCCTGTGTTACCGTTTTCGACAGGCCGTAGGGATTGCCGATCGCCAGCACGACATCACCGATTCGCAACTGGTCCGAGCGCCCGAGCGGAATTGCCGTCAGGTCACCGAGATCGACTTTGAGAACGGCCAGATCCGTTTCCGCATCGACACCTACTACGGTTGGGCTTGCAATGCGTCCGTCCGCCATTTGCACGCGAATTTCGCTGGCGCTCGCAACCACATGGTAGTTGGTAACAAGAAAGCCGTCAGGATCGATGACCACGGCGGACCCAAGGCTGGTGTTGGTTCGGTATCGGTCTGCCGCTCCGTTCTCGTCGCGAGCCAGAACCAGCCGGCGCGTATAGACGTTGGCCACTGCCGGGGCGCTGATTGCAACAGCATCAGCGTAACTGGCCGGCAGCGGGCCGACATCAGGTTGGCCAATCGACGGCAGCAACTGCGGCCGAAGCAGGACGGCGATAAAGGCTGCAGCCAGCCCAACCACGATCGACTGAAGCAAAAAAACGAGGACCGGCTTTAGTCGCGCCACTTTTGATTTCCGGGAGTACTGTTCCTGGCAATTTTCGAGGACCGGAGCAGCCAGATCATGGCAGGCCCGCGCCTAGCCAATATTCGACGGCCCTGTGTATAATGCGCCACGGGTTCCGCACCCAGTCCCGAACCAGCCGCCATCCTGACGGCAAACCGGGTCTGCTGCAAATCTATCAGTTTTCGAAACTAAAGCTAAAAAGACGCCACAAACCGGTGTAAATGGGAGTGCCTGATGACCGACGACGTTGATCGCAACAGACGTCATTTCCTCACCCTGGCTACCGCTGTAACCGGAGGGGCGGGAATTGCCCTGGCGGCGATTCCATTTCTCTCGTCATTGAAACCGAGCGCGCGAGCCGAGGCGCTGGGTGCGCCGGTCGAGGTACCGCTTTCCTCCCTTGAGCCCGGCGAGATGATTCGGGTGGAGTGGCGAGGCCGGCTGGTATTCGTGGTCCGTCGAACCGAGGAAATGCTCGGTCGGCTGGAGCTGGCAAAAGCGCAGGACCTGTTGCGTGACCCTGATTCAAAGGTTGCCGAGCAACAGCCGGAATTCGCGGTTAACGGCTACCGCTCGGCGAAGCCTGAGTATCTGGTGATCGAAGGATCGTGCACGCACCTTGGCTGTGCGCCGTTGCCACAATTCCAGGTTGGTCCCAGCGACGACTGGTTCGGCGGATTCTTCTGTCCGTGCCACGGATCGAAATTCGATCTTGCCGGGCGCGTATATAAAGGTGTTCCGGCTCCGACCAACCTTCGGGTTCCGCCGTACCGGTTCATCAAAGACGACGTCATCATGATTGGCGCGGAGACGGGGGCGGCGTAATGGCACGAATCGAGTCCGAGATTGGCACGCCGAAAGGCGGCTTCATGAAGTGGATCGACGATCGATTTCCGTTTACGGAGACGATGAAAGTTCATGCGACCGAGTACTACGCGTCGAAGAACTTCAACATCTGGTATGTCTTTGGCGTGCTGGCAATGGTCGTGCTCGTGATCCAGCTCGTAACCGGCATCTTTCTGACGATGAACTACAAGCCGTCATCCGCGGAGGCATTTGCGTCGGTCGAATACATCATGCGTGACGTCGAATGGGGTTGGCTCATTCGATATATGCATTCGACAGGGGCATCCTTCTTTTTCATCATTGTGTACCTGCACATGTTCCGCGCGATGCTTTACGGATCGTACAAGAAGCCACGCGAACTGATCTGGATCATCGGCATGCTGATCTTCTTCGTACTCATGGCCGAGGCATTTGCCGGTTATCTCCTGCCCTGGGGGCAGATGTCGTACTGGGGCGCTCAGGTCATCATTTCATTGTTCGGTGCCATTCCCTTCATCGGCGAGACGCTGGTCGAATACATCCGCGGCGACTATTCGATTTCCGATATCACCCTGAATCGCTTCTTTGCCCTGCACGTCATTGCTTTGCCGCTGGCGCTGATCGCGCTTGTGTTCGTGCACATCGTGGCACTGCATCACGTAGGGTCCAACAATCCGGACGGCATCGAGATCAAATATCACAAGGGGCCGGACGGCATTCCGCTTGACGGGATCGCGTTCCATCCCTATCACACTTCGAAAGATCTGGTGTACATCATCGCCTTTCTGATGGTCTTCTCATTCGTCATGTTTTTTGCTCCGGAGATG
>CAYXKM010000289.1:0-5758 GCA_964465665.1 uncultured Woeseiaceae bacterium
GCGCCGATCACCAGCTCCCCTTTGTCGGACTGGCTGATATAGCCGTGGACCGCGTTCGACATGACCACGGTGTGTAACACCGGTTTCATTGGTTCCGATACAAAAGCCTGCAAGGGATGGCTCTCCAGCGGCAAGCGGATACCCGCCATTTTTGCGAGTACGCTCGCGTGTCCCGCCACCACGACGCCGATTTTCGGCGTTGCAATGAAGCCGCGGGTCGTTTCTACACCGCTGACTTCATCCCCCTCTCGGCGGATCCCGGTGACTTCACACTGCTGGACGATGTCGACGCCGCAGGCGTCGGCAGCGCGGGCAAAGCCCCAGGCCACAGCATCGTGCCGGGCGACGCCGCCTCGGCGCTGAAATGACGCACCCAGGATCGGATATCGTGAGTCTCGCGACAGGTTGATGTGCGGTATGCGCGCTTCGATCTCCGCCGGGCCGACGACTTCGGCGTCGATGCCGTTCAGTCGATTGGCACTGACGCGACGTTCGATATCGCGCATGTCTTGCAGTGTATGGCCGAGGTTGTATACGCCCCGCTGGCTGAACAAGACGTTGAAATTGAGCTCGGTGCTCAGGCTTTCCCACAGTTTCAGCGATTTCTCATACAGCAGCGCCGCCTCGGTCCACAAATAATTGGAGCGCACGATGGTCGTATTGCGGCCGGTATTGCCGCCGCCGATCCAGCCTTTTTCAAGCACGGCGATGTTGCGCAGCCCGTGTTCCTTCGCCAGGTAGTAAGCGGTCGCCAACCCGTGCCCTCCGCCACCGACGATGACCGCGTCGTAAGCGGATTTCGGATCCGGGTTTCGAAATGCCTGCTGCCAGTGCCTGTTATGGCTCGCGGCATTCCGCAGCAGACTGAATGCAGAATACCGTGACATTATTCCCTGACATCCCGCAGCCGATTATTGCCGCTGTCGAACGGGCTCTCGTCCAGTACCCGGGCCTGGTACTGCTCACCGAGAATTTCGATCGAAAGCTCCTGGCCGGTCGCGGAGAATTCCGGAGCAACCATGCCGAGCGCGAGGGACTTGCCGATGCGAAACCCGTAACCACCGCCGGTCGCGCGGCCGATGAGTTTTCCATTCAGCGTCAGCGCATTGTTGCCCAGCGCATCGGCATCCCGCACGTCCAGCACTTCGAGCGTTACCAGCCGATAACGCAGGCCGCTTGCCTTCCGTGACAACAGCGCATCCCGGCCGACGAACTCTCCCTTGTCCGGGTGCACGAAACGATCCATGGCGGATTCGTACGCCGAATACTCGATCGACAATTCCGTGCCAACCATGCGATACGACTTCTCCAGCCGCATGGAATCCATGGCCCGGATGCCGAACGGTTTGAGTCCCAGGTCTTCGCCGGCCGCAAACAGTGCATCGAAGATGTGATTCTGATATTCGATCGGATGATGCAACTCCCAGCCGAGCTCGCCGACATAATTGATGCGCATGGCATTGACGGGCGCGAGATTCACGCCGATATTCCGCGCCGTGAGCCAGGGGAATGCTTTATTGGAAAAGTCACCACTGGATACACGTTGCAACAGTTCGCGGCAATGCGGACCCGCAAGAACCAGCACGCCGATCGCACTGGTCAGCGGCGTAAATTGCACGGAGCCGTCACGCGGCATGCTCTTCCTTATGTAGTCGTGATCCAGGCGCTGCAAGCCCCCGGCTGAAACCAGGTAGAACGAATCCGCCGATTCCCTGAGCACGGTGAACTCCGAGTGCACACCGCCGCTTTGGCTCAGGGCATGGCACAAAGCGATATTGCCGGCTTTTTTCGGCAAGCGGTTGGCCAGCAGGCGATCGAGGAATCCTTCGGCTCCCGGTCCCGAGATCCGGCATTTCGCAAATGCCGTCATGTCGAGGAGGCCGACGTTCCCGGTAACGTTTAGCACCTCCCGGCCTATGGCCTCGAACCATTTCGAACGGCGAAACGACCAGTCGTCCTGCTGGGCCATGCCCTCGCTAGCAAACCAGTTGGCGCGCTCCCAGCCGAACTTCTGGCCGAAAACCGCGCCCATAGCCTTCAGCCGTTCGTAACAGGGTGCGGTCCGCAAGGGACGCGCCGCCGGCCGCTCTTCGTCCGGGTAATGAATGACGAATACGTGCGAGTAGGCTTCCTCATTTTTTTCGATCAGGTACTCGCGGGTTGCGTAATCGCCGTAACGGCGAGGCTCGACACCGAGCATATCCACCGTCGGTTCGCCGTCGACGATCCACTCCGCCAGCTGCCATCCGGCGCCACCGGCGGCCGTAATGCCGAAACTGTGGCCTTCGTTCAGCCAGAAATTGTCGATATCCCAGGCAGGACCGACGATGGGGTTTCCATCCGGCGTATACGCGATCGCCCCGTTATAGACTTTCTTGATGCCGACCTCGGCGAAAGCCGGGACGCGGGCCATGGCCGCCTCGATGTGGGGTTCCAGTCTTTCGATGTCTTCCTGGAACAGCTCATACTCGGCGGACGGGTCGGGCCCGTCGAGGTAACAACAGGGCGCACCCTTTTCATACGGCCCGAGGATGAAACCGCCGGCTTCCTCCCGCAGGTACCACGAGCCGTCCGATTCGCGCAGTACCGCCAGTTCCTCGAGTCCCTTGCTGCGCCGTTCCAGCAATAACGGGTGCGGCTCGGTCACGATGAACTGGTGCTGCACCGGCATGACCGGGATATCGAGCCCGACCATCGCGCCGGTCTTGCGGGCATAGTTGCCGGTGGCGGAAATAATGTGCTCGCAGACGATGCTTCCCTTGTTCGTTTCGACCCGCCAGTCACCCGACGGTGTTCTCTCGATCGCGAGTACGGCGGTGTTCCGGTGTATGGTCGCACCCCTCGCTCGCGCTCCTTTTGCCAGGGCCTGGGTCAAATCTGCCGGTTGGATGTAACCGTCGTCCGGATGGTAGATGGCGCCGACCAGCCCGCCGATCTCGCACAGCGGCCATTTCTTTTTCACCTCGGCCGGCGTCAGGAACTCGACATTGATGCCGATGGTCCGCGCCGTCGCCGCGTACTGCCGGTATTCGTCCATGCGGTCCCGGTTCATCGCCAGGCGCAGGTTGCCGACTTTGCGGAAACCTACGGACTGGCCGGTTTCAGCTTCGAGCTCCTGGTAGAGCCGGACCGAGTACTTGTGAATCTGGCCGACGCTGTAACTCATGTTGAAGAGCGGCAGCAATCCGGCGGCATGCCACGTCGAGCCGGAGGTCAGTTCGCCTTTTTCGACGAGGACGACGTCATTGCCCCAGCCCTTGCGCGCGAGATGATACAGGGAGCTGACACCGACGACTCCGCCGCCGATGACCACCACTTTGGCCCGTGATCTCAATTCACTCATCGTCGAAACTCTCTGCCCTGGAATATCAACGTTGCTTGCGACGCCGTTGCCGCCGGTCCGCTGCTCGATCTGCAGGTTTTCCTGGTTCCGGTTTTTTGAATACGGCAAACAGTTCCGGGAAATCATCGACGCTGTGCGGCAATGCCATCGCTTCGACGAAGAATTGCTGAAATTGCGGCTCGATCGCCGTCTCGATTTTTTCCACGCGCCGGACGATCGATTCGATCTCACTGCGTGCCGCCATGTTGAGCAAGGCAATCCGCGCACCGGTACCTGCCGCGTTTCCGGCGGAAGAGACTTTATCCAGCTTGCAATCGGGGATCAGGCCGATGGTCATGGCATACCGCGCATCGATGTGGCTGCCGAATGCACCCGCAAGTCGAATGGCGTCGACTTTGTCGATGCCCGCCCGACTCATCAGGAGTTTTACGCCGGCGTACAACGCGGCCTTCGCAAGTTGAATCTGCCGCACGTCGTTCTGCGTAACCAGTATGTCCTGCGCCCCGGAGTACAGCCTGAACGACCACGTCCTGCCGTCCGCCACCAGCCGATCGGATTTTGCAGCGAGACTCCCGTCAATCACCCCGTCCGACGTGAGAACGCCGGCCAGGTACATCCCGGCGACGGCCTCGATGATTCCCGATCCGCAGATGCCGGTAATGCCGCAGTGCCGGATCGATTCGGCGAATCCCTGTTCGTCAGACCACAGCGTCGAGCCGATAACCTGGATCCGCACCCCGAGTGTGTCCGGGTCTATCCTGACGCGCTCGATGGCGCCGGGCGCCGCCCTTTGTCCCGCGCTGATCTGCGCGCCTTCGAACGCCGGGCCGGTAGGACTGGAACATGCCAGCAGCCGCTGCCGGTTTCCCAGCACGATCTCCGCATTCGTCCCTACGTCCACAACCAGCGTGATCTCGTCCCGCAGGTACGGTTCCTCCGCGAGTATCACGCCCGCCGAGTCGGCGCCCACGTGACCGGCGATGCTCGGCAACAGGTACACGCTGGCACCCTGATTGATGCGCAAATTCAGGTCGCGCGCCAGCACGTTCAAACTACCCTCGGTCGCCAGCGCGAAAGGCGCACCGCCGAGTTCGATCGGGTCTATGCCGAGAAACAGGTGATGCATGATCGGATTGCCGACGACAACCGCTTCGAGCACGTCGTTGACATCGATGGATTTTTCTTTCGCAACGCTGGCAATCAGGTCGCTGACACCCTGTTGCACGACATCGGTCAGCGCCGTGACACTTTCCGGGTGCATCATGATGTGCGAGACCCTGCTCATCAGGTCTTCACCAAAACGGATCTGCGGATTCATGACGCCACCGGAATTGAGCAGCTCGCCGCTGATCAGGTCGCAAAGATGCACTGCTATGGTGGTGGACCCGATGTCGACCACGACGCCGTAAATCGGGTCCTTGAATCCGGGCCAGACGGCGGCAATTTCCTTATGGCCGCGGATGGCAACCGTTACGCTCCAGTTACCTTTGCGCAATACGGGTTGCAGGTAGCGCAGTACCGAGCTGTCGACGGCAAGGTCGTCGAGTTTCCACTGCGCGGAAAGCGCATCGCGCAGCCGTTCCAGATCGCCTTTTTGATTGTACAAATCCGCAGGCGCCACTTCGACGAAACACAGTCTCGTATTGGTATCGAGGACGATGTCCCGATGCTCCGCTTTCTTGCGCACGAGCTGGCGGTGGACCTGGCTCTCGGCCGGTACGTCGACGACCAGGTCACCGAGGACTTTTGCCTGGCAGCTGAGTCGCCGGCCGGCGGCAAGCGACCGCCGACGGCGGGTTTCGTAGGCCTGTTCCGTATCCGAAAACGGCGACAGGTGGCTGGCTTCCGACACGATGTTGTGTTTCGGGAACGAGCCTTCGACGCACAGTATCTGGCAACGTCCGCACAGCGCCCGCCCGCCACAGACGGAATCGATGTCGACACCGAGCTGGCGCGCCGCATCGAGCAATGCCGTTCCGACAGCAAAAGTGCCCCGCTTGCCGGATGGCAGAAAAACCACTCTTGCGTCTCGTGTCACCGGTATGTACTTCAGGCCGGCCGGCGGCGTCGGACACGTCCGCCGCGGGCCGAGGTGGCAGGTTCTTCTGTGGATCCCTCGCGGTAAGCGCGAATCCAGCGTGTGCAATCCGGATCGTGACCCATCATGACATCCGCCGCGCGTATGGCCTGCACCACTTCGGCATGCAGCGGGCTGGTAATGGCCGAGGTCAATCCTGCACTGATCGCCATGGTCAGAAACGCGCTGTTGATGCCGTTTCGATTCGGCAGGCCGAAACTGACATTGGAGGCACCGCAGGTAGTGTTGACCTTGAGCTCGTTGCGCAAGCGCCGTACGAGATGCATGACCTGCAGGCCCGTCGAGTTGATGGCACCAATCGGCATGACCAGTGGATC
>CAYXKM010000290.1:0-19037 GCA_964465665.1 uncultured Woeseiaceae bacterium
TCGTTTCTTGAGGAGCTCAAGCGGCGCAAGGTCGTTCGTGTACTTTCGGTTTATGCTGCTGTTTCGTATGCCATAGCCGAAGTTGCAGACCTTGTGTTTCCGCGCCTTGGCCTGCCGGACTGGACGATTACGCTGGTCATCGCAATGCTGCTGGTCGGTATCCCGATTGTCATTGTCCTTGCCTGGGCATTCGATGTTACTGAGAAGGGAATCATCCGTACCGGCCGCACGTTAACGACGCGAACAGCGGCGGGCTGGTTGTCTCCAAAAGCGATTTCGCTGGTCGCGGTGCTGGTCGCCTTGGGAGCCGGAGCAGGCTGGTTCGCCGGTCGCGGCAGTTCGCCGGAACCGGCGCAGGACGTTGTCGGTTCCATTGGCGTGCTTCCGTTTGTGGATATGAGCGCTTCGGGAGATATGGAGTACTTCGGCGATGGTATGGCTGAAGAGTTGCTCAATTTGCTGGCGAAACTGCCTGACATCAAAGTGGCTGGTCGCACATCATCGTTTTCCTTCAAGGGAAAGGACACTGATCTGCGCTCGATCGGTGAAGCACTCGAGGTTGTGACAATTCTTGAGGGGAGCATTCGTCGCTCTGGAAACCGCATTCGCATCACCGCGCAGCTGATCCGCGCCAACGATCAGTCACATCTCTGGTCAGATACCTTTGATCGAGGATTTGACGAGGATATTTTTGACGTGCAGGAAGAAATTGCGGGCGCGATTGTCAATGCATTGCAGCCGGAACTGACTGGAGCGGATACTCCGAGTATTGCGGCGCAGCGCGGGACTCAGAATGCGGACGCTTACAATGCGTATCTGCGCGGCCGTTTTCAATGGTACAGGCGCACGCGCGAAGGTGTTCTGGGGTCAATCGAGTCATTTCAGCAGGCGGTCGAACTCGACCCGAATTACGCTCGTGCCTATGCAGGCCTGTCCGATGCCTATGCCATTTCGTCCAACTTCGGCTGGCGTCGGAGTCATGACGTATTGCCATTGGCGCGCGAGGCGGCGAGTCGTGCACTGCAGCTGGATCCGTTGTTGGCCGAGGCACATACGTCCATGGGTGCCGTGCTTAGCTGGTACGACTGGGATTTCGAAAAATCAAACCGGGTTTATCGACGGGCAATTGAACTCGACCCTGCCAATGCGCTGGCCCATTACTGGTTCGCGTTGAATCTCGACTACATAAATCGCAAGACAGATGCTCGCGCGCAACTCGATATTGCTCTCGGGCTCGATCCATTGGCGTTACAGCTCCGAAACGGATTGGCGAATCATTTGCAGTTCTGGGGCGAAACGGACGCAGCCATTCGTGTTTACGAGGAATCGCTGCGAATTGACCCGGCCTTTCACAATGCGCGACGCTGGCTGGGCCTCGCCTATCTGCAGGCCGGACGGCCAGAAGAATCGCTTGCAACGTTGGACGATTTGCCGGAAGGATTTGCGGATGACAGCGGTGTTCGCGGCTGGGCCTATGCGCTTCTTGGCCAAACGGAAAAAGCGACGCAGGTGCTCTCAAAGGCCCGCTCCGAAACCGCTGTCGATCTTGTTTACATTGCCGGCGCCTATGCTGAACTAGGCCTTATGGATGAGGCTTTTGGCGTCTTGCAGCACGGCATCGACGAGCGCATGTATCCATTGCTTCAGGTCGTGTTCATACCGCCTTCTGCGCGATTGCGCGCAGACCCGAGATTCGACCAGGCATTGGCGGCTATCGGACTGCTGGAATACTGGCCACGCAATGAGGTCCCGTAGGCCTGGGGACAGATTCGATTGTCGACCTTGTTCAGTTTGACGCAGCGCTGTTGATTTCGATCCAGTAGCCGTCCGGATCTTGAAGATACAGTTGCCTGACGCCGTCTGGTCTGACGCTCACTTCCCCGACAGTTCCGGGAAAGTTGGTGAATTCGAGATCCATAGCCTGAAGCGCAGCGAGGAAGTTATCGAAATCCGCTGTCTTCAAGGCGACATGAACCGCTTTGTTGAGCTTCACGGGATCGTTCATGACCGAGATAAAGTGCAGCTCCTTGCCTTCGCCCAGCGAAAACCACCGGATGCCTTCAATCCTGGTGCGATTGCTTATTTCTTTCAAACCGAATACTGCCTCGTAGAATTCGGCCGAGGCATCCAGGTCGGCAACAGAAAGTGCGACGTGATCAAATGCGAAAGCCGTGGTCGATGACTCCTCGGCCCACAATGCACCTGGCAGTGCCAGAGCTACTGCCAGCAAAAATGTTTTTGGCATGACTGCTTTTCCTCGTAGTGGTGCCAATTCCAACTAAGGTTACTGTCACTGTAATTCCAACCTGTACTTCAAGTGCGCAATTTGTAGCCGGTGCGGAAAATCCACCAGACGATCACCAGGCAAACGAGCAGGAATACGCAGGTCATGGACAGACTCAATGCGACGCTGACATCCGCGTTTTCATAGAAGCTCCAGCGAAAGCCGCTGATCAGGTACACGACCGGGTTGAACAGGGTCACGGTTTGCCATAACGGCGGCAACATGCTGATGGAATAAAAACTGCCTCCGAGAAAGGCCAGCGGCGTGATGATCAACGCCGGAACGATCTGCAGTTTTTCCCAGCCGTCGGCCCAAATGCCGAGGATGAAACCGAACAGGCTGAAACTGGCCGACGTCAGGACCAGGAACAGCAGCATCCAGAACGGGTGCGCGATACGAATGTCGACGAAAAGACTCGCTGTCGCGAGGATGATAGTGCCGAGTATGATCGACTTCGTCGCCGCCGCACCGACGTAGCCGGCCACCACTTCGACATAGGATACCGGGGCCGAGAGGACTTCATAGATCGTGCCGGTGAACCGCGGCATGTGGATGCCGAACGATGCGTTGGAAACACTCTCGGTCAGCAACATCAGCATGATCAGCCCTGGCACGATGAAGGAGCCGTAACTCACGCCGTCGATCTCCGCAATGCGCGAACCGATCGCCGCGCCGAAAACGATGAAATAAAGCGATGTCGAGATGACCGGAGTTGCGATACTCTGGAACAAGGTGCGGCGCATGCGCGCCATTTCGAAACGGTATATGGCACCGATGGCGTAAAAATTCAGTTTCACGGCGCGTGGCCCCCGGCCGCCCGGCCGGACGGCGGTGGCGCCTGTTTCACCAGTCCGACAAAGATGTCTTCGAGCGAACTCTCACTGGTGTCGATGTCGTGAAAACGGATACCGGCGTCGCTCAGTTGCCGGAGCAAGGTCGTGATGCCGGTGCGTGCTGCTCGCGTCTCGTATGTGTAGATGAGCCTCGCGCCAGCATCGGCGAGTTCGAGCGTGTAGCTCGAAAGCAATTCCGGAATCCGTGCCAGCGGTTCGTGCAGGTGCAGGACCAGCTGCTTTCGCCCCAGTTCCTGCATCAGCTCCTGCTTTTCCTGCAAGCGTATGATCTCGCCATGGTTGATGACGCCGACGCGATCAGCCATCTGCTCCGCTTCCTCGATGTAATGCGTCGTCAGGATGATGGTCACTCCGGATTCCCGCAGGTCGCGCACGATCTGCCACATGTCCTTGCGAAGCTCGACGTCGACGCCAGCGGTCGGCTCGTCGAGAAACAGGATACGCGGCTCATGCGCCAGTGCCTTGGCGATCAGCACCCGGCGTTTCATGCCGCCAGACAAAGTCATGATTTTACTGTCTTTTTTGTCCAAAAGAGACAATGCTTTCAGGAGCTGTTCGATATGCTGTGGATTCGCGGGGTGGCCGAACAGCCCGCGACTGAAGCTCACGGTGGACCACACGGTCTCGAACATGTCGGTCGAGAGCTCCTGCGGCACCAGCCCGATCATCGACCGCGTATGCCGAAAGTCGCGGATAACGTCGTGGCCATCCACCGTTATGCGCCCGCTGCTTGGCCTGGCAATGCCGCAGATGATATTGATCAGCGTGGTCTTGCCTGCGCCATTCGGCCCGAGCAGGGCGAAGATCTCGCCGGGAAAGACATCGAGATTGATATTCTTCAGTGCCTGGAAACCGTCGGCATACGTTTTGCAAAGGTCTTCAATTCGGATTATTGCTTGCATGACTTACGGAAATGGCTCGTATTCAGGAAGTATCATAGCACCGGCGTTACGCCGCGAACGGCACCTACGTGCCGCGCCGGTCAACGAGCTTTGGGAATGAGTGCTTGCCGACGATGAACGAAAGCGTTGACTGCGGCTTGGTGAGTGAAAAGCGTAAGCTACTTCACTTGATGCCTTTTAGAAATCAAATTTGAGATACGCCATCGCGCCGTCGTACTGCCAGTCCAGGTCTCCCTGGAAGTTGCTCTTGGTGACACCGATGTCGAGTTGCACGCTGTTGACGCCGACCCCGACCGAGATAGTCTCCGTAGCGCTAAAATCGAGACCGATGAAGAGGTCGTAAAGAGACCCGTCGTAGGCGTCGTATTCGATGGCAAAAAATTCGCCGCTGCCGCGCAGCGACCACCTTTCGGCAAACCGGTACTCCCCGCGAAGCCCGATGACGGGCAGGGGCGCCGTGACGCCGCTGGATTCAACGCTGCCGCCAGACGATCCGGACAAGGTCGTCCCGATGTCCGCTACGTACAGGCCGGCCGTTGCGCCGAGAAAGCTGCGGTCGCGCTTGAGAAACATCCACGTGTATGCCGCCTTGTAGATCGCGAGGTCGAGCTCGGCATCCACCGTAGTATTGATGGGGTAGGTCGTATCGTTCCAGATTATGTCCCGCTCGATCTGCTTCGACGCCGAACGGGAAAGATCGAACGCGCTGATGTCGAAACGATGCTTCTCCGCGAATCGCCAGTAGCCATCCACGCGAAAAACGGTATCCGTTCTCTCGAGTCCGAGGTCGCTCTCCAGGTCCACGTCCGTCCCCGAACCCGCGTCCCCGTCGATTTTCGTCTGGCTGTCACGGTCTGTGAAGAATGCGCCAAGGGTGATACTGAACCTGGGGTCTTCCTGCGCGTTCGCTGCGCTCGTGGCAACCAGCAACAAAACCAGCCAAGTGTGTCTCATCTATCTCTTACTCCTCATGTGGTCCTGCGCCCTAACGCACTTCCAGCGTGACTTCGCTGATCCTGCCGGTGAACCGCGTTTCCGGGCCGATGCCGATGCCCTCGGCAACCGGCGTCTGGTTGTCGATGCCGACATCAGCGGTTTCGTCGGCCGAGAAAATATTCGGCTGGGTTTTCTCGACACGGCCCTGCGCCACCGATTCCCCGTTCACGTACAAGGTCGCGTCGCCGCCCTTGCCGGCGCCGCCGCCGTCGTAGGCGAAATCCAGCGTAACCGTGGCGGGACCTGCCGGCAGCGCTTCCGACGAGGACACTGTGAAACGCTCCAGCCCGAGGAAGTTATAGGTGTAGGCCGGTTTGCCGTCCTTCACGTACAGCGACCAGCCGCCGAAGCGGCCGCCCTGCGAAAGAATCGCGCCGTTCGCGCCGCCCGCCGGGATCTCGAGTTCCGCCGTGATCTTACTCGAGCGGTTCTTGATATTCATGAAGGTGTTTTCCAGCATACCCTGCATGCCTTCGTAAAGCGTGAGCGAGGTTCTGTCGCCCAGCACATCCGGGCGCCCGGCCAGGGCCGCATTGGTGCGCTCAATGGTGCGATCGTCAATCGGCAGCACATGATACTTCTCCGCTTCCTTCATGAATAGCGCCTGCATCTCCTTGAGCTTCTCGGGTTGCTCGGCAGCGAGGTTCTTGGTGAGGCTGAAGTCTTCTTTCGCGTTATAGAGATCCCAGACGTCAGAAGTCAGCGGCTGCATGCCACTCGTCTGCCACGGCGCCCGGTGGATGGTGCGGGCAAGCCAGCCATCGTTGTAAATCGCGCGATTGCCGAACATCTCGAAGTACTGCGTCGTGTGCCGCTCCGCTGCCGCAGCATCGTTGAACGTGTACAGCATGCTGGTGCCTTCGATCGGCGTTTGCACGGTGCCGTTGACCGACTTCGGTTCCGGCAGTCCGGCGGCTTCGAGGATCGTCGGTGCGACGTCGATGACGTGCGAAAACTGACTGCGCAGGCCGCCTTTTTCCGTGATTCCCTTCGGCCAATGGATTACCGCGCCGTTACGCGTGCCACCGAAGTCCGATGCGACCTGCTTGGTCCAGGAGAACGGCGCATCGAACGCGACGGCCCAGCCGGCCGCCATGTGCGGGAAGGTCTCCGGGCCGCCCCACTTGTCAATCAGCGGAATCAGGTCCTCGACTTTCTCGACGACACCGTTGAAATAGGTCATCTCGTTGTACATGCCGACGAAACCGCCCTCGGCGCTGGTGCCGTTGTCACCGGCGATGTAAATGAACAGCGTGTTGTCCAGCTCGCCGATGTCCTCGATCGCGCTGACAAAACGCCCGATCTCGTGATCGGTCTGCTCGAGGAACCCGGCGAACACTTCCGCCTGGCGGGAGAACAGGCGCCGTTGATCGGCCGGCAATTCGTCCCAGGCTTTTAGATCCTTCGGTCTTTCGCCCAGCTCGGTATTCTCCGGCACGACGCCCAGTTCCTTTTGCCGCGCGAGCGATTCCTTGCGCGTCTCGTCCCAGCCCTTGTCGAACTTCCCCTTGTACTTGTCCGCCCATTCTTTCGGCACGTGATGCGGCGCATGCACGGCGCCGGTCGCGTAATAGACGAAGAACGGCTTGTCCGGCGTCATCGACTGCTGGGCCTTGACCCAATTGATCGCCTGGTTGGTCATGTCGACGGTGAAGTGGTAGTTCTCCATTTTCGGCGGATCGACCTTGATCACGCCGTCATAAATCAGCGGATACCACTGGTCGGTCTCGCCGCCAATGAATCCGTAGAACTTGTCGAAACCCTGCTGCGTCGGCCAGCGGTCGAACGGCCCGGAGACGCTGGTTTCCCAGGCGGCAGTTTCATGCCATTTGCCGAAGGCGCCGGTGCTGTAGCCGTTCAGCCGCAGCATTTCCGCAAGCGGTGCAACGCTGTTCGGCACCTGCCCCGTGTTGCCGGGGAAAGCCGTGGCGGTTTCCATTATCGAGCCGGTATTGGTCGTGTGGTGATTGCGGCCGGTCTTCAGGGCATTGCGCGTCGGCGAGCACAGCGCCGTGGTATGAAAATTGTTGTAGCGCAGGCCGGACTCGGCAAGCCGGTCCAGTGTTGGCGTGCTGATCGGGCCACCGAAGGTCGACGGTCCGCCAAAGCCAACGTCGTCGATCAGTACGATCACGACGTTCGGTGCGCCGTCGGGCGCCTTGACTTCGAAGCGCGGCGGCGGTGTGGCATTGCGCGCGTCGAGCTCGGAGTAGGTCTGCGGTGCGGGCTGCGCGATCGGCAAGTGGGTACGGTCCATTCCCGGCGTGCCGGCTGCGGATGCTGAAGGCGTAGCAGCCGTTTCATGCGGCGACGGGCTGCAGGCGCTAGCCAACGTAAGCATTACAATCAATATGACTGGTATCTTATTGTTTCTCATAACGCTTTCCACTTGCGACCTCAACCAAGCTCGGCGCAGTGACAAGATTGAGTGCGGGATCGTGCCTTGAGATTGCCGATCAGTGTGAGAATTTGCAATCAAAAAAGCGCACGGACTGCCCGCGCCGCATCCCGGTTGCGGTGGATCCTGCGATCGAAGATATTGTTGCGCTCAAACAGATCTGAATGCCAGTGGAGGCAGGGATTATGCAAATTCTCCGAATCGTCAAGACCACAGTCATCGGCGGTGCCGTGTTCCTGCTGCCGTTTGCTTTTGTGGTCTTTGCCTTGAGCTACGTAATTGGTCACCTGATGCCAGTTTTTCATCGCGTAGCGGAGCGCATGGACGTGCCGCTGTTCAGGGGTGCAGCCGACGCCATAATCCTGCTGAGCGTTTTCCTGTTTCTGCTGTGCTTTCTTGCCGGACTCATTGCACAGTCCGCGGCCGGTGGCAAATTGCGGTCGTGGATCGAAGTCAATCTGCTCGGTCGGGTTGCCGTCTACCGCCTTGCGCAATCGGTCGGTGACGAACTTTCCGGCGGCAGCTCGCAGGAAATGCAGGTGGCAGTAGTGTGGACCGACGGCTGGCAGCTGGCATTCGTTGTCGAACGTCATGCGGACGGAAATGTAACTGTGATTCTACCGGATGCGCCAACGGCAACCGGCGGTACCATCCTGCACTTGCCCGCGGCCAGAGTGCACGTGATCGATGTAAAGGTTGCCGAGGTCCTGGGTATCCAGCGCCGTATGGGCCTTGGCAGTGCCGCATTGTTGAACGGCAAGCTGCCACGGCCGCCGGACCCGTAAGGCTAAAAAGGAAAAAGGTGCCGGGTTTATTTTCTGGATACAGAAAATAAACCCGGCACCTTTTTTTAATAAATCCGGCACCTTTTCCCTTTCCCTTTGGCAGCTCATATTACTGGAGGTTACTGGAGGCGAAAGCCGGCGTGGGCGAGCTGTGCCGCACTGCGCTGGAACTCATCCTTGTCTGCATAAACCAGGACCACGGAGAATCGTCCGACATCGTGGCGGAACCAGTCGAGCTGCAAACCGGGTGACAGTTGCTCCATGCTGTCCACAAATGCGGCAGCGCGGTAGGGCTCCGCAAAACTGACGAGAGTCGTCCGGCCCAGTTCCGAATACAGGTGCTCGCCGAGCGGTTTCTTCGGGTTGCGATCCCCCAGTACGTAGTCGAGGTGCTGAAAAATATAGCCGCTGTACCACTCGGCGCCCGGAGGAATATTGCTGCCGTCCTTTGCGATGCGGCTTGGCCCGTAGTTGTAAGCGGCAAGCGCGAGATGCAGGTTGCCATCGTAACTCTGCAATAGCTCATTCAGATAGCGTGCACCGGCCTCGATGTTCGTGCAGGGGTCGTACAGTTCGGTCAGGCGAAAAACGCCGAGATGCTGCGCCGTGCCGGGCCACTGGATCTGCATCACGCCGTGTGCATTGGCTTTCGATCGCGCTGTCGCATTGAAATCGCTTTCGCCGCGCGCCACGGCCAGCAAAAGTGTCTCCGGCAGTTTGTGCGCCGCCGATGCCGAGCGAAAGCAATGACCGTGCGGAAAACGAAAGCTCGGCGGAATTTCCGTGTCATTCTTCAGATAGCGTTGCCAGGCCAGGTTGGCATCGTCCGAAGGCATTGTTGTGGCATAAGCCAGCACGCCGCTCAGCAACGTCGTGAGGAGTGACGCACTGATTGTGACGACTCTCATTGCGCAGGCAGCTCCAGCCCCGTGGCTGCCTGGATCTGTGACAGTTTGGCCTGCCGCTCGATGTCGCTTTCGTACGCGAACGCGACTTCATAGACACCGGTTTTGACCTTGACCACCCGGTAATCGAGGCCGGTGACGCGTTCCAGCTGCGAGACGAATCCGCGTGCGGCGATCTCGCTGCGGAAGGGATTCCAGAAACTGTGCCACTGCCGATCCTGTAGCCGCAGCAGTTCATTCCCGTCGTCCATTTCCGCCGGCAGTTCAGTCAGCGGTTCAGTTGAAACCGGCTCCTCGACCATCGCAACCGGCCCGGGCAGGGACTCGGTGACCTCTTCCGCTGTCGCAGGTGCCGGTATCGCCGCGTCGCCTGTACCTGCGGCGGCTGCGATCTCGCGTTGCTTCTCCTTGAGGTTCTGCAGGGCCTCGTCGAAACGGCTCTTGTGCAGTTCCGGGTTCGACAGGTGAAACTCCGGCACGCCGAGTATGAGGAGTATCGCGCCGATTGAAACCGCGGAACCGATGATGAAGCCGAGTAAGCGGATCATGGGGCTAGTACCGGTTCCTGACGCGTATGGCCTGCCAGTCGATGCGCGCCTGCCAGTTTTCGGCAATGGCCTCGAGTTCCGTCAGCCAGCGTTGCAGTTCCGCGCCCTGCAGTCCCTGGCGCACCGATGCCGTGCAGCGCAACGGCAAGCGCTCAATGTGCCTCGCGAGCGCGCGTGCCGCCTTGTTGTCGCTGGCTGCCAGCACATAATAAGTGTCCATGGAGGGACTCAACTCCCATTTATCACCCGGTAACCACGCGCCGCCGCCCGAATCGTCATCGAGCAGCGAGAAGTTGACCGACTCATTGGCCCTGATAATCCGTGCCGAGGCGCGCCGGTCGCATTCCTCCCCGCCGAGGCGCACCAGGCCCAGGTTCCGCTGGTGATTGAGAAAAAACACGACCGCATCGGCGTTGCTGCGCGTTTGCAAGGCAAAGCAATCGCCACGGTTGCTGCAACTCCGCAGATCGTCGAGTTCGATGAGCCGCAGGTTGGACAGCATGGCGCCGGGACGCGTGGTATAGCGCCCAGAAACGTTCGCCGGCACCGCGGTAACCACCTCGGCCGGGTTGAACTTTTCTTCCATATGGACGTATGCACTGGCGCTGATCGCTTTGAGGTCGGATGACGGTGCTTTGGGCTTGACGGTCACCCAGTACTGGAAAAGCTCATCGTTGACACGGTGTGCGCGGGCTTCGATCGCTGCATTCGCATCGCCGCTGTTCGGCGTTACCTGCAATGCGTGGTAGGCAGCGAGATTGTTGGTGACCAGTTCGATCATACGCCCGGCATCGGCGGCGTCCCCGGCGTTCGGCGCGGCGACGTATTCGCCGTCGACCTGTTGCAGGAGCGAGCAACCGAGTTTGTGCGCAAGCTGCGCCGCCAGCAGGTCCGTTTGCGATTCATCGAACGGCACGTCGCGCTCGCCGAGAAAGGAGCGGTCCGTCGCCACTTCGCGCCAGGCCCGATGCTGCGTCGATGTCAGCGCGCCGCTCCAGGACTTGCCGAAGCCGGCAACCCAGCTGCGGTCGTCGAGGTCCAGCGCCCGCAGTACCAGTTCGAACTCGCCGGTACGCGTTTCGGCAAGTTCCAGGCCGATGTAGTAGTGCACCTTGTCCGCATTGCAATCCACATGGCCGCTGCCGGATATGCGGCCCGGAAGAGCCTGGTCCGGCCTCCAGGCGATGCGAATGCCCGGCGTGTCCATCAGCGCATCCTGCAAACGATCGCGCATCGAAATAGCGAGTGCGTTGGTCACGGGCTGCGGATTGGCGTCTTTCATGACGACAAATCGCACTGACTCGTTGCGAAAGCGCGGATGTGTCGAGAGTTGATCCGCAACATAGGGCACCAGGTCCCGATCGACCCAGCTCTCGAGCTCCACCGGTCGCGTCGCGGACAAGACGGGCACGCAGAATGTCAGCATCACGAAGACTGACAGGCTGCGCACTGCACCAGCGTTCATCTCATTGCTCCAGCCGCAGGTCGCCGTTGCGGCCGATGACCAGCTTGCCGCCGCTCGCGTCAGTAAGAAACTGCTGAAGCTGCGCCGCGGTACCGGAGGGAAGGGTTACGCCCCAGCGCTGTTCGCCGCCGATCTCGGCGCCGGAGCGCAGCAACGCCCGCCGGACTTCCGCCGGCACGGTCTGTCCGTCCATTTCGTGGTACTGACCGGGGGTGGACGCCGGCCAGAAATCCATTCGGCCGCCATCGATTTTGAGGCGCAGCGATTTCTCCGCGGATATTGCAAAGAAACCGACTTCATCGCGCGAAATAAGCCGCGTCAGGGCATCGTCGTCTTCGAACTGCAAAGTGAAACCCTTATCCTGCGGTGGTGCTGACGTGACCACTGTACTTTCAGGCTCCGCCGCCGGCGGGTCGACCGGCTCGGGTTCGGCAGCGCGTACTTCGGGTGCGTGAATGGGGGCGCGAACCGGCACGCGAATTGCCTCCGGAACACTTGTTCTCTCCTGTGGCTTGCTGACCGGTTCGGGTGCTGGCGTTCGTATTTCGGTGGGCTCGACCTGACGCGGCATAGGTTCCGGCGCCGGGCGCGCCAATTCGGCGCGCGGCAATTCCACCGGTCGTTGCGGCTCGGCAGGTTTCGGTACCACCGGGATGCTCTGCACCAGGGCAAAAATGGCCACGAGGCAGAGCGACAGGATTGCCATGAAGCGCATCACGTCGGTCTGCAGTTCGGCATCCGCGGCGTCCATGTGCGCGCCGCGGCCCATCGAATAATGCAGCGGTGAGCGCATCATGAGACCTGACCTTCCGTGTCGCTTGCCGTTGCGGCCCGGCCTGTCAGGTGCCCCTCGATACGCTCCAGTGTGTCGCGCATGCGCGAGGTATCGGCGCGTGCCGCCGTGTCGTAACAATGCTGTAACGTGGAACCGAGTGTGACCGATTTGTAAACGCGCATCAGGTAGCCGCCGATGCCGCCGAATATCGTGGTTGACAGAGCCAGCAGTATTCCGCCGTCGACCATGCGTCGCAGCACGATGTACGCGCCATCCTGCAACCCGTCGTCCGGATCGCCGAGCGCGAACAGCAGGGCGCTACGCATGCCGATCGCCGTCCAGATGACTCCGGTGCCGAAAAACAGAGTGGTCCAGATATCGGTCAGGTGATCGAGCTGCACGATCTCATTCAACGGCCGCGCATTTGACAGCGCATTACGCAGCTTTCGCAGCGTGACGAAGTACGCGATAAGCAGAACCGCAAAAACCGGGATCGACGAGCCGAGGTTGGTGTAAGCCCACAGCAGCCAGTCGCTGACATGCGGCTCGTCGGAGAAACTGATGACCCGGGTGCGCGCAAGTACGTACAGCACGGCGGCGGCACCGACGAAGGAGCCGAAGACGCCCGCCGTCAATCCCTGTATGAAACGCTCGCTGTTTGCTTTTTGCATGCCACGGACGTCGCTTCAGTTGCCGGCCGCGCAGGCGGTGCAGGTTGCTTCGAGTACGAGTTCGATCTCCTGGTAGAGTTCGTCGGCGCGGTAGTAACCGTCGTTGTCGAGGCTGACCCGCAAGAGGCCACGTTCCTTGTCGCTGAGTTCGCGTTCCATGTCGAGCATTACGCGGTCGCGGCGCGGGCAGGTGTGCGAGCAATTGTTGTAGTCGCCCTGCATCGACATGAACTTCACGTTGAAGTAACGGTTGTAGTAATCCTTCGCCTGGCGCTGGCTCAAAAGCCCCTCGTCGCTGGACCACACCAGAAACTCGCTGAAAATGCGCTTGTTTTCGGGTTTCGGATCGCCTTCGGCGACTCGCAGCAGGTCGTCGTAGTAACGATCGAGATGCGCTTCGCAGCCACTGGTCAGAGTGCGTTTCACGTCATCGACGGCGGACTCGAGGTTCTTGCTCGTGGTGCTGCTGCAAGGCGGTGTGCTGGCACAGGACGCCAGCAGAAAATTGACCGCGAGCAATGCGATCAGGATCGGTGCCGGCATACGGCAGTGAATGCTGCTCATGACCTTCTCCATAGTTCCGGTTCGATCCCGGATCAGTTTTCGAGTGGGCTGCGATAGGCCTGTTCGGTATTGCCCGGAGGCGGGCCGGCAACCTGGATGTTGTTGCCCCCATCGCCGAACAGGATCGACTTGACGCCGCCGACCACTTCCATCATCTCCGGGGTGATCGCGCCGAAAGACTGGTTCAGCTGTTCGATCAGCGTTGCGCGCGCAATTTCTTCGCGTGTTCTCGCGATCAGCGTGCTGGTTTCGTCCATGTCGAGATAAATGTCCGAGGCGAGTACCGCGAGCGACTGGTCGCTCTGGCTGCTGGAGGAGGCGACGAGCTGGTAGTACTGGCGAAACCGTTCCGAGAGCCGCATGCCGGATTTGCCGCGCATCGAAGGACTGGCCGCGCTGGTGCTTTCCTGAGGATTGCTACCGAGCAGCGTTTCCTGCAGCATCCACGACGTCATCTTGTTACCGAGTTCACTGCGCAGGCGTTTCTCGAGACTGAGGCGCGTGTTGTTGACGGTGTGTTCCATGTCGGGCAAGCGCTGTTCCATGATGCCCAACATTTCGAGATAAGTAGCGCCAAGCTGGCGCGACAGGCGCTGGCAACCGGGATCGTTCTCGGCGCCTTCGCATTTGCTCTGTTCGTACAATTGCTGCTGCTGATCGAGGCGGCCGATGACTTCCTGCAGCCCGGTTTCCATTTCCCGGGCGACCGAACTGGTTTGCCGCAGATCCTCGACCACCGTGGTCGGGAACAAGCGTATGGTCGGTGCCGTCGTATTGGCGGATGCGCGGGTGACAAACGCAAGACCCGCCAGTACGAGGAAAGCAATGATGAAGCGAGTGGCTTTGTCCCGCGCACTGTGTTGCGGCAAGGACTGTGCGGTGCGGCCGCGGTCGTGACCGGTGATGACGTTCATATCGTCTCCCTCTTGTTTGACGGTATGCTGATCCCGGGTCGCTGAATGGAAGCTGAATACCCCTGTTGTCCCCATTCTGCTTTCGCGTTATGTCGACCGCTGCGCCGGCGGCTGCACTATAATCGGCGCCCGTGGCCATTACCGATTCGGAGGTGCCGAGAATGCTGCAGACTTTTGATCAGGCCCGGGTGGCCGCAGCCGGACCGGCAGACCTGTCGGATGCGCTGGAAGAGGGTGCAATCGTCTTCTTTCCCCGTTCGCCGGTCCCGTTGCCGTCCGGCAATGACCTAGAGTTCTTTCGAGTAGAACTACCCAACCTATTGAAATTAAAAAATATATCCTACCATCCGGAAGCAGGCAGGGTGAGCGGGCTCGACGCCGCCGACAAATCCACCGCCGAACGAGTACGTCGCGTGCTGACGCGCATGAGCGACGACATCGGACAATTCCTGCAAAGCAGGATGCCGGGCCTCACCCGCGACTGGACTGTCGGCACCTGCAGTTTCCGGCCGATCCAGGAAAGAGGCCGTAATCTCAAGCCGCACGCGAGCAACGAACTCGTGCACGTCGATGCCGGTGCGTACGGCGCCACCAACGGCGACCGGATCCTGCGATTTTTCATCAACGTGAATCCGGCCGAAGATCGCGTCTGGGCGAGCAAGGGGACTTTTCCGGACGTGTACCGGCGCTACGGCGATGCGGCAGGCATCAAGGTGGCGCATCCACCGGCAGGCTATCTGCAAAAAGGTCCGCTGGATCATCTGCGTACCGGAATGCTGAAAGGTGTTGCCGCTCTCGGCTTGCCCAAGGCGCGGGTTCTCGATTCATCGCCGTACGATCGCGTCATGCGCCGCTTTCACAATTTTATGAAAGACACGCCGGCTTTCCAGCAGGACCGGCAAGGGCACGAGGATTTCCGCTTTCCGCCGTTTTCCGCGTGGATGGTGTTCACCGATATGGTGAGTCACGCGAGCGTTTCCGGCCAGCACGCTTTCGTGCACACCAGCATCGTGCGCCTCGCAAGCTGCAGGAAACCGGAACTTGCGCCCTACAATATTCTCCGGCAACCGGCTGCCGCGTGAGAAATCGATTCGCGGGTCAGGGCGCTTCGACGATCTGGAAAATGAACCCGTTGCCGTAGTCGAGCAGGTACAGCTCGCCATCCAGGTCTTCGGCAAACGATGAAATACTGTGTGTGGTATCCAGTAATTCGTCCGCAACCGTTCCTTCAGGACTATTGGCAGCTACACCAAAGATCCTGCCGCTGATGAAGTCACCGAATACGTAGGTTCCCGTAAGGCCTGCAATGCCCATGCCGCGGTACACGTAGCCACCGGTCACGGAAGCGCCTAACGCGCGCCCATACTCGGTGATCGGATCTTCAAAGCTTGCGCAACTTGCCGTGCCTGGTGGATAGCAACTCGTACCTTCGCGTACATTCCAGCCATAATTCAAACCGAGTTCCACTCGGTCGATTTCCTCCAGGCTGCCCTGTCCAACATCGCCGACCCACAGGTCGCCATTCAGGCTGTCGAAACTCCAGCGCCAGGGATTGCGAAATCCCAAGGCAAAAATTTCCGGACACTCATCGGTGCCACCGGTGCCTGTCAAGCATTCGGTATTACCGGCGAACGGATTGTCCGCGGGAATCGAATACGGTGCGCCGGCATCCACATTGATGCGAATAATCGTGCCAAACAGATTGGTCGTGTTCTGTGCATTCTGGTTGGGATCGCCGGCGCTGCCACCGTCGCCAAAGCCGACATAGAGAAATCCGTCCGGACCGAACGCGAGCTGGCCGCCGTTGTGGTTGTTAAAGGGCTGCTGCAGAGTCAACAGAATCAGTTCGGATGCGACACTCAAGGTCAGGCCGCCATCCTGGCTCACAAAGCGCGACACCCTCGACTGAAGGCCACCCGAAGTGCCGGTATAGGACACATAAACCTCGCCGTTGTTGCTGAAGTCCGGGTGAAATGCCACGCCGAGCAAACCCGCTTCGCCTGCGTTGGAGTTGACGATGCCCGACAGGTTTGCAAACACACTGACGTCGGCCGGCATCACGTTTGCGTTATTGGGAAAGGTGTAAATGACACCTCCGCGCTGCAGCACGTACCAGCGCGTGTCATTGTTGGGCCGCTGCAGCATGGCGAGCGGCTGATTGAAAGCAAGGAGCTGGGAAAATACCCTTTCAGTGGCTATGTCGGCACCGACGGGCGGTGGCGGCGGTGGTGGCGGAACGAAGCCGTCGCCGTCGCTGCTTCCGCAACCGGAGACGCCCAGGCACACACACGCCAAAAATATTGTGCGCAGATCCCGAACTGTCATGCTGTTCATCGTATTCGCCGCCTGATTCAGTTTATCAACCTTAGTCCGGCACCCGGTTTTGTCAACCTGTCCGTGTACTGCGACATCGGGAAATGAGGATAATTCCCGGCGATGGTTGGCGTTGGGGCGCAATCCGGCTGGACAGTCGCCAAGTACAGCGGTCATTATGTCATCGTCTGCGGAACCCCGATAGACACGCCAGTAACACGCACAACAAGGACACACAATGAGCAGACTACCGCTTGCATTGACCGCATTGATCGCCGGCGTACTGTCGCTGGCTGCCTGTGAAGAAATAGCGATCGGGCCGGTGGCCGTCGAAACCGTGATCGAACGGCCAAAATTCCGCATCGAGACAAAGGAGGCCTTTTCGTCGGCAAGCATCGGGCAGTACTCCGGGTCACACGATGAAATCTACCGCCACATCGACGATAACCTGGACCAGCACATCGGCAACATCCAGCGCTGGCTGAGACAGCCATCGATCAGCGCGCAGAACGATGGCATCCAGGAAATGGCGATGATGCTCCGCGACGATCTGGCGGCGATGGGTTTCCAGGAAGCGGAGCTGGTGCCGACCGGCGGACACCCTGGTGTCTGGGGTTACTACGACGCGGGCGCCGAGAAAACGCTCATGCTGTACCTGATGTACGACGTGCAGCCGGTAGATCCGGAGGACTGGCAAAGCCCGCCGTTCGCGGCAGAACTCGTCGAGCACGAACTCGGCACGGTGCTGATGGCACGGGGCGCCACGAATCAGAAAGGACCGCAACGCGCATTTCTCAATGCCGTGCAGTCGATCATCGATGTCCGCGGCGAGTTGCCGGTCAATCTCATGGTGACGGCGGAAGGGGAGGAGGAACTCGGGTCGCCGCACTATCCGCAGATCATCGACAAATACGAAGAGCGGCTGAAAGCGGCAGAGGGCGCCATTTTTCCTTTCAACTCGCAGCGCCCGGACGGCAGCCTGTCGATGACGCTCGGAGTCAAGGGCATCATCTATTTCGAACTGGAAGCGAAAGGCAACGAGGATGGCGGGCCGACCAGGGCGGAAATTCACGGCTCGTACAAGGCGCTGGTGGATTCGCCGGTGCTGCATCTCGTGCAGGCGATTGCCTCGATGACCAGCAAGGATGGCAACACGATCCTGATTCCGGGTTATTACGACGGTATTCGGCCGCCGAATCACGAGGAACAGGTGCTGATGAACGGCGTGCTGGCGACCAACAGCGAAGATGAGACCAAAGCGCAGCTCGGTGTCGATACCTGGCTGGACGGTCTCACCGGCGCCGATGCGATTACCGAACTGCTGTTCATGCCGACACTCAACATCGACGGCATCTGGGCCGGGTACACGGGGGAGGGGACCAAGACCATACTCCCGCATGTAGCAACCGCGAAAATGGACTCGCGCTTGCCCCCAGGACTCGATCCCGAGGAAGCGCTGCAGAAGATTCGCGCGCACCTCGATGCGAACGGCTTTGCCGACATCGAATTGCGGCGCATGAGCGCTTATCCCGCCGCGCAAACCTCGGTCAGCGCGCCGCTGGTGCAGGCGGCTCTCAGCGTGGCCAACAAATACACTGAAAGGGTCGCGGTCAATCCGCGCCTGGCCGGCAGCGCACCCTTCTATCAGTTCACCGAAAGGCTCGGAATTCCGATGGTGCCTTTCGGCATCGGTTATGGCACCGGTGCGCACGCACCGAACGAAATCATGCTGATCAAACCGAAGCCGGGACTGGGCGTGGCCGGGCTTGCGGAAATCGAGAAATCCTACGTCGATTTCCTGTACGCGCTGGCCGAAAAGTGAGGCACAGACCTGGGTACTGCTGTATCGGATCCGGGGCCTGGTGTAGATTCAGGTCAAAGTCTTCGGATTCAGAGGGTTCCTGCATGTTTGCATCAGGGGGCCCGTAACGGAGTAGCCGGATGTCCATGCCCGTAATGGTCAACCTGATCGTTTTTTTTGGCCTCATCGTCCTGTTGATGCGTTTTCCGCGGCCGCGATACTCGCTGTCGCAGCAGATACTCGCCGGACTCGTTGCGGGTGTCGCATTCGGCTTCCTGTTGCAAGGGATGTACGCGGAGGATCCGGCCGTCATGGCCGACACGCTCAAATGGACCAACGCGGTTGCCGATATCTACGTCAACCTGCTCAAAATGATCGTCATGCCGCTGGTGCTGATCATGATGATCGCTGCCGTCGTGCGCATGAATGACGTCGCTGCACTGGGCAAAATCGGCGGTTCCGTGATCGGCATTCTGGTGGCCACAACGATAGTCGCTGCGCTGATTGGCGTGGCGGTGGCGAATGTGTTCGGCCTTACGGCCGAAGGACTGACGGAAGGCGCCCGCGAACTGGCCCGTGCCGAGGTGCTGGAGCAACGGCAGGCCACGGTCGCAGACCTCGGCATTGCCGACATGCTGGTCCGGTTCGTGCCGTCGAACATATTCCAGGACCTGACCGGTGCACGCGACACATCGATCATTGCGGTAGTGCTTTTCGGCATACTTTTTGGCATAGCCGCGTTGATGGTCGCAAGGGAGAACCCGGCGCAAGGCGAGAATATTCGCCAGTTCGTCAATGCTGTTCAGGCTATCATCATGAAGCTCGTGCGCATCGTAATGGCTTTGACACCCTACGGGATCCT
>CAYXKM010000291.1:0-13336 GCA_964465665.1 uncultured Woeseiaceae bacterium
ATCGGATTCAGGTAGTAGCGCGATGCGTTGGTCCCTGGCGAATCGGAACCGAAGCTCAGAACGGCGCCGGAATCCCATATCCGGCGAAACGCGTACGCACCACGTGAACGCTCTTGCCCGATGCGCTCTTCCATCCAGCGCATGTCGTCCGAGGTGTGGAAAGGCTGCATCTCGGCCACGATTCTGAGCGCGCCGGCACGCTCGATGTCCCTGTCCGTCATGACCTGTGCATGCACCAGGCGAAAACGCCGGTCTTTGTCGCCATTTTTCGCCACGATCCGCTCCAGCATGTCCAGCAGGTAGCCGTTGGCTTCGTCGCCGATGGCGTGCACGCTAAGCTGAATGCTGGCCGCATCGGCCTGCAGAGCCAGTCTTTCAAGCCGGCTTTGCATTTCCTCCGGATTGTCCGGGCTGCGTTCGAACGGAAACATGATGTCGCGCCAGATACCGCGACTTCCGGGATTGTGGGTATAAGGTTCATAAAAGCGCGCGGAACTGTTGCCCATGATGCCGTCGATCCATGCCTTCACGGCACCGAAGCGTATCCACTCGTCGCCGAATCCGATCTGGATGCCGAGATCTGCCATCGCCTGCCACTTGTCCAGCGGCGGACGGTAACGCACGCGCGCGGTCATCTGCCCTGCATTGCGCAATTCCCGGTATATATCAACCTGGACCGGGGCCGAGGTCACGTCGGAGTAACTGGTGACGCCGACTTCCCGCATGTCTTTCCAGGCAGCCAGCGTCTCCTGGATACGCTGCGCCCGCGACGGCTCCGGGATCAGTCTTTCGAACAGTGCACGCACGTTGTCGCGTACCAGCACGGTTGATTCGACTGCGCCGGAAACGGGATTGAACAAAGCGCCGGTCGGCACGCCGGAGCGGTCTCTTTCGACTGCTATACCCTCGGGATCCGGCATCCCCTTGCGGATCCCGGCTCTTTCCAGCGCTACGCTGTTGGCCAGGTACACCTTGCGATCGAAGCGACGCACCAGCACCGGCCGGTCACGGGTGTGCGCATCGATCATGCCCTTGTTCGGCAGGAACAGATTGCCGTAGAGGTCGTCCGGATTGACTTCGCGACCGGCCTTCCCGACCGCGCCTTCTGCCCAGGTTTCGTACGCAGACCAATCGCCCCCGGTTATCCAGGTTCCCGGTGAGTAACGCTCGTGCACGTCCCGAATCCGCGCCACGAAATCGCTCTCGTTCGACACGTCGAGCAGGTTGAGGCCATAGAGCAGCTGACCGGTATCCTCGAAATGCACATGATTGTCGTTGAACCCTGGTACGACCAGGCGTCCCTGCAGATCGATGACCCGCGTCGCCGGCCCGATATATCGTTCGACGCCCTCGTTCGTACCTACGTATACAATTTTGGCGCCCATCGACGCGACAGCTTCGGCCCGGGGTGACTGCGTATCGACTGTCCAGACGATACCGTTACTCAATACGAGATCGGCATGTTGCGCACCGGCCCCATTGGCTAGCAGAAAGCACAATATGCCGAGACTTGCCGGCAAGGCATTTCGGTTCATGCGATATATCTCCCCCGGAGATTGACGGTCAATGCTGTACGCGGTGAACTATTTGAGCGGGTAGCCGGCATCGCTTGGCAATTTGCCATCCACACGCACCACCCGTACCTGGTCGGTGACTTCATTGGCTCGCATAAAAGATATCGAGCCGGGGATCGCCAGCACAAGTTCAAGCGTCATATCGGTGCTGAACACGATCTTCGGACCCCTGGGTACTTCCGCGCGGAACATCTTTGCGATCCAGTACTGACGAAACTGGGCCTCGTCCATCTGATAGATGCTGTTCAACACGAACGTTCGTTCGTCGGACTGCGGCGCCCTCACCAGCAGGATGATGCGTGTGCGGTCCGGCCAGAACTGCTGATCGGCAAGAAAAATACTGCGCAGCTCATTCAGGGACAGGTTTTCCACCTGCGTGTCCTTGTGTACAACGATGGCGATTGCGCTTTCGTTGACCGCCTCCTGTGTCGAGCCGAGTGTTGAGAAAAACAACACCACCAGACAACTCGCAATCGCTCGCGCAGCCATTCGCTTGCTTTGATACTGAAAGATTTTCATGAGCATGCGAACATCACAGTTTGGCGAGCACAAAAGAGACCTGCAGACGGAAATTGTTCTCCCGCCCGTTGTTGTCGAACTCTTCGTTACGGTATTCCCCTTTCAGCGCCGCATACGGATTGAAGTCCCAACGCACGCCAAGTATGCCGCCATCGTAGTCGAGCCCCAGGTCGCCAAGCAGCGGATCGGAACCGTCTATCCGGTTTCGCTCGTAGCGGGCGTAGGGCTTCCATTTCCGGTACTTGCCTGAGAGACGCCATGCAAACTGCGCATACCACGCGTCCACATCACCACTGACACTGCTGTCGCTTGCCAGTTCGTGCATCGAATGCAGGTATTCGACGATGATCTCCGGTGCTTCCTTCGCCCAGGCGACATAGGCAGAGGCGGTTTTCTCATCGACTTCCGGTTCCGCGGTTGGTGAAACCACGTCCTGGTAGTAGCCAATGCCGGCCTTCAATCCCCGGTACCTGGCAGGGCTCGTATGCAGCTGGAACATCCACGCGTTGTCGCCGTTGATGTCGCCGGCATCGCCTCCCCTCGCAATATTCGAGTGGCGTCCGTTACCGAATCCCGCCATGTAAGCAAGCCCGAGCGTTTCGCCGGGAATGTTTCCCTCGACCAGGCCGCCGACGAAATGGATCGGCACGATCTGAGAGCCGAATCTGACCATTTCCGGCCGGCTGGTCGTGGTCTGCAGCCAGGCCCCGTGATGGAAAGTCGAATTCCAGTAGCCAATGGGCGTGTGGTATCGACCCGCGGACAGTTTCAGCAGATCCGAAAACTCGTACTTGACGATGAAACGCTCGACCTCCGCCACGTACTCCGTATCCCTAGCGGTCAGGCTGAATTCGCCGAAGACTCCGAACGAATGGCCCAATGATGCGGACAAATGGGCAACGGCCTGGCCGATAGCAAATCCGTCCTGGCTGCTTCCATCCCGGGAGATGTAACTGATGTCGCCAAAGCCCATGACCGTAAACTGGGGTTCCGACAGGTCCATGCCCGCCGGATTCATGCTGTGCTGCGCAAATGCAGCCTGCGTGGCGAGTACATAAAGAAAACAGCCGATTGACTGTCCGGCGCGAGCGAAAATTGGCATGATTTTTATGAAGTCGGAATGTCCCGGCGAGCTGTAAGCTGCGGAATTTTACTCGGTTTTTCCCAGCTTGGCCATTCGGATTGAAATGGCTTGGTATACTGCGCAACCACGGCTGTTAGCCGACTGAAGTGCGTCAATGACCTCCAATGTAACGGCTGTATGGCTACCGCGGGTTTTGTTCGAATCGGCGCTGATCGTCGTCAGTATTCTTGTCGCTCTCGGACTCGATGAATGGCGGCAAAACCGTCAGAACCAGGCTGTTATTCGTCATGCGCTAACAAGTTTTATCAGCGAAGTGCAGCAAAACAGGATTCGGGTCGAAGACGCAACCCCGTTCAACCAGGGCTTGAGAAGCGTCCTCAACCGCCATTACGTCGACAACGATATCTCATCGGTCGATGAGTTCGTTTCCATGGTCGAAACGTATAGCCCTGTTGTGCTGCAATCGACCGCATGGGAAACGGCGCTGGCAACCGGGTCGCTCGCAAAAATGGATTACAACCTGGTTTCCGCGCTGTCGTTGACTTACAGCCTGCAAAACCGCTATCAACTTGCAAGCCGCAACGGGTTCACTGAACTGACCAGTCCGCAAAATCTCGCCGAAGACAGGCTCAAACTGGCCGCTTACAACTCGGTTCGATACCTCGACAGCATCACCGGCATGGAAACCGAGCTCGGCGTCATTTACGTAGAAGTATCCACTATCATTCAGTCGGCGATCGATGCAATGGATCGCGGTGTGCCCGTGTCCGCGCCGCCTGCGGTTACGGACCTCGCCCACCCCTGAGTTCGATTCTCCCGGATAACTCGCCGGCTGCAACCGGCATAAATGCGGCTGTCACTGCATGCCGCTGTCGCTCCAGTCGCAGCCTTCGCACTTCGGCGAAACATTGTTTTCCTCCAGTACGTCGAATATGAACTGACGCCAGGTCTCATTCGGTTGCCAGACGCTGTTCATGTCGCGCTTGGCATCCGCCAGCGGCACACCTTCGTATATCACACGATAGAGTAAGCCGAAAGCCGACGCGCGATAGTTGACCTGGCAATGCAGCAAGGTGCGTTTTTTCGGCCCGGTTTGCATCGATCCGGCGAATGCGTAGAAGTCCCCGCGCGCGGGATTCTCCCAATCGACGGGAATCTGCACATAGTCCATGCCCAGTTTCTTGACGACCTGGTCCTCGTCGGCAAATGCCTTGCCGCTGTTGGTAAAGGCGATGTAAACGATGCGCTCGAAGCCGTTGTCCTTGAGCAGTTCGAGCTGCTCTTTGCTCGGTTGCCCCGCACTCGAAAACATCGGTGAGTATTCGCGGTAGTTGGAGATTTCCTGCAGATCGGATGCCATCGCCATGCCCGACGCCCCGAGAATCGTGAAAAGCAGTCCCATTCGACTGGCTCCGGAGATCATGGTTTTTTGCTCCCTGTAAGCGTTATCGGCATTCAAGACCATCGGATCCGGTCCGTCAACGAAATAAATCGTATAATCCCTCGACCCGTCCATAACCAGACAACAAAAAAGGGGAATCTCTCATGACGATTTTCAAACCCATCGCACCATACGTTCATTGGGGACTGCGGCTTTCGCTCGCGGCAACATTCATTGTTCACGGCCTGGCCAAGTTTCCGCCTGACGGTTTTTCGCAGGCCATGAGCATGCCGTTGGTCGTGGGATGGCTGGTGGCACTCGGCGAAGTCGGCGCCGGTATAGCGCTGATCGCCGGAGCGGCATTGTCACGCGACATCCTTACGCGCATCGGCGGCCTGCTCGTGATCATCATCATGATCGGCGCAATTTTCCTCGTGCACTTGCCGAATGGCTTCAACGTCCAGAACGGGGGTTTCGAATTTCAGCTGTTGATGCTGGTGACCGGCCTGTACTTCCTCGCCAGGGGTAACGACGTCTGAGGCGAGCGAATCGAAGGGCAAGTATGAATCCTGGCCGCTAGGCGGCCAATTTCATGGCAACATCAGCCAGGGTCACGCTCATCCGTGGCATCGGATTCTTCGGTATCGCCATCCTGGTACTGAATGCGATGATCGGCGCCGGGATATTCGCCCTGCCGACCAGCGTCGCCGCCGCCGCAGGCAATTCGAGTCCCTGGCTGTTTCTCATTGTCGGTCTGCTGGTCGTTACTATCGTCCTGACATTTGCCGAGCTGGCGAGCTATTTCCAGAATTCCGGCGGGCCGGTGCTGTACACGAAAGCAGCATTCGGCCCGCTGGTCGGGTTCAGTACCGGCTGGATGCTGTACGTAAGTCGAATGGCGGCATTTGCCGCCAATGTAACTGTCATCCCCATATATCTCGGCAGTTACTGGCCATGGCTTGGCGAGGGTATCGGTCGTGCCTTGCTGATCGGCGTCATCTGCAGCGGATTGACAATAGCCAACTACGTCGGTGTCAAGGACGGCATCCGCACAGTCGCCGCATTCACTTTCCTTAAACTGCTGCCGATCCTGATGATGATCCTGCTCGGCCTCCCATACGTAACCTCCGAAACCCTGATTCCGAGTACCTTTCCGCGTTTCGATGAACTGGGCAGCACTACCCTGCTTCTGGTGTATGCGTTCGTCGGGTTCGAATCCGCTACCATCGTTTCCGGCGAGACCGTGAATCCGAGAAAGACCATGCCAAGGGCGCTGGTGACTACGGTGCTCGGTACTGCGTTGCTGTATTTCCTGATCGTGCTGGTTTTCATCTCGGTCCTGCCTGAGGCAAGCAGACAAGGTGCCACATTGATCGACGTCGGCACGAAGCTTGCCGGGCCCGCCGGCGCGGTGGTGATCACGCTGACCGCGGTGTTTTCCGTCACCGGAAATCTTTCTGCCATCATGCTGGCTGTGCCGCGGCTGACTTTTGCACTCGCGGAAGAACGCCTGTTGCCGCGCTGGTTTGGCACCGTGCATGCACACTACGCGACGCCGGGCAACTCCATCCTGTTTCTTGGCGCCCTGTCGATGGTCTTTGCCATATCGGGGACTTTTGCATTCCTCGCAGCAGCAAGTTCACTGACCCGCCTGATCTCGTATGTCTTGAGCATTGCCGCATTGCCGGCGATCCGGCGCCAGGCGGACGACGAAAGCCGCGCAGAGGCTTTCCGGCTCAAAGGCGGCTACACGATCCCGGTGCTCGCGCTGGTGCTGTGCATCTGGATTGCGTTGCAATCGACGGCTGATTCATGGCGCCTTACGGCGGGGCTGCTGCTGCTCGGATTGCTCCTGTACGCCGTAGCACGACAACGCACTCCTCAAGCATAAGGATGGCGCGGCAGCGTGACCCCTGGAGTGCGAGGAGCAAATAAATTACAGTAAGCGCACAAAAAAACTGCCGGCTGAGATCAATCAGCCGCACCGGGGAACCATCATGAATCGAAGGCAATTTTTCGGCAATACCGTGGCTGCTGCCGTTGCGGCATCCCTGTCCTCCTCGACCGCCTATGCCGCCTGGTTGCAATCGCTGACCGAGGTAAGCGCTGCTGTGAACGCCGTGACCGGCGCGGGCGCACAGGTGACGCTCGAACAGGCGGCTGTCCAGGAACTCGGCGACAGCCTACGCGGTCGGCTGTTACTTGCGGGTAACGACGGTTACGACAAGGCGCGCCGGGTGCTGAACGCATCCATCAACAAGTATCCGGCCCTGATCGTGCAACCCACGGGTGCGGCCGATGTGCAGAGCGCTGTCACGTTCGCCCGCGAGCGCAATTTGTTGCTGGCCGTCAAATGCGGCGGGCACAGTTTTTCCGGCAAATCGACTTGCGACGGCGGCATGCTGATCGACCTCTCGAGCTTGCGAAGCGCGCGCGTCGACAGTGCGAACAGAGTCGCTTATATCGCCGGCGGCAGCCTGCTCGGGGAGATCGACCACGAATCGATGTCGCAGGGCCTCGTTACCACGGCAGGCACGGTGTCACACACCGGCGTCGGCGGACTGACACTCGGCGGCGGCTTCGGCCGCGTCGCGCGCCGTTTCGGCCTGGCTTTGGACAATGTCAAAGCGGTCGATATGGTGACCGCGGACGGGCGCCTGCGGCACGCGAGCGCCGAGGAGAATCCGGACCTGTACTGGGCCGTCCGCGGAGGCGGCGGCAACTTCGGCGTGGTCACGTCCTTCGAATTCGCGCTGCACCCGATGCAGCGACAGGTCATTGGTGGCGAGATTGTTTTTCCGCTGAACCGCGCACGCGAGCTGTTGAAGGTCTACGCCGATTTCAGCATGGGAGCGCCGGAAGAACTGTATGCGGACGTCGTGATCAACTCGCCGCTCGGCAACCCGGACGGTGTCGCCCTGATTCACGTTTGCTATTCCGGCGATGCCGGCAAGGCCGAACAACTGCTGGCGCCGCTGAGAAAGTTGGGGACGCCGATTGCCGATACGATCAAGCCCGTCGACTACGTAGCGATACAAAGGAGCTTCGACAACTCGGATCCGCGCAATGAAGGTGACTACCTGAAATCCGGGTTCCTGAGCGATATCCCGGATCGCCTGATCGATGACATTGTCGGCGGCTTCGATCCGGATCCGGCACGTGCAACCATCGTATTTACTCAGCATGCCGGTGGTGCCATCAGCCGGGTTGCGGCGGATGCGACTGCTTTTCCACATCGATACGCGGCAAACAGCGTGTTCGCCGCCGTCAGCTGGCCTCTCGAGGCCGGTCCGGATGAGGCCGTTGGCTATCTAAGGAAATACTGGGCGATGCTCGAGCCACACACCCATGGCTATTACACCAACGAAACAGCAGACGAGAGCCAAGAGGTCCGGGATGCCAACTACCAGGGCAACTTTGCGCGGCTGGTGCAGATCAAGAATCAGTACGATCCGAGCAACCTGTTCCGCCTGAACGCCAACATCCGCCCGACAGTCTGATCCTGGCAATAATCTGCCGTCGCGAGGCTCGGCCGGTGCGTGGTGCGCCGGCCGATACTTGCGATGTCATTCGCTCCCGCTTCGCAACGCTTCGAGGCGCGCGGCCTCGAATTCGTCGCCCGGATTCCACGCCGGCATGTCATCGGTATTGGCAATAGCGAGGCCGGTCCAGAAACCGAGCAACGCGTCCGAGATCATGCCGTCAAAGTTCCAGCTGTCGTCGTATTCGTCCGATGGCTGGTGATAGTTGACATCCGTGTAGTGGTTTACCTGTTGCTTGCCCCAGTCGGCCGGGCGGTCGACGAACTCGGTGCCGGTATCGAGGTACATCGCCGGCACACCGATCTTCGCAAAACTGAACTGATCGGAGCGATAGAAATAACCACGATCCGCAAACTGGTCCGGCTTCACGACACGTCCCTGCTCCGCCGCGATTGCCGTCACGATGGCATCGATCGAGGATTTTCCAAGACCGACAAAGGTCACGTCGTGTGTGTGACCCCAAATGTTGCCGCCATCGTAGTTGAGGTTTGCAGCGATTTTGCCAGGCGCAAAGGTCGGGTTATCGGCGTAGTACTTCGATCCCAGCAGACCCTGTTCTTCGGCGCCTACCAGGGCAATAAGTATCGAGCGACGCGGCGCCTCCGGCAATGCTTTGATGGCTTTCGCTATTGCCATGATCTGTGCCACTCCCGAGGCATTGTCCATGGCGCCGTTGTAAATGTTGTCGCCCTCCGCATTCGGTGTACCAATGCCGAGATGATCGTGATGAGCCGTGTAAATGACGGCCTGGTCAGCAAGCTCCGGGTCGCTGCCGCGTATCAGTCCCAGCACATTGGCCGACTGCACGCGATTGAGGCTGACGTTCATCGAAATTGATGTGGTGATGCCGAGCGGGACCGGCTGGAAATCGCGGTTGTCGGCGGCCTCCCGCAGTTTGTCGAGGTCCTGCCCTGCAAGCGCAAGCAGTTCGCGGACGGCGTCTTCGGTCGCCCAGGCATTCACCTGGTTACGCGGTTCGTCGCCGGCCGGGAGTGCAAACTGTTCCCCGGTCCACGATGTCTGCACGACCTGGAACGGATAGCCGGCCGACGGGGCGGTATGAATGATGATTGCGCCTGCAGCGCCCTGCTTCGCAGCGCTTTGATACTTGTAATCCCAGCGCCCGTACCAGAGACGGGTCTCGCCGCCGAACAATTTCGGATCCCAGTCCGGGTCATTGTTCATAATAAGCAGCACCTTGCCATTCAAGTCCTGGCCCTTGAAATCGTCCCAGTCGTATTCCGGCGCCTGAATGCCGTAGCCGACGAATACGAGTTCCGCGTTATTGACTTCGGCTTTCTCTGCCTGAACACCGCTGCTGACAATAAACTGGTCCCATTGCTTCAGCATCAGCGAGTCGTCACCGCGGTTGAAAATCCAGGACGCCGGTTGCTCGGTAGTGACACCGACGAGATCGAACGCCTGCTCCCAGCTGCCGTCCGCAGCACCGGGCTCGAGGCCGAGTTTGCCGAGCTCGGCAGCCAGATACTTGCGCGCCATGATGTCGCCCCGGCTTGCCGGTCCTCGTCCTTCGTAACGATCGTCCGAAAGTTCTATGACGTAGCCGCGCATCAGATCGGCAGTGATGAGCTTTGCCGCCTCGTCCGCCGCGACATTCGCCCCGGCGGCAGCACCCTCGACGGCCGGGGATTCGGCCGTTTCTTCAACACGCCCACACGAGCTCAAAAGGACTATAAGAAGAATATGTATATAGATGAAAAGACTAGTTTTTTTCATAAGTACCAAGCGTTTGCGTTGTTTGAAAAATACGGCCGGTCACTTTACCACAGGCCGCAGCCCCTATGCCCGCAGGCGTCCGTGCGACCTCAAAGGAACGCTTCGGCGAGAAACGATTGCAGGGTCCGCCCCGAGCGCTCGTTGGCCCGAGCGCTGAACAACAGGCCGTGGTCCGGGTCGGCGGCGGAAGGATTGGTAAAGGCGTGCAAAGTATTGCCGTAAGCGTGAATCTGCCAGTCGGCGCCGGTAGCGGTCAGCTCCTGTCCCAGACAGACCACCTGCTCCGGCGGGGCCATGGGGTCATCCCAGCCATGCAGCACCAGTATCATGCCGTCGAATCGCTGTCCCGCTGTGTTCCCGGGTGGATTGAGCAAACCGTGAAAACTGGCGACACCGCGAAGGTCCGCGCCTGACCGCGCGAGATCCAGCACACACAGTCCGCCGAAACAAAATCCAATTGCGGCGACACGCGGCTTGTCGACCTCCGGCAGTCGGCGAACTTCCCGCAGCGCCAGTTGCATGCGCCTTTGCAGCATGGCGCGATCGTCGAGGTAGGGCTTCATCAGCCGGCGATTCTCATCGGCGTCGCCCCCGAGTATGCCCTTGCCGTACAGATCGAGTGCAAACCCCACGTAGCCCAGGCGCGTCATTGCCTCGGCCTTGCCATTCTCGAAGTCGCTGCGACCGCGCCAGGCATGGGAAACCAGGACGCCGGGCCGCGGTTCCTCCCAGTCATCGTCCCAGTAAACTCGCGCTTCAAATGTTGCGTCGCCTTCAGAGTAAGCGTGCGCTCGCCAGCGGATGCTCATGCCCGGACTCCACGCAGACAGGACAGGCCGCATTGTAACGGACCCGGTACAGGTGTTTCACAGCGTGAGCGGAGGTATCGGCGGGACTGCCTGTCGGGATTCCCGTCCAGGCTAGCGGTTCAGCGGGAATTTCTCCAGCCAGTCTTCTGCCTGCTTCTGCGCTTCAGCAATGTCGGCGCCCGACATCAGCTTGCCGGACGACTGCCGATTCATTCGGCTTTCGTTGTTGCCCAGCTGCTCCGCGATATAGAACCACTTGTAAGCCTGGATCCAGTCGAATACGGCGGCCTCGCCCGAAAAGTACATGGCACCCAGGTTATTCTGCGCAACGGAATTGCCCTGGTTGGCAGCGAGCAGGTACCAGCGCATGGCCTCGGCATTGTCTTCTTCCACTCCATCGCCCGTGTCGTAATGATGTCCCAGGCGGAACTGCGCACCGACATGCCCCTGATCCGCGCTCAGTCGATACCAGCGTATCGCTTCCTCGACGTCCGGTTCGATGCCGTCCCCTTTTGCGCGCATGAGGCCGAGATTGTATTGAGCTTCCTCGTCGGCAAGTTCCGCCGCCGCCTGGTACCAGCGCGCGGCCTCGGGTTTGTTCACCACGACGCCATCGCCGAAGTGATAGATGGTCGCCATATTGAATTGCGCCGAGATATCGCCCTCTTCGGCTGGCAGGCTATACCAGCGCAGCGCCAGCAACTTGTCAGCCGGGCGGCCGAGGCCCTGGTCGTGGATCAGCGCTATGTTGTACATCGCACTGAGATCGCCGCCTTGCGCCATCGGCAGCCATTCGGCGTATGCGGCCTCATAGTCGCCACGTCGAAAAGCTTCGATGCCTTTCATGAAATCGGCGGCGTGCACGCAAGTCGCCGCGATCAGGGTCGTCGCGAGCAGGAGCATTGCCCGATGGGTATGGCCGGTTGTCACGCCATCACAGTAAGGCTGGCGCCGGTTTCGAACTATGAACCAGCGCTCAAACAGCCGAAAAAACGCTATTTTCTGCGGGCACTCATTATGTACAAATGGCGGCCGGCTGCCGGCGATGTCCTGTTGCGTGTAGGCTTGAACAGCCGGCGCCATCGCCGGCGCCTGAGACAATCGACGATCGCATGCTGACGTTAGACCTGAAAATTCCGCCGTTGCTTCTGGCCGTCTTCGTCGCCTTCCTGATGTGGCTGGTCACGCAACAGCTGCCAGTGATCGGGATCAACGCAGTGCTCGCCGCCACCCTCGGCTTTTGCGTGGTTATTGCCGGCCTGATCTGCATCGTTGCCGGCGTCATGCAATTCAGGGCGTCGAGTACCACGGTGAATCCGACCAGACCCGACGCCGCTTCGGCCCTGGTCACCAGCGGGATTTACGCTTACACGCGCAATCCGATGTACGTCGGCATGGGGCTCATGCTGGTCGGCTGGGGGATCTGGTTATGCAGCCTGTATGCATTGTTGCTGCCTACCACTTTCGTGCTGTACATGAACCGGTTTCAGATTGGCCCCGAGGAGAAAGCCCTGCGTGAGCTTTTCGGTCCGGAGTTCCTGGCCTACAAAGACCGCGTACGCCGCTGGCTTTAGGTTGCCTGCCGAGACTCGCCGGCACGATTTGAGGAATCTGGTGCCCCGACCATGACTCGAACATGGGACCTTCCGCTTAGGAGGCGGACGCTCTATCCACTGAGCTACCGGGGCGCCTGAAGAATTCTAGCAGAGCGACCGGACTGCAGGCTGCCTGAGGTATTCTCAGCCCTCAGCCGGAGGGTAGAATGACTTGCGAAAAGCACTCCGGCCATACCTAAGGAGCAAGCCAATGCTGAAGACGGGCAGTGTCGCACCGGAGTTCATTCTTACGGATGAAGGCGATGTGGAAGTCTCACTGACATCGCTGTTACAGGCCGGACCGCTGGTGCTGTATTTCTACCCTGCCGATTTCACGCCGGGCTGCACCAGGGAGGCCTGTTCAATTCGCGACCTTCACGACGACATAGTTTCGGTCGGTCTGCAGGTCGTCGGCATCAGCCCGCAGGATGCGGAAAGCCACAAGCGATTTCGCAAACAACACAACCTGCCGTTTCGCTTGCTGAGCGACCCCGAGAAAGTGGCAATAAAGATGTACGACGTCGACGGGCCTTTTGGCGTCGGGGTCCGACGAGTGACTTACCTGATCAACCAGGGAAAGAAAATCCAGGCCGCGGTGCAGGCCGACATCCTGGTCGGGCGCCACTCCGAATTCATTCAGAAAGCCATAGTGCTGCGCGAAACAGCCGGAATGCGAAAGTCAGAAGACCAGGCCTGAGATCGCAATCGCTTGACGCAACCCTACATGACGGCTTCGCCCGGCGGTCCCAGGTAAGGGGCACCGTAGCGCAGGCGGATAGTCTTGGTCTTGCCAAACCAGGGTATGGACACCAGGTACAGGTTGTCGTACTCGTCTTCGGCAATCGGCGGTACATTCTTGCTCGCGCCAAGGTCGGCGATCAGCGTCGAAATCGTGTCACTGTGACCGACCACCAGCACGATCTTGCCCTTGTGCTCTTGGAGTATTGTATCCAGGACGGCTTCGTTGTCGTCCGGGTCGTAATGGTTGATCGGGATGTTGAGTCTCGCCGCCAAAGGTTCTGCAGTCTGCCGAGTGCGCAAGAACGGCGTTGCAAAGATGGCATCGATTCCCGCGACGACGTCGGCATCGACCAG
>CAYXKM010000292.1:0-44625 GCA_964465665.1 uncultured Woeseiaceae bacterium
TTCACTGGTACTCGCTTTTGCAAGGCCCGTTGATAGGCGTCGGCGTACAGCGTGCCGGCCGCGGAATCGACTGGCGGTTTCCCCTGCTCGCGGCGTGCGTCGCGCTGGTGGCGGCATTCAGCGGGAATTTCCTGGTGTCGCTGATCACGACCAGCGCCGTCCTCGGGGTAAGTGCGCCGCAGGTGCTACAGGGGCTGACGGCATGGACCTGGCAGACATGGTATGCGGAGGTGCTGATCCCGGTGGACCTGATTTACGCTCTGGCCGGCGCGGCGATTGCCGCTTTCTATTCGCGACGGAAGCTCAGCCGGCAGGAGATATTCGCATTAAGATCTATGCGTAAGGACAAGACGCAATGAATGAAAAACCGAAAGTGTACGGCGACTCGCGCTCGGGCAATTGCTACAAGATCCAGCTGTTGTGCGCCGAACTTGGCATCCCCTACGCCTGGCAGGAAGTCGACATACTCGCCGGTGAATCCCGGACTCCGCAGTTTCTCGCCATGAATCCGAACGGCCGCGTCCCGTTGCTTGCATTGCCGGACGGCAGCTACCTGGCGGAATCGAATGCCATACTTTGCTACCTGGCAGAGGGGACCGTGCTGGCAGGCTCGGACCGGCTTGGCCGTGCGCAGGTACTGCAGTGGCTGTTTTTCGAGCAATACAGCCATGAGCCGTACATCGCGACTTCGCGATTCATCATTCAGTACCTGGGTAATCCGCCGGCACGGCAGGCAGAACTGGAAAGCAGGAAAAAGGGCGGGTATGCGGCACTCGGCGTGATGGAGAAACAGTTGCTGAACCATGCATACATGGCCGGGGGGCAGTTCAGCATCGCCGATATTGCACTGTTCGCTTATACACATGTCGCCGGCGAAGGCGGCTTCGATCTTGCGAACTATCCGGCGATCCGCGCGTGGATTAGAACCATCGAGCGACGACCGAAGTTCGTCGCAATGAAAGCAGCCTGAGCGAAAACGCCATATGGGAAGGAAGCTTGAATTCTTTTACGACTACGTCAGCGTGTATTCCTACCTCGCCGACAGCCAGCTCAAGAATCTCGACGGCGCGGATATCGTGTACCGCCCGATGCTCCTCGGCGCGGTCATGCAGGCGACCGGCAACCGTCCGCCAGGCTCAATCGAAGCAAAGCGCCGGTACCTGCATGCGGACATTGCCGGCTGGGCCCGGCGTTACCAACTGCCGTTGACCATGAACCCGCTGTTTCCGCAAAACACCCTGAATGCATTGCGGCTTGCACTGCTTGCGGAGCGTGAGGGTGTGTTTGCCGCGGTACACCGGCGCCTGTTCGATGCCATGTGGGTGGAACAGCAGAATCTTGCCGACGATACCGTGCTTGCGACGCTGGCGGCCAACGCCGGACTGGACTCGGTGACCGCGATGCGGGGGATTGCCGAGCAAGCGATAAAAGACCGGCTGAAAGCCAATACCGACGAGGCCGTCGCGCGTGGCGCATTCGGTGCGCCCACGTTTTTCGTCGACGGTCGAATGTTCTTCGGCAACGATCGTTTCGATTTCATTCGCGAGGCATTGCGCTGAGGTTGCGCGGCGGGCGATTCTATTCGCGTCCGTTACGGGCGACAGTTTGCTGGGCCGCTTTTCAGGGCTTCTCGACCTGATACAAGAGATCCATGGACTCCGATTCGCCGGTGCCGGCCTCGATCGTCAGCCGTTCCGAGAGCTTGTACCGCAACAGCAGACTGCCGATTTCGGTAAACACGCCGTAGGCGTAGCGCACATAAAGTCTGGAGTTGACTTGCTTGCCGGCAACGAGCGACGTCGTGCTCTGGTTGCTGCCCGCAACCGTAAGCTGGTCGAGCCCCAGGTTTTGCCCCACCTGGTTTGTAATCAGGGCCGCCTGTCGCAGGCCGAGGCCGTAGGCGGTGCCGGACAGCATGCTGCCGTCCGCGGCTGTGGCGTCCTCCAGCGGAAGGCCGATGAGGAGGTAGGAAAGGGCGTCCGCCTCTGACATTGCCGGCCTGGAGAACACAGATGACGTGACGTTTTGTGCCCGGCCGCGAAGCTCGAGGCCGGCGGTTACGGTGCCGTCCGGCCCTTCGATTTGCCTGACGGCGCGAACATTGACTATGGGATTGTCCAGCGGACCGGTGAAGGTCAGGGTTCCTTCCTCGATCGTGAGCTCCTGCCCGTAGGCCGAGAAAACACCGTCGACGAGTTCGAGTTCCCCTGCGGCACGCGGCGTGCGGTTTTTTGTCGAAGTGAGTCGCAAATTTCCCTCCAGTTTCGTATCCAGGCCAAAGGCCCGGACATGCACGCTGTCGCCGAGCTGCAATTCGACCTCGCCACTCAAAGGGATGTTCTCCTTCGGCGCAACAGTTCTGCCGGCGACCGCCACGTCGGCCGAGAGCGATACGGCCCCTTCGGGCAACTCCGTCACAGAAACGCTCGCCTCGTCGACGGCGACCTTGCCGTTGACCCGGATTCCGTCCTTGTTGCCACGGACAACGAGATCCGGCGAGGCGACCATGCGGTAGTCGGGCCAATCGAGCACGGTAACCCTGCGGCCGCCAAGATTGACAGTAAACGAGCGATCTTCGCGCATCAGGTCGTCCATGCGCCCGTCTATGGACAGCTTGCCTTGCCCTGAGGTCGCGGAGCCCTCGATTCGCGCATCGCCGGCAGACGAACCGGTGACAGTAACCTCGATTCCGGTGAGCGGCAGGTTCAGCGCCGGTATTGTTATCTGGCCATCCTGCCAGCGCATTTCGCCTTTCAGCCCCGGCGCAGCCAGACTGCCGATTGCGGTTATATCTGATGTAATAATGCCGTGAAAATTATCGATTTCCGGGAAAAATGCTGGGATCCAACCCCATTCGTTGCCACTGAACTGGAACCGCGCACGTAGCGCTGAGTCGCTCGAAAGACCCTCGGTGGCAAGATCCAGGGAGGCACGCAGGCCGGGTTCGATCTCGAGTTCGGCCCGGCCTTCGGTGGCATCGCCGGCCAGCCGGAAATCTGCGCGGGCAACCGGTACCCGGATATCGAGGGCCTGCTCCTGCGGCGGCGTGATTCCTATCACCGTGTCGCGCTGTGCCCACGACAGGCTGCCGATCCGCTGGCCGTCCAGTTGCTTCAGTTCAAGCCTCGCGTCGAGCTGGCCGCTGATGCGGACATTCCCGGGCAATACGGCGTTCAGGGACTCGAGCTGCAGTGCCGTCAAAGTGGCTTCCAGATCCAGCTGGCCGGCGGTTAAGCGGAACAATGGGACGTTCAACCGCGAGTCGCCATTTTCCCAGGCCAGCGGGCTGCTGCTGATGTCTCCGGCGTTGATTGACACGCGAACGGGCCCGGCAAGTTGCCAGGTCCCGGCGTAAGGCTCGGTCAGACTGGCCGAGGATATATCCGCGTTGATGCCCTCGCCGGGAAGTTCGATGACGGCTGCTGCGCGGGCCTCGGCTGCACCGAGCTTCCATTGCAATACCGAGTCGATGGCGTCGCGGGCCCCGGAAAAACGCCCGCTGCCGCTACCAAACAAGGTATCCCCGCGCCTCAGTTCGTCGACTTCGATGTCCATATCGACTCGTTCAAGAGTCGATCTGCGGCTGCTGACGGAAAAGGATGATAGCGTCCACCCTTGCCAGCGCAAATCGCTGCCTGAGGCCGTTCCGGAAAATGCCGGCAGTGCAGGGCTGCCACCGAGTTTTGCATCGGCGGTCAGTGTACCGGCCAGGGGCGGCCACAGCAGGGCCAGCTCCGGTGCGCGCACATCGACCGTTGCATCCAGGCTGTCAGGTCCCAGTTCTCCGTCGACGCGAATGCGATTGACGCCGAGGGAGACATCGCACGCCGTACATTCCCAGCCGTCCCCGCTGCGCGCCAGACGCCCTTTCGCGTCCAATGGCTGCCGGTCATAGATGCCGCGCAGCGAATCGACCTCGAGCACGAAGTCGCGGATGCTGTGCGCCGCGAGTCGCAGCTCCCCATCCAGCATGCCGGCTTCTACTCCCGCGATCTGTGCCGGATCGATGCCGCGCGCCTCAATGGCGAGGTCGGTCGCGAAGGACGGTAACCAGGCCAGTGTGCCGCTGACGGATGCGCGACCAACGGCGCCGCTTGCCAGGACATCGATCGAGGACAGACCTTCGGTATCGCCGGACACCTCTCCGGTCAGCATGACTGATCGCGCCTGCTCGTCACTGATACCGGCCTTGAGCACCACCCTGTACGATTGCGCAGTGCCGGCCACCTGCAACACCCCGGCAGATACGTTGATCCCGCCGAACTGCCAGTTTTCGAATCGAACAGTGGCATCGACCAGAGGGTCGATGCGGTGAAGCAGCAACACAGTGCCTTCGGTTTTCGCCGGATGCGTGCCGGCCAGGTCGTGCTCGACTTCGAGATTCGCGAGCGATCCGGAAACGATTCCTTTGCCGGACCACGGGCCTTCGTCCAGGCGCCAGACAATATCAGCGCGCAATGGCACGTCGCCGGCCAGCGTCGTATCCAGCCGGCTGACACCGGCTGTTACGCCTCTCAGTGCGCCGGACACGCGATCGGCACGAATGCGGTTGCCGTGAAGGCGCACGCCTTGCGCCGCAAAGTCGTTTATCACCCGATCGCCGATACGCAGTGTCCCGGTACTGACATCTGCGGTGGCAATGTTGATGGGCAATGCCGGCATGGCAATGGCCAGTGGTTTCCGTGCCGCGTCCCTGTTCCCTATGTTTTCGTAAACTATTTGCTGAGCGGAAAGCTCTTGCAGGGCGATCCGGGTCCGGTGTGAGCGCAGCCAGTCCGGTTTCAGGTACAGATCCTCTGCGGTGACACGTACTGCAGCAAAGCTGTAGCTCACCCGATCCATACGCAGACCGCGCAGCAAGGTGCCGTGGTATTCATTTATAAGCAGCTCGCCGGGCACGAAACGAATCGTTTGCCCCAGGGCCCAACGCGTGCCGGATTCGGTGCTGATGATGGCGATCGATGCTGCAATCAGCAGCAGCAGCGCACCGACGACGGCCAGGCTCGCGCGGCGCAGCACGGTTTGCAAACGATGACTCACAGATCGGGTCCCAGTGTGATGTGAAGGCGATAGTCGCGTGTCGGGTCGTCGAGGGGATGCGCGACGTCTACCCGGATGGGTCCGAGCGGCGAGTACCAGCGAAGCCCGAGCCCTACCCCTGTCTTGAAATCGACATCGAAATCGTCGAACGCATTACCGGTATCGACGAATGCGGCGATCGACCATTTTTTGCTGATGAGACGGTCGATCTCGACGCTGAAAGTGGCGAGGTAACTGCCGCCGATCACGTCGCCCTCCTCGTTGGTCGGCCCCAGTGTTTCGAATCCGTAACCGCGAACCGAATTGTCACCACCGGCGAAGAACCGGACCGAGGCCGGGAGTTCGTCGAAGTCCTGTTTGGCCGTGAATCCGAGGTCCGCGCGTGCCAGCAGGCGATTGGATTCACCGAGCGGAATCGCCCATTTCGTCGAGCCCGTCAGTTGCAGAAACGTTGTGTCCGAAACGATGTCATCAAGAGAGCCTCGAATATCGAGACTGATCCGGCGGCCCGAACGAACACGAATGATTTCGCGACCGATCGTCGATTCCCAGTTGATGCCGGGAATGACCAGCCGCGACTTGTCGACCTGGTCGCCGACACGAAAGTCTTCACCGGTGAAGCTCAGGTACGGCGTTTCAATCCATTTCGGCGAGCGATTGCGTGAAACCCGGATGCCGAGCGTAACTTTATCGGACCGGCTGGTGTCGGTGGTCTTGTGCTGGTAGCCGCCGAAGAGGTTCACCCACTCATCGTCCGGATTGCCGCGAGGCCAGCGATAGGTACCGGAGAGCTGCGAGTCGACGGATGACAGGAACAAGCGGCTGTCGAACTGGTGTCCCTTGTCATTCAATCTGCGGTTCGCGTACCCCAACCTGCCCTGTACCCCGGTGTCCGTTGCGAATCCGGCACCGATTGTATAAACCTGCCGGAGGCCGGGTTCGAGCTTGATGAACACCGGAACTTCATGGGTGCCGTCCGTCGTGGGATCGGCCCGGATCGAAACCGAACCGAAATACCCGCTGCCACCGAGCGCCCCGTGCAGCAGCGAAATTGCCTCGGCGTCATACGGTTCGCCTGCGCGGAACGTGGCATAGCGGGCGAGCAGCTCCGGCCGCAATATGTTGCCGTCGTACTCGATCGCGCCGAAGCGATAGCGAGGGCCGGATTCAATCTCGAGATTGATATCGGCATGCTGCAATGTCTCGTCAACGGTAACGGCACCCGTCGTCAGCGTTGCCTCGAAGTAACCTCGTGTCTGCACTGAAGTGACCAGGAACTTTTTGTATCTCTCGTACTCGCCGTGGTTCAGCACACTCCCGGCGGTTGGCCGATACAACCAGCTCTGCTGCGAGATCCATGCGTCGTCACGCGCGTCACCGTTTACCGTGACAACGACGTTTCGCAACCTGACGGGTTCGCCGAGTTCGACGGCGAACGCTGCCGACCAGCAATCGGAGTCGTCAAACGAGAGTTCCTTACGGGATTCGAATCGATAATAGCCAAGCGCCTCGAGCGCGTCCCGCAGCCTGGTATCGCTGTCACGGAACAGTCTTTCGACCCGGAATCGCGCCGCATCACACGGCACCGACGCAAGCGGCATCAGCGCCCTGGCATTCTTCTCCAGCGATTCGGGCAGGCCGGTAAATGTCACCGCCGCCGGAGCATTCATGGCAGCAAACACGCTTAATCCGGCGACACCCGCGAAGATCCGTGCTGCGACACGCATTGGGAGTCCGATCTGATTGTGGAGGGCGACTCGTCCTGTCAGGCAGAGATGAGCCCTGGAGCGACAGCATGCCGGATTGGAATGCCTGCCAGCAATGTCTGCACCATCGATTCCATGTTCTGTGCAGCATTGCTTTCGCCGACAAATACCGGCGGACTGCGGCGCAGCAGCCTCCAGTCACCGGACTTCAGGACCCTGACCAGGTGCTGGATATTGTTGCGAATGGCATCGACGTAAGGATTCTGGCCGTTATACAGCACTTCGACATACCGGTATGCGCGGTTGAACTTCTTCTGCAAGCGGTCCCGTGTGACCTGCTGGTAGAAGACCGGTGTCTTCTTCAGCAAGTCGATACCGGACTCGTAGCGGACCATGTATTCGCCGGGCTTCGCGTTCTCGAAGGCGATTCCGCCGAGAACGAATTCCTTGTACAGGCGGTCACGGCATTTCTCGAGATAGCAACGGTCGGCCATTTGCGCTATCAGATCGGCCGTGCCCAGCAGGTGGCCGCAAATGGCATCACGCGGGTCGTCCAGTTCGATTCTGTCGAGATCCAGTTCGTAGCCTGTGAAGTGCACAATCATGCTGCTGACACCAGCGTCACTTCCCATGCCGAGAGTGGGCAGGTAACGTCGCAGGAAGTCCGCGCTTCGCGAAACATGATAAAGAGTGAGTTCCGCGCCGTTGTTGAAGTCACGGTCGCGTTCCTGGTGGCGAATGTAGCCGGAATCGTGGAACAGCGATGTGACGATAGCCATCTGCGTGCGCTTTGCTCCCAGTCGCTCTGCCGGTTCGGCACTCTTCTCGTATCCTACGATGAGCCGAGCCAGCGCAAGCGACATGTCCAGCGTGTGCTGCATGTCGTGATAGGTGGTGTCACAGCCGTTGTAGCCGGGGAATTTTCCGGTGAACAGCCGCTCGAAGTCGTAGAACGCAAGCCACAGTTTGTCGAACGAGGCCCCGGGGAAATGCTCGACAAAAAGTTGATGCACAGCGTCACGCACTGCCGCCGGCTTGCTCACCTGTACGGTATTCGTGACGTCGAAATCGTTGCGCCGGTCCTGCGACATATTTCTGTTCTTGTTTTTGTTCAGGGACGATGCGGAACTCAGCGTCGCGCGATCTTGCATACCGCCAAAATTGATCATCCCTCACCCGAATCGTCGATGCAGATTGATTACTGATCTGACGGAGGGAAAGCATACACTGAGTTGCACCGGGCGGTACCGATAGTTGCGGGAATATGTATAAATACGCTGGAAATTCAGGCGTTCCGTTGCGACCTCACAGCAGTCACACAGCAAACTCGGCCAGTACCGGCGCATGGTCGGACGGCCGCTCCCAGCGGCGCGGCTCCTTGTCAATGCGGCTGCCGGTACAGGCCCGGGCCATCGATGCGCTGGCAAGAATGAGGTCGATTCGCAATCCCGCGTTCCTGCGGAATCCCGCTGCACGATAGTCCCACCAGCTGAAACTTCCCGCCGGTTGCTCGAACTGGCGGTACACATCGGAAAGTCCGAGCTCGAGGAGCTTGCGCAGTGCATGCCGTTCTGCCGGACTGCAGAGAATGTCGTCACCCCATTTGACCGGGTCATAAACGTCCCGGTCTTCCGGGGCGATGTTGAAATCCCCGAGTACGACGAGTTTGTCGTGCATTTTCAACTCTGCGGCCAGGTAGTCCCGCAAAGCGCCAAGCCAGGCGAGTTTGTACTCGTATTTTTCGGAACCGACACTGCTGCCATTTGGCACATACAGATTGACTACCCGGATGTCGCCGACAGTTGCCGAAAGCACCCGTCGTTGCGGATCGTCGAAGTCCGGCAACTCGACGACGTGATCGGTTGACGGTTGACGACAAGCCAGTGCGACACCGTTGTAGGTTTTCTGGCCATTGGCAACCGTGTGATAACCGAGCTCGGTGAATGCAGCGGCGGGAAAAGCTTCCGTAGTTTGCTTGATCTCCTGCATGACAAAGACGTCCGGCGATTCGCCGCCAAGCCACTCGCTAACGTGCGGCAAGCGCACACCCAGCGAGTTGACATTCCAGGTCGCCAGCTTCAAGCCGCTTTGCCTATGCCGCTGTGTCGGAGCAACGCATCGATAGTCGGTTCTCTGCCACGAAACGCGACAAAGGCCTGCATGAAATCACGGCTCCCGCCCACCTCGAGTATCTCGCTGCGGAAACGCGCGGCAGTCGGTTTGTGGAATATTCCGGATTCCTCGAATGCTGCGAACGCATCGGCTGCAAGGACCTCGGCCCACTTGTAGCTGTAATACCCGGCAGCGTAGCCGCCGGCAAAGACGTGTGAAAATGCGTGCGGCATGCGGTTGTACTCGGGGTGGCGAACCAGTCCAACCTCGGCGCGCACTTCGTTCAGAACATGCATCACGTCCATGTCTTCGCGGTACTCCGTATGCAGCCGGAAATCGAAGAGCGCAAACTCGATCTGCCGCAGCATGGACAGCGCCGCACCCACGTGCCGGCTTTGGTCGAGCTTTCGGTGCATTTCCTCGGGTAATACTTCCCCGGTCCGGTAGTGCGCCGAGGACTTCACGAGGACATCGTAGTACCAGGCGAAGTTTTCCATGAACTGGCTCGGCAACTCGACCGCATCCCATGGCACACCGTTGATGCCGGCAAGACTGGGGTAGTCGACCTTGGTCAGCAGGTGATGCAGCATGTGGCCGAATTCGTGAAAGAGCGTCAACACGTCATTGTGTGTCAGCAGCGACACGCCGTTCTCGTCAGGACGGGCGAAATTGCATACCAGGTAGCCGATCGGCAGGATACTTTCACCAGCCAGGTTTTTGCGCGCGATGCACTCGTCGATCCATGCGCCGCTGCGTTTGCCGCTTCGTGCGAACAGATCTGTATAGAAACCGCCGATGATCACGCCGGATTCGTCTGCAACATCGAAGTAGGACACGGATTCGTGCCACACAGTGACATTCCTGTTGCGCGTCAGCGTCACACCGTAAAGCCGGCTGGCCAGGTCGAACAGTCCCTCCTTGACCCTGTTTACCGGGAAATACTGTCGCAGCGCTTCTTCCGAGATCACGAACTGTTGCTCTTTCAGTTTCTCCAGGTAATAGGCGGTATCCCAGGCTTCGACAGGGTGATCTGCCATGGCCTGAATTCTCTTGAGTTCCGCGCGCGCGGCCTCCTTCGTGCGTGAGGCAAGCTGCAGCAGGAAATCGATGACGTCGTGTGTGGTCGTTGCCATCTTCGTCGCAAGCGATAATTCCGCGTAATTGCCGAAACCGACCAGATTTGCGATCTCGTATCGCAACGCCAGGATTTTCCGGATGTTGTCACTGTTGTCCCAGTCGGACTTGCCCTGATCGGATGCACGCGTCGACCAGGCTTTGTAAAAGGTCTGCCGGAGTTCGCGATTGTCTGCGTGCGTCGTTACGTCGACATATGTCGGTGCATCGAGAGGCAACCACCAGCCCCGCAGACCGCGTCGCTGCGCGTCGGCACCTGCTTGCGCAAGTGAATGTTCCGGCAAGCCAGCCAGCATTGCCCGGTCCTCGGTGTGAAAGTACCAGTCGTCGGCGGCGTCCTGAACATTGTGCTCGAATTTCGCCTGGGTCGAGGCGAGTTCCTGCAGCAGCGCGCGATATCGCGCTTTGTCGATGTCCGGCAAAGCGACACCGGCCAGACGAAAGTCGCGGAGTTCCTGCTCAAGCAGCATTTTTATTGCAGCGGGCGCTGTTTCCGGCAACTCGTCCGCAATGCGCTGGTATGCTTGTTGCAGTCGCTGATTCTGCGAAATCTCCGCGCCGTGTTCCGTAATCAGGGGCAAGGCCGTGTCATAGACCTCGCGCCACTCGGGATCGCCGAGCACGCTTTGCAAGTGTGACACCGGTGACCACACCCGGCTGAATTCATGGCTCATCGACTCCAGCGGGACGACCAGTGAATCAAAATCTTTCGCATCGGCATGGTCGAGCAAGACATCGAGTTTTGTGCGGTGCTCTGCGATAAGCTGATGGATGGCCGGGAGTACGTGATGCGCCTCGATTTCGCCGAAACGGGGCAGTGATGTTGTATCCAGTAAGGGGTTCGTCATAAAGCTCACGATTCCACAAGTGGTCGGATGTTATCACAACGTCTGACTTGGCAAACGCCGGGTCTGACCGATTATGGAAAAGGAAAGCATGGTGGGAAATGATTACGACCTGATCGTCATCGGCGGCGGGAGTGGCGGCCTTGCGCACGCGCAGCGTGCGGCGGAGTACGGCGTACGTGCAGCGGTCATCGAGTCCGGGCCGCTCGGCGGCACCTGCGTCAATGTTGGTTGCGTTCCGAAAAAGATCATGTGGTACAGCGCGTACCATGCGCATGCCATACGGCATGCTGAATCATTCGGATTCGATGTGTCGCTGGACGGGCACAGCTGGCCCGATCTCAAGTTGCGACGCGATGCTTACATTCGACGCCTGAACGGCATATACGAGTGCAACCTGGAAAAGCGTAACGTCGCGTTCATCCCGGGTAAAGCGCAGTTCGTCGACGTCAATACCGTTTCGATCTCGGGCAAAAAACTGACCGCCGGCAACTTTGTCATTGCGACCGGCGGTTATCCCATCGTGCCGCAGATCCCTGGAGCGGAGCACGGCATCACCTCGGACGGATTCTTTCAACTGCCGGAAAGACCACAGCGTGTCGCACTGGTCGGCAGCGGCTACGTTTCGGTCGAGCTTGCGGGTGTATTCAACGCGCTGGGCTCGGAGACGACGGTGCTCGTGCGCATGGACAGTGTGCTGCGAAGTTTCGACAACATGCTGCAGGAAGAACTGCGCAAGGTCATGCAGCAGGACGGTATCGTGCTCGAGACCGGTGTCGTGCCGGACTCCGTGCGCAAGGATCGCGACGGCCTGTCGCTCTTCGCCGCGGACGGCAGAACATTCGGTCCTTTCGATGCGATTGTCTGGGCCGTGGGACGCGCCGCCAACATAGGACAGCTCGATTTGCCGGCATCAGGTGTTCGCACGGACGAAAACGGTTTTGTCCATGTCGATGACTTTCAGCGCACGAATGTGCGGAACATTTTTGCGCTGGGGGATGTCACCGGCCGTGAAGCGCTGACCCCGGTTGCGATTGCCGCCGGCAGGCGGCTCGCCGACCGCCTCTACGGTGGCATGCCGGACCGGCATCTCGACTATCGGAATATTCCGACCGTCATTTTCTCGCATCCGCCGATCGGCACGGTCGGCCTGACGGAGACAGAAGCACGGCAGCATTTCGGTGATGAGGTAAAAGTGTACACGTCACGGTTCACATCGATGCTGTATGCACTCGGCGAACACAAAGTCCGGACATCGATGAAACTCATAACCACCGGCGCCAGCGAACGGATCGTTGGCTGTCACCTGATCGGCGAAGGAGCCGACGAGATGCTGCAGGGATTCGCCGTTGCGATAAGAATGGGCGCAACCAAGAAAGACTTCGATGACACTGTCGCGATCCACCCGACCAGCGCGGAAGAACTCGTTACGATGCGCTGATCGAGAGCTGCTTCAGCACATCCGCAGTATTCGGCCTGATGCCTCGCCACAGGTGAAAGGATTCGGCAGCTTGTTCCACCAGCATGCCCCACCCCATGACCGACTTCGCAGCGCCGTGTTTCGCCGCCCAGCGGCTGAACGGTGTGGGAGTCAGGCCATATGAAAGGTCGTAGCAGACGCAGCCGTCACTGATCGCGGAAGCCGGATACGGCGGCGCCTCTCCGGTGAGACCGGCGGAAGTGGCATTGATGATCAGCGAATAGCGGGTCGATTCCGGGATCTCCCGGAAACGGCACGCAGCTACCGCGCCGGCCGATGCGAACTGCTCGGCAAGATCGCGTGCTTTTGACAGTGTCCTGTTCGCAATAGTCAGGGACGATGGCCTCGCTGCGAGCAACGGCGCCACGATACCGCGCGTTGCGCCGCCCGCGCCGAGTATGAGTACGTGACTGTCGCGCAGATTCAGTCCGAGGTTGCCGACCAGGTCGCGCATCAGGCCGATACCGTCGGTGTTGTCACCGAAAACCGAACTGTCCTGGAATAGCAGTGTGTTCACCGCCCCGGCAATGTGTGCGCGCTCGCTCAGCTGGTCGACAAGGCGCAGCACCTCGGTCTTGTGCGGCACCGTGATGTTCAGGCCCTTGCCGCCGGTGCGCTGAAACTGGGCCACAGCGGTGTCCAGCTTGTCGGGGGCAACCTGCAGCAGTTCGTACTGGATGTTCTGGTTGGTCTGCAGCGCAAACAGCCGGTGAATGACAGGCGACCGGCTGTGCGATACCGGGAAGCCCATAACGCCGTAACGGTCAATGACGCTCGCCACTGTCCCTCAGCCATCGGGCCGCCTGCATTGAAAAATAACTGAGTATGGCGCTGGCGCCCGCGCGCTTTATGCACAACAGCGTCTCGAGTACCGCATCGCGTTCCTCGAGCCAGCCATTGGCCGTTGCCGCCTTGATCATCGAATACTCGCCGCTCACCTGGTAAGCAAACGTCGGCACACGAAACTCGTCTCGCACACGGCGAATGACATCGAGGTACGGCAGCGCCGGCTTCACCATGACGATATCCGCACCTTCGGCGATATCGAGGCCGACCTCGCGAAGCGCTTCGTCGCTGTTGGCCAGATCCATCTGGTAGTTGCGCTTGTCGCTCTTGCCGAGGCTCGCAGCAGAGCCGACAGCGTCACGAAACGGTCCGTAGAAGCACGACGCATACTTGGCTGCATAGGCAAGTATCAAGGTGTTGCGATGTCCTTTGGCCTCGAGCGCATCGCGGATGGCGCCGATACGTCCATCCATCATGTCGGACGGTGCGAGGACATCAGCACCGGCATCGGCGTGCGACAGAGCCTGACTGACCAGCATCGTGACGGTCTCGTCATTCAGCACGTAGCCCTCGCGGTCGATGATCCCGTCCTGCCCGTGCGTGGTGTACGGATCGAGAGCGATGTCCGTGATGATCGCGAGATCCGGCGCTTCCTTACGGATGGCCCTGACGGTTCTTTGTACAAGTCCTTCCGGGTCGGCGCAGGCGCTGCCATCGGCCGACTTGTGCGATGCGTCGATCACCGGGAAAAGGGCGATCGCGCGGACACCCAGTTCCAGGGCAGCCGCGGCCTCCCGCACTGTCCCCTCGATGCTGCGGCGTTCCACGCCGGGCATAGAGGGCACGGCCTCGGCAGCACCCTTGCCATCCTTGACGAACAGCGGGTAAATCAGATCAGCCGGCCCGAGGCCATTTTCGGCGACAAGGCGTCGCAAAGCGTCCGTGCGGCGCGTACGCCTCAGGCGAGTTCGAGGGAACCTTGACCGGGTCAGATCGCTCATAGGTGTGTCAACATGCCATAACGCTTGGATTTTCCATGGTTTTCGGTAGGGTTTCCACGTCTGAATCACAAAATCGGCAGTTGCGGTAATAAATTCTCAGGGGGCAGGGTCATCTCGAATGAAAAACAGCAACGCTCATATCGAGCGCAAGAAGCGATTTGATCGGCTGGTGGCAGTGATGCACAGGGATATGTACCGCTACGCAGCCTGGCTGAGCCGCGATCCGGCTGTTGCAGAGGATGTTGTTCAGGACGCGATGCTGAGGGCCTGGAAATCGCTGGACTCGCTTCGCGAGGACTCCGCCGCCAAACAATGGCTGCTGACCATCGTGCGACGTGAGAACGCAAGACACTTCGAGCGCAAGCGGCTCGAAACCGTCGACATCGACGAGTTGACGGCTGCGCAGTCGGCAATGCTGGCGGTGACCGACGACTCGGATCTCGACGAGGCGAGGGCAGCGATCTTCCGCCTCGAGGACGAATACAGGGAACCACTGGTACTGCAGGTGATGCTGGGGCACAGCACCGAAGAGATTGCAGAATTGATGAACATACGCCAGGGCGCCGTTCTGACACGGTTGCACCGGGCGCGCATCAGGTTGAAGGGCGTGTTCGACAGGAACGCACAGGACGATACCCGGAATCACGGCACAGAATCATGAATTGCGAAGAGTACAGGGAAGCATTGGCAGCACAGCCGGACGCATCGTCTGCCGGCGCCGGGGAACATGCCGCGCAGTGCATCGAATGCACGGCGTTTCGTCGCGAGATCCAGTCGCTGGAAAAGTTGATAACGCGCGCGCTTGAAATCGAAGTACCCGAGCTCCGGTTGCCGGAGCTTGTGCCGGTCGACCGCGGTTCCAATATCGCGCGGTTTCCGCTTCGCAGGATGTCGGCGCCGGTGTGGATAGGCCTTGCCGCGAGTGTGGCGATTGCCGCCGTACTCGGCATACGGATGCTGACCAGCGATACCGTCTACCCCTCACTGGAGGCGGAGATCCTTGCGCACCTGGATCATGAGCCGCAGGCGCTGCTTGTCACGAGCACGGCGGTATCCGCGCAGCGACTCGGCAGGGTCATCGGCACGAATGCGGAAATGGATTCGAGCCCCGGCCTCGTTACCTATGCAACAAGCTGCATCATCAACGGCCATACTGTTCCGCACCTGGTCATTCAGGGCGAGAGCGGTCCCGTGACGATACTGTTGCTTGCCGAAGAGAAGATTGAGGCCGCGGTTCCGATCGAAGGCGAAGGCGTGCGGGGCGTTATTTTGCCGGTTGGCGACGGCAGCATAGCGGTGATCGGCGAGCGCGACGAACCGCTCGAGAGTATCCAGGAACGAGTAGTGAACGCGGTGCATTGGAAGACCTGAAAACGCATCGATAATTTTTTTTGCCCAGCTCGGGCATCATGACCAGAGGTAGGAGAAATACATGTCTGATAACAAAGTAGCAAAACCGGTTGCTGTCGCCGTTGGCCTGGCGTTGGCTGGTACTTTCGGCTTTGGCGGCGTCGCCAGTGCGGATACGGGCGTCAGTCCGTTTGCCATGACCTCCCTGAGTGCCGGCTACATGCTTGGTGCCGGCGAGGGAAATTGCGGTGGGGATAAAGGCGAGAAGGCAGAAGGCACCTGCGGCGGTGACAAGGGGGAGAAAGCAGAAGGACAGTGCGGTGGCGACAAGGAAGACAAGGACGCCGAAGGTACCTGCGGAGACGACAAGGACGCCGAAGGAAGCTGTGGCGGAGACAAGGATGCGGAAGGAAGTTGTGGTGGCGACAAGGAAGACAAGGACGCCGAGGGCAAGTGCGGTGAAGGCAAGTGCGGCGGTTCGCTTTGATACGCTGACGACGCCTCGCGAGGTCTGATCACGAAGCCCGCTGGAAACAGCGGGCTTTTTGTTTGCCCGGGCCACAAAACAGGGTGAATCAGGGGCTTTTGGAGGGTGTCAGAATGGCATCTTGCTGCTACGCTTTTGCGGCCAGGTTCAGCAATTCGTCCTTTTCCGGAATTCACCAATGAGCAAAAAAACCAAACGTTGCGACTGGGCTGGCGAGACCAGCCTTCAATACATCCAGTATCACGACACCGAGTGGGGCGTGCCGGTCTGGGATGACGTCAAGCAATTCGAATTTCTGATTCTGGAGGGTGCGCAGGCGGGACTCAGCTGGTCCACGATCCTGAACAAGCGGGTTGGTTACCGTAAGAATTTTGCAGACTTCGATGCGGCCAGGGTTGCCCGGTTCACGCAAAAACGCGTCGATCGGATTCTTCAGGATCCGGGTATCGTGCGGAACAAACTGAAGGTGAACGCAGCGGTGGTGAACGCCCGGTCATTTCTCGCGGTCCAGGAGGAATTCGACTGCTTTTGCAACTACATCTGGCGGTTCGTGGATGGCCGACCGAGGCAGAACAAGCACAGGCTTCAGTCGGAGGTCCCGGCCACTTCCCCGGAATCCGACGCCATGAGCAAGGACATGAAAGATCGCGGATTCAAGTTCGTCGGCAGCACTATCATGTATGCGCACATGCAGGCAACCGGCATGGTCAATGACCACCTGACGACCTGCTTCCGTCATCGGGAGTGCGCGTTACTGGCCCGGTGACGGGCCGGCTTGGCCGGTGAGAGTATTGAAAAGACCGTGGCGCAGGCGGATTATGCTGCTGCAGATCCCGTTATAAAAACACTCACAAGGGGACTCACATGTCCGAGAACGTACAGAACGTTGTTCCGCGTTCGTTCTGGGTAATCTCCGGGGTAGCGCTGGTCTGGAACCTGGTGGGTGTGCTTGCTTTTGTCACGCACATGACCATGGCCGAGGAAGCTCTGTCAGAGCTCCCGGAAGCACAGCGCATGTTCTACGATTCGTTGCCTGCATGGGCTGACGGCGCATTCGCGGTGGCGGTTTTCGGTGGGGCGCTCGGCAGTCTCCTGCTGTTGCTTCGCAAATCCCTGGCTGTCGCGGCTTTCGTCGCATCGCTGGCAGGCCTCCTGGTCCAGCTGTATCACTTGTTCATCATGGCCGGCGGGATTGAAGTATTCGGTCCGGGCGAACTGATATTGCCCGGCGTGGCGCCGATCATTGCCGTATTCCTTGTGTGGTACTCGAGAAGTGCAAAGTCCAAAGCGTGGATTACCTGAATGATGATGTCGCGCATCGTCATTCTCCTGTTGCTGTCCCCGGCGCTTCGTGCCGCCGATGAGTTGCCGTTGTTTGCCAGCGATACGCCACTCGACCTGGTACTCGAGTTTCCGGTCACCACGATTGTCAGGAAGGCGGAGAGCAGGCCGGTCGTCGAAGGCAGCGTGCATTACACGGATGAGAAAGGGATGGCCGTCAGCGTCGGCATGACGATGACGACACGCGGCAAATCACGACTGGAGCATTGCCAGTTTCCGCCGCTGTCGGCAAATTTCAAGGACCAGGAAAAGGATGGCACGCTGGTCGCGGGACAGAAGAAAGTCAAGATCGTGACACATTGCCGAAGTAGCGAATCGTATGAACGTTACCTGTTGCAGGAATACGGTATTTACCGGGCTTTCAACATCCTGACGGACAGGTCCTTTCGCGTCAGGCTCATCAACGCCACCTATCGGGATTCCGAGGGCAAGAAGAAGGACCTGGTTGCCCCTGCTTTCTTGCTCGAATCCGACAACGAAGTTGCCGACCGCTTGGGCATGAAGGAGCACGACGTCAGCATCATCAATCCTGAGCAGCTCGATCCGGCTCATGCAAGCCTGTACGCGCTGTTCCAGTACCTGATCGCCAATACCGACTGGTCGACGATCAAGGGCCCGGGTGAAGAGGGCTGCTGTCACAATGGAAAGGTCGTCATACCGCCGGACACCAATGCCGGCTGGCTGGTCATTCCCTACGATTTCGACCAGGCCGGGATCATAAATACCAGGTATTCAATGCCGGCCGAGGAGCTCGGCATTCGCTCCGTGCGACAACGCCTCTATCGCGGGCGTTGCCTGAATCTGGATCAGCTCGATGCGACCATCGCCTCTTTCAATGCCCACCGGGCGAAAATCGAGTCCGCTCTGCTGCCCGACATCATGCAGGGCAAATTGCGCGACAATACGCTCCATTACATTGACGAGTTCTACCGGACCATCAACGATCCGTTGCAACGCGAGGAGAAGATCGAGAACCGTTGTCTTGGCGGTGCGTAACTGATGCTCAGTCACAACGTCCGGGCATGCTGAATCCGCGTTTCTCGAGCATGTCAGTGAGTGTCTGGTACTGATCACTGCCGAGCTCGACCAGCGGCGGACGTACTGTCCCCCATTCCGTTTCGCGGGTGTAGCGTGCAATCACGGCTTTCAGCGCCGGGATCATGGGATAGCGTTGCAGGAGCAGGCGGAATTCGTTGAGGCCCTGTTGCAGGCTGTCGGCGGTCGCGCCTTGCCAACCGGCGTACAGCTGGTGAATTGCGGCCGGGTTGATATTGGCGGTCGCTGAAATGCAGCCGGCGCCGCCGGCGCGCAAGGTTTGCAGCAGAAACATCTCGCTTCCCGCAAACACGCGAAAATCGTCCCATTTGCGCTCGATCAGCGCCTGCGTGTTGTTCCAGTCGCCGGAGCTGTCCTTGATCCCGATCACGGTTCGCGGGTAGTGCCGAATCAGGCGCTCTACAAGGTCGACGGACACACCGACCTGGGCGACGGGCGGAATGTGATAAATGTAGATGCGCAGACTGTTGCTGCCGACGCGCTGGATGACTTCCGAGTAACTGGCAAACAAGCCTTCATCGCTGACATTCTTGTAATAGAACGGCGGCAGCATCAGCACACCGCCGCAGCCGAGCTCCGTTGCGTAGCGGGTGAGTGTCACGGTGTCTGTCAGGGCGCAGCAGCCGGTGCCCGGCATCATACGTCCAGGCTCGATGCCAGCATCGACCAGGCTGTCGAGGAGCGCGAGTTTTTCGTCGACCGACAGGGAGTTGCCTTCGCTATTAGTGCCGAAAACAGCGAGCCCGGTTTTCTTCGACAGCAACCAGCGGCAATGATCGATCAGCCGTTCCGCATCCGGACTCAGGTCGCGCCGGAACGGCGTTACCACCGGCGCCAGGATCCCGGAGAATCGCGTGACGGTGCTCACAGCCCGGCGCAGCTCATGCGTTACGCATCAGGATCTTCACTATCCGTGAATTTGTCATCCCGCTTGCCGGCAAAATGATTCTCCACGTTACGGACGAGCTCCCTCATCGAAGGAAGGAGCATCAGGAAAAACAGCGTACCGATTGCCAGGAGATATACGGGAACATCGTCACGAAGGATCATGACGATCAGAACCGCGCCAAACCAGATCGTTGCAAGGATCCATGAAACGGCCCTGTCCTTTTGAGGGTTGACTGTCACGAATGGCTCTGTGCTTTCTGGTCCATGAATGCGGTCAGTTCTGGATGCTTATCAGTGTAATCGCTACCAGCCCCTGCGGAGTAGTGTGCGAAATCGCTCCCATGTAAATGGAGTCTGTTCCAAGGCCGGACCAGTTGACGGTGACGTCATGGGTCGATCCTGACGTAACGGCTGCAGGGCCGGTTGCTGTCATGTTGCCCACGTTGTCATTGACGCCGATCTGCCAGGCCAGCAGCTGGTAATTGGAGCCTGGCCCGCCGCCGACCTGGTCGGTCTCGAAACCGTGTACGAAAACGAGATAGGTACCCGCTCCCGGCACGAGTACATCAATCTGCTCACGGGAAGTCGCTTCGCCGCTTTCGCCTATCCGCGAACACAGGATGTTGTCCGGGCAGTAATAAAGGTACATGTCGAGATCGTCGTTGCCATCCGTCAACTGATCGAACAATGCGAAGCGCAGATACAGCTGATTCGCAGGTACCGTGAACCGGTGCAGAGTGACGCCGTTGATCTCGCGGAATGTGAAGGTCTTGGTCGGGTCGTTGTCGACGAACCCGGAAGTGACAAACGCACGATCGAGACCGTGCACGCCGGGCGAATACGCGCCGTCATAGCCGAAAGCAACCGGGAAGGAGATGCTGCCAGTGCCGCCGGCGGACTTCACTTCCACCGGTGCAGTCAGCGAGACTGGCCTCGCCGCAATTACGCTGCGAACCGAGTGCCGGTCGCTTGTCCAGGTCAGGCTGCCGAAGCGCCACAGGTCCAGTGGCCCGCTCTCGTACCTAATTGTCACCTCGAAGCTTGCCGACATGCCGGCGGCGACATTGAGGCTGGCCGGTGACACCTGCACGGTCATGCCGCTCGGCGCAATCACTTCGGCAAAGTACGATTCAGATTCGTCGCTCACATTGCTCACGCGACGTGAGATCGTCACCGAACTCGTCATGCGTGAGGCAACAATATTTGGCTGATTGAGGGCGCTGGCTGCAGTGGACAATCCGGCGCCGGTGAGTTCATCGCAGCGCTGCTGGTCCATCGCCGGCGAATCGATGCCGCAGGCAAACGCATCGTACTCGTCATCGCTGATGTCGTAGACGAGGCCTGGGTCATTTGCCGCATTCGGCACGATGTGACCGCTGCCGAAGTCGAAAGGATTGGCCTCAGTCCGGCCGTCCTGCTGGCGGACGTCCTGTCTTGCAGTGGTCATCAGTGCCGATTTTATGGCTGCCGGACTCCAGTCCGGATGTGACTGGCGCAACAGCGCTGCGACTCCGGCAATATGGGGCGTCGCCATTGAAGTTCCGGTGAGGAATGCAAAATTCTCGTCGGGAACCGAATTGGCGGCATGCGGCGTGAAACCGGCCAGTATATTGATGCCAGGTGCCGTCAGGTCCGGTTTGAGGATGTCCGGAACCGGCGCGGGGCCGCGCGCCGAGAATGCGCCCATTACATTGCCGGTATCGGTGACGCTGAGGAAGAACCCCTTGTCCAGTATGACCTCGACGTCCACGTCAGCGGTCATCTCGGCAAGTATCAGGTTGCCGTCGGCCTGGCCGATCATGAGCGCCGGAATGTCTGCCTGTCCGGATACTCCGGTCATGACGATCGGGTCGCCGGCGATGCTGAACACCACTACGGCTTTCGCGCCTGCGTTCTGGGCGTTGACGATCTTCGCTTCGAAAGTGCAACCACCACGCTGAATGAAAGCGACGTTTCCGGAAATATCACTGTCGTTTACGAGTGGCTCACAGGCGTCGAACGTCGTACCGGGATCACCGTTTGCGAGAGTCTCATCGTCGTCATCGACGAGTACCAGTTTCGCATCGATCGGATCGTTCTCTTTCAACAGCGGAGTAAATGACGCTTCCCTGACCGCGTACTTGCCGGCGATGGCCGCCGGCGCATCGATTTGCAACGCCTCGAGCGAATGCTGGCCGTCCCGGCTGGAGGCACCCGCCGTGATGACCCACGGACCACCGGCGGGCGAACCGATGGTCGAATAATTGGGTCCCTCGTTGCCGGCAGCAACGACCGTCAGAATGCCGGCCTTGGTTGCCGCCATCAACGCCACGTCATCCGGCGCAGTCACTGTCGTAAGCGAACTGCCTACGGAGTAATTGATGATGTCCACGCCATCCGCAACTGCTGCATCGATGGCGAAGGCAAGATCCGAGGTATTGCAGCTGGCCTTCGTTTCCCCAGGCCGTACCCAACAGGCCTTGTAAACGGCAATTCTCGCTCTCGGCGCCATCCCCTCCGCGTTGCCGAGGAAAGTGCCGAAAATGGATGACTTCACCTTGTTGCCGGCGGCGGTCGTTGCAGTATGTGTACCGTGACCGTCGGCATCGCGCGGCGAAAAGATTTCGCCGTCATCTATCGGCCCGGTCGCCATTGCGCCATCGACAAAGAAACGCGCGCCGATGAGCTTGTTGTTGCAATTATCTTCCGTGAATTGCTCGCCTGCCTCGCAGATTCCGGTCCAGTTCTCCGGCGGTTCGAAGTTCAGCACGTCGGGCTGCTTCTTGTGGCGACGGCAAAGCCACTTGCCGAGGAGGCTGTTCTCCGCCCAGCTCGATCTGCACAGTTTCGGCATATCGGCGGTGCGTGTATCCCTCAGTGCCGGGTGTTCCGGGGCGATGCCACTGTCGATGACACCGATGACGATATCCTCGCCGTTCAAGCCGGGCGTACCTCGAAGGCCGGTCGTGTTCTCGAACAGGCCGAGAAATACGGCACTGTCATTGGTAGCGAGCGGCCGGACTTCATCCTCCCAGACTTTCAGCACGTCGGCCTGTTGCGCGAGTTTGTGCGCCTGCGCCGCCGACATGCGTGCAGCAAATCCGTTCAGGCTGTACTGGTAGCCGTAAATCTTCTGCGCGCCCGTACCGATGCCTGAGAACACCCGGTCCTGCTGCTCCGCGAGCGTGGCCGCGTAACTCTGCACTTCGGCATCGAGTTTGCTGAAGGCACGCGTTGCTCTTTTCTTGTTGCCGAGCAACTTGCCGCTTTGTGGCAGAGAGACACTCGCAAAATGTTCCGCTGCGGCCGGTCCGCGCAGTTGCACGATGAACACTTTCGGCTGCGGATCCTCGGTGCCGGCAAGTTGCAACCCTGTCAGCGTGCCACCCTCGCGCAGGGCCGGAGCGGACCCCGCGCTGGCACAGACCAGCAGGCTGCCAAAAAGTAAACTTCTCAAGAAAGTCACGGAGATACCTGTACCCGACACTTTAGCCATCAAGTGCGATCGCTCGTTACCAATAAGCGTGCCTCTCAGACGCTTATTCCTGCTGCGCTTCAGGAAACCGATGTAAACCCCGGTTTTCAAAGGAACTTAGCACAATCCCGGTGCCGGCAGCCAGTCTGGCTTACGACCAGCGGGGCGGCGCTACGGCAGTATGCCCTTCTCACTCGGAAGTCTTAACTCGCTCGAAGGGTATACAGCCGTATCGCCACCTTCGGTCCGTCAGCGCCGCCGCGCCGTCGACTGATCGCGTGTCGCCTTCCCCAGTCGCCTAGTTAACCACCGTCAATCGTTCGCGAGCCAGTCCCTTGGCCGCAAGTATTGGTCGTAAAGCACCGCTTCGGCAGAACCTGGCGCCGGGTGCCAGTCGTACTCCCAGCGCACTCGAGGCGGCAGCGACATCAGGATGGATTCGGTGCGGCCACCGGACTGCAGGCCGAACAGGGTGCCACGATCGTAAAGGAGGTTGAACTCGACGTAGCGGCCACGACGGTATAGCTGAAATTCGCGTTCGCGTACGCCGTACGCGTGATCCTTTCGCGCCTCGACGATCGGCAGGTACGCCGGCAGGAACTGGTCGCCTGCGGCTTTGACGAAAGCAAAAGAGCGATCGAATCCGGGCTCGTTCAGGTCATCGAAAAACAGCCCGCCGACACCGCGTGTTTCATTGCGATGTTTCAGGTAGAAATACTCGTCGCACCACTTCTTGTACCTGCCATACCAGTCATCGCCGAATGGCGCACAGACCTCGCGCGCCTTGCGATGCCAGTGCACGACGTCTTCGTGAAACGCGTAGTAGGGCGTCAGGTCGAAACCGCCGCCGAACCACCACGCGGCATCGCCGCTATTCTCATCGGTGGAAAAGAAACGGAAGTTGGCGTGAGTGGTTGGCACATACGGATTCAGCGGATGCAGGACCAGCGAGACGCCGATAGCCTGGAAACCTCGACCGGCGAGTTCCGGCCGGCTTTTGGTGGCGGATGGCGGCATGCTGTCACCGAAAACGTGCGAGAAACCGACGCCGGCCTGTTCGAACACGGCACCGCCCGATAGCACACGGCTCCTGCCACCACCGCCGCCGGGTCGCTGCCAGTCGTCGATGCGAAACCTCGCCCGGCCATCGGCCCGTTGCAACGCATCGACAATGCGGTCCTGCAGGTCGGCGAGATAGTGTTTCACCTGTTCGATTCTTTGCTTTTGCGCCGTCATGCCTTTGCCGGTCTGATGATTCTGCCGCTATCCCAGTCACGAATTTCCGAAGCGCCGCTCGCAGGTCCGCAACGTCCGGGCACGACGCAGTCTACCAAGTGCCCGAATACACGTCGCAGAACGAAAGGATTTCTTGCAGGTGCCCGCCCGGAGATGTTGGCGCTCGTCGACACCAGGGCGGACGCCGCAGCACGGCACAGTTCAGCGGCAACAGGGTGCCTGGTGATCCGAACCGCGATACCCGCGTTTTGTCCGCGCACGAGGAACGGGACGAACGAATTAGCGGGCACGATCCAGGTCACCGGGTGTTCGGCGCTCGAGGCCAGTTCATTGAGGCGCACGCCGGAGCCGACCCATTCCGCAAGCTGGCCCGGATCCGCCGCGATCAGGATCAGGCCCATGGCCGGATCACGTTGTTTGATGTCGAGTATGCGCAGCACGGCACTTTCGTTTCCCGGCAGGCAGCCAAGGCCGAAGACGCCTTCCGTCGGATACGCAACGACACCGCCCGAGCGCACGATGCGTCCGGCACGTTGCAGTGGTATCGACAGGATCATGATCGGCTGTTGCCGGCCTCAGGGATCCGGCGAGCCCGCCTTGATTTTCGCAGCGGATTTTTTCTTCACCTTTTTCTTCTTTGCCGCTTTCTTTCGGGCAGGCTTATTTGCATCTACCGCCACCTCGGGCGCGTCCTTGGTTACAGCTTTCTTCTTCTTCTGTCCCCGCTTTGCGCGAACCGGAGCGGATGCCAGCAATTCCCTGCATTGCTCCAAAGTCAGCGACTTCGGCTCGACATCTTTCGGCACTCGCGCGTTCCGGGTCTTGTCCGTGATGTAAGGCCCGTAACGTCCGTTCAGCACCTGGATATTGTCCGCTTCGAAATCCCGAATGATACGGTTTGCGTCCGCAATCTTTTTTTCCTCGATCAGTTCGACCGCACGTGGCAGTTCAATCGTGTACGGATCATCGTCGCCGCGAATGGACACGTACTTGTCGCCGTAGCGAATATAGGGCCCGAATCGCCCAACGCTCGCTGATACTGCATGGCCATCTTCGGTGACGCCGAGGTTTCTCGGCAACTTGAAAAGTTCGAGCGCATCGGCGAGCGAGATGTCATTCATCTTCTGCCCGGGCCGGAGTCCCGCGAACTTCGGTTTCTCTTCGTCATCCTTTGTGCCGATCTGCACGAACGGTCCATAACGGCCCATGCGGACGGTGACAGGCTTGCCACTTTTCGGATCTGTGCCGAGGTCGCGCGCCTGCGCGACTTGTTCGCGGGTCACGCTCTGCTCTTTGTCGTTGACCAGTTTCGAGAAGGGTTTCCAGAAGCGCTCGAGAAGCGGAATGAGTTCTTTCTCTCCCAGCGATACGGCGTCGAGGTCGTCCTCCATGCGCGCCGTGAAATCGTAGTCCACGTACTGCGGGAAATGTTCCGTCAGGAATCCGTTCACGATGCGACCGATATCTGTCGGAGTGAAGCGCTTGCCATCCATATCGACGTATTCGCGAGCCTTCAGCGTGGCAATGATGTTCGCGTAGGTAGATGGCCGGCCGATGCCGTACTCTTCCAGTGTCTTGACCAGGCTTGCTTCAGTAAATCGCGGCGGTGGTTCGGTGAAGTGCTGCTCTGGGCGCAGCAGGACCAGCTTGATGACATCGCCCTCGCTGATCTCCGGCAGCAGGCGGTCGCTGTCTTCATCCTCGTTATCGTCCCTGCCTTCCTGGTACACCGCCATGAACCCCGGCTCGACAAGGATCGAACCGTTGGCGCGAAAACGGTGACCAGTCTCCGAATCGGGGCCCGCGGCGAGCTCTGCAGTTACCGTATCGAATACAGCCGGCACCATCTGGCAGGCCATGGTTCGCTGCCAGATCAGCGTGTACAGCTTGTGCTGATCGCTGTCGAGCTTTCCGGTCAGGGATTCCGGCGTGCGCGCAGCCGACGTAGGGCGAATGGCCTCGTGGGCCTCCTGTGCATTTTTGGATTTGTTCTTGAACTGAGGCACTTCCTCCGGGAGGCTCGCCGCGCCGTACCGTTCGGCAATGACTTCACGAATTTCTTGGACCGCTATGCTGGCCAGCGTTACCGAATCCGTGCGCATGTAGCTGATGAGCCCGACATTGTCCTCACCGGGCAGCTCGATGCCCTCATAGAGTTTTTGTGCGACGCGCATCGTCCGCTGCGTGTTGAACCCGAGCTTGCGTGAGGCCTCCTGTTGCAGCGTCGACGTCGTAAACGGCGCCGCCGGGTTCCGCTTGCGTTGCTTCTTGTCGACGCTGACTGCGGTCAGCTCGCCATTGGCAGCTGCGAGCACGGTTCTCTCGACCTCGCGGGCCGCAGCTTCATTGCCGAAACTGAACTGCTCGACTTTGTCGCCGCGATAACGGACCAGGCGGGAAACGAAAGGCTGGCCGTTCTTGCTGACGTCAGCTTCTATCGACCAGTACTCTCGCGCCTCGAATGCCTCGATCTCGAGTTCGCGTTCGACAATCATGCGCAGTGCCGGACTTTGGACTCGGCCGGCCGACAGACCACGTTGTACTTTCTTCCAGAGCAAGGGCGAGAGGTTGAATCCCACCAGGTAGTCGAGTGCGCGCCGTGCCTGCTGGGCACTGACGAGATCGCTGGAAATGCTGCGTGGGTTGTCGATCGCTTCACGAATGGCGTTTTTCGTGATCTCGTGGAAGACCACGCGGTGCACGGGTTTTCCATTCAACGCCTTTTTTTCCCTGAGCAACTCAGTCAGGTGCCAGGAAATTGCCTCCCCCTCCCGGTCCGGGTCCGTAGCCAAGTACAGTGCCTCGGATTTTTTCAGCGCCCGAACAATCGCATTAACATGTTTCTCGTTTCGCTCGATGATCTGGTATTTCATCGCGAATCCGTCGTCCGGGTCGACTGCGCCTTCCTTCGGCACCAGGTCACGCACATGGCCGTACGACGCCATGACGTCGAAGTCATCGCCAAGATACTTGCTGATGGTTTTCGCTTTCGCGGGCGATTCAACTATGACGAGATTTTTTGCCATTGACTCGAGCTGTTCCTGAGTACTTGTCTGCCACCAGAAACGCAAAACCGCGTTCTGGGCCGCGGTTGAATTACATGCTCGTCAACAGCATGTCAAGCAAATTACTACAATCGATGAATCGGGGCTGAGGAAATTTTCACTCAGTGGATTGCGCTTGCGTCCTCGTCAAAAACCAGATCTTCCATGCGTGCGTAGGCCTGCTCCTGCCCCGGCTGGCTGAAGAGCACCATCAAAACGACCCACTTTACCTGTTCGACATCGATGTCGGGTGTATCGAGGGCAAGCAGGCGGTCGATGAGGATTTCGCGCTGCAACGGCGAGAGAATTCCGATCTGTTCGAGATACGTGATGAAACCGCGGCAGGCGACATCCAGACGGCCCTGTTCGATATCGTTGTAGATCCGTGTGCCGTGTACGGTTTGTGTGCTGTGAGGCCGGGCTTTGTGATGCTCCGTCAGGCCATCGAGCCAGTCGAGCGCGCGATCGATTTCGAGATCGCCAAAGCCGGCACGCGCAAGCTCGTCACGCAAGACTTTCTGATCGGGCTCCGGCTCTTCCTCAGCGTCGATGTAGGTCTCGAACAGATACATCAGAACGTCGAGTACATTTTCTTTCATGCCTGGAGCTTCTCCTCAGTCATCCTTCCTGAGCTGTGAGTATCGGCCGCCGGATTGGGTTTCGATTTTTCCCTCAAGCTCCAGGATCAGAAGCATGGAGGAAACCTGCGCGATCGTCAATCCGGACCGTTGTGCCAGTTCATCGGCGGTTGCGGGATCGTAACCCAGAACATCAAGCAACGCTTGATACTCGGGATCGACCGCTGCAGGAATCGCTGGCGTAATCTCCGACTCGGCATTTTGCATAAGGTGTCCGGCCAGCGACCCGAGCTCATTGACAATATCCTCAGCGCTTTCCACAAGTTTTGCGCCCTGCCGTATCAGCTTATGACAACCACGCGACATCGGGTTGTGAATAGAGCCCGGAATTGCGAACACTTCACGGCCCTGTTCCGATGCAAGCCGGGCGGTGATCAGGGAACCACTCTGGCGCGCAGCCTCGACCACCAGCGTGCCGAGCGCCAACGCGCTGATCAGGCGGTTGCGCTGCGGGAAATGTTCCTTGAGCGGCGGGCCGCCAAGCGGGTACTCGGAAATGAGTGCGCCGTGCGCGGCGATCCGGTGAGCCAGTTCCCGGTTCGCTGCCGGGTATACGCGGTCTATGCCGTTGCCGAGCACTGCAATCGTCATGGCATTGGCCTCCAGCGCGCCACTGTGTGCGGCGGTATCGATACCCTGCGCAAGACCACTGACGATGCAGAAACCGCAGCCTCCAAGGTACTTTGCAAACTCATAGGCATTTTGCGCACCACCTCGCGTGGGGTTGCGGCTGCCCACGATCGCGAGAGCCGGAAGGTTCAATGCGCCGCAATTCCCTGCGACGTATAAAAGAGTGGGTGCGCCAGGAATCTGCCGCATGAGCTCCGGATAATCGGGTGATTCCGGGTGAACAAGGTAATGCGTTTCCGCACGGAGCCATTCGCGGACCGCACTGATACGCGTCTCATCCGGCCGCAGAATCGCATCGCGCGCGGCCTCCGGCAGGGCATTGCGACTGGCTGCAACTATAGTTGCGGCGTTGCCGTGCTCTTGCAGCAGCAGCGCCAGTTCATCGCCGCGCAAGGTCGCCATGCTGAGGACCAGCCACGCCCTGTCCGTGTCATTCAACGAAAGGTCTCCACTGCATCAGCCTGAGGCAGCCAGATTTTCAGCCGCAAAAAAAGCGGCGCTCCCGCACCGAGAGCGCCGCTTTTACGAGAGCCCTTTTCAGTTCGGGTTGCGAACCGCGTCGAGTATATGAATATCGCTGGTTGCCCGGACCACCAGTCCATAACCGATACGGTCATACACCTTGAATACCATGATGGTACCGGCTTGTTCGTCGGGCAACTTGACCTTTTCCCCGCCAAACATCGAGATACTGCCCATCAGCCCACCACCCGCAAAACGGTCGCGCACTTCCTCGCCGGCCTGGAAAACGCTAAGGATGTCGCCGGGGGCAAGGCCGTCTCGCGCGCCGCGATTCATCACTACGACCTGGTACTGGCCGATCAGCGCAACACCGTCGACCACGGAAATAATCCTGCCGTCGATCTGGCTGTCCGGCGCTTTCGGGAAGAAATTGAGTGGTATGTCAACCGACTCGGGGAGCAGGCGGTCGCCCGCATTGGCTTCACGGTTTGTGTCGTGCAGCGCCACCGTTGCCGGATCTCCCCCGCGTGACAGCGAGCCCTCGCCGACATAAATTCCGGAGTAGCCCAGGACTTTGCCATCGTCCGGGTCCGTGAGTTCATCGCCGATCTTGACGACGCTGTAACGGGTACCGGTCGGTGCTGCTCTTCCGCCGCGCACGTAGATTTCATTGCCGGCAGCACCGAGCAAGTGGTCGCCGCGAACCGACAGAATATAAGGAAGTGCGGATATCTGGTCTTTCTCGAGCACCATGCCCTTTGAGAGGAACGCCGCGATCTGCTCGTACGGAATGCTGGTGATCGCTTCGGTCAGCGGCGTGATGCGAGCCTGCGGCGACAATCGATAGGTCGATGCACGTATGTTGGTGATGCGCTGTTCGCCGTCGATGGTGACCAGCGCGAGAACATCACCCGGATATATAAGGTGAGGATTCTCGACCTGCGGATTGATGTACCACACTTCCGGCCAGTACCACGGATCCTTGAGGAACGTCGCGGCGATATCCCAGAGTGTGTCCCCAACCCGCACTACGTATTCGTCCGGATGATTGTCGGCGAGCGGTACGGATCGGCTCTCCTGCACCAACACGGGTTGGTTGCTCATCGCAACCGGCGCGGTCGACGCGCCCGGATCCATGGAACTCGCACTTCCGCCCGATGGTACGCTTCGGCTTACGGCCGGAGCCGGAATTTCCTCATCATCGTTGAAAGGGTTGAGTGAGCAACCGGCCAGTGCTGCGGCCAGACCGATAACAGCCAGTTGCCGACCGACTGATAAGCAATTTTTGCGGGAAAACATGATTGACGGTTGCTCCATCACAATGATCCAAGGCTGCCGGGTGGCAGGCGTTGCTATAATATGTCGTGTCGACGCCGGGCGGGCTGCCAAACGCGTCACAATTCCGCGCCTGCAGGGACCGATTGGCCCGTTTTCCAGGCCGCATTGTCTGACATCTTATTCAATTAAGTCAATTATTTAGGTCGAGTTTGTAGGAACTTACACGAGTTTTCACCGGGCAAAATATGGCAAAACTGAGAATTTTGGAATTTCCCGACCCCAGGCTCCGCACCCGGGCGGCCGCGGTTGAGGTCGTTGACGATCGGCTGCGCCAGCTCGCCGACGACATGTTCGAAACCATGTACGCGGCTCCCGGCATCGGGCTTGCGGCAACCCAGGTCGACGTACACCAGCGCCTGCTGGTGGTCGACGTTTCCACCGACAAAACCGACCCGCATGTGTTGATCAACCCGGAGATACTGCAGAAGGACGGCGTGGCCGTGACCGAGGAAGGGTGCCTGTCGGTACCGGGCTACTTCGACGAAGTGGAACGCGCCGGGCATATCCGGGTGCGCTACCTGGACCGCAACGGGCAGCCGGTGGAACGCGACATGGAGGGCCTGCTCGCCGTTTGCGTGCAGCACGAGATGGATCATCTCGAGGGCCGACTGTTCGTCGACTACCTATCGGAAGCGAAGCGCCAGCGCATCCGCAAGCGCCTGGTCAAGGACCGCCGCGAACAATCGACGTCTGCAGCGGTACTCTGATCGCCGCCACTGCATTGCTGCGATGAAGATCCTGTTTGCCGGCACGCCGGAGTTCGCGCGCGAGTCGCTGCGGGCATTGGTCGCGGCCGGCCGCACTCCGTCGCTCGCACTGACGCAGCCGGACCGCCCCGCCGGCCGTGGCAAACAGCTCGCGGCAAGCGCGGTGAAGAAGTTCGCTGTGCAGCGGAACATTCCGGTTTGGCAACCGGCGACGCTCAAAGACAGCGCCGCAGTTTCCAGGCTGGCATCGGAGCAACCCGATGTCATCATCGTTGCGGCGTACGGCTTGCTTTTGCCGCAGGCCGTGCTTGATATACCGCGTTGCGGTTGCATCAACGTGCACGCTTCATTGCTGCCCCGCTGGCGAGGCGCATCGCCGATCCAGGCAGCGATACTGGCCGGCGATACACACACCGGCGTGAGCCTCATGCAGATGCAGGCCGGACTCGACAGCGGGCCGGTCCTTGCCGCCGCATCATTAGCGATCGTGCCTGAAGAAACTGCGGGCTCCCTGCAACAGCGTCTGGCCGTCCTCGGCGGCGAACTCCTGGTCAGGATGTTGCCGGCAATACTTCAGCAGACCTGCAAAGCAGTGCCGCAGGATCCGGATCTCGTAACCATCGCGGGCAAGATTCGCACGCAAGACGCCATGCTCGACTGGCGCAAGCCGGCAGATGTCAATGCGCGCAAGGTTCGCGCCTACAGTCCGCAGCCGGGAGCATGGTTTGCGTTCGGCAATGAGCGCATCAAGTGCTGGGCGGCGAAACCGGTCGAGTCGACAGACGCCGCGCCGGGCACGGTGATCGCTTCGGGCAGGGACGGCATGGAAGTGGCCTGCAGTCATGGCGCCCTGCGCCTGACGGAAGTGCAGCGTGCGGGCGGGCGGCGTGTTCGTGGTGATGAACTCGCCGCGCACCTGAACCTACCCGGCAAACAGTTGCTCTGATACAGCATGTCGGATGCAAGCAAAGGGGCGAAACTCCGCGCCAGTGCCGCGACCGTGGTCGAGCGCGTGGTGCGCGACGGCCGCAATCTCGACGTTGCGCTCGGCGAGGTGCAGGTGGCCGAAAGCGAGATGCCACTGCTTCGCATGCTGTGCTACGGCACGATCCGGCATCACTGGCGGCTGCGCGCGCATCTGGCTGCACTACTCGATCGTCCACTCAAATCGCGAGATCGCATCATCGAGTCGTTGCTCGCAATCGGTCTTTTTCAACTGACTGACACACGGGTGCCCGACCATGCGGCAGTTTCCATGACGGTGGAGGCGGCTCGCGTATTGCGACGCCCGGCCTACGCCGGCCTGATCAACGCCGTGTTGCGAAACTTTCGACGGAAAAATCCCGACATCTCGTCCAACGAAGAAGCAGCCCTCAATCATCCGCAGTGGTTGATCGACGCGCTCAGAAAGGACTGGCCGGGCGACTGGCGCACAATCGCCGGGGCAAACAACGACCGGGCGCCGATGTGGTTGCGGGTCAATCCCCGGCAGACCACGGCGGAGGACTACGCCGGGCTCATGCAGCTCGCGGAGAGTCTTCCGGCCGCAACGACCCTGCCGGGCTTCGGGCAGGCATTGCGGCTCGACCGTCCCGTCGAGGTAGCGGAGCTGCCCGGATTTCTCGATGGCCGCGTATCGGTGCAGGACGCCGCCGCGCAGATCGCGGCACCGTGGCTGCTGGCCGACGGCGGCCGTCGCATACTGGATGCCTGCGCGGCCCCCGGGGGAAAAACCGGGCATCTGCTCGAGCTCGCCGCCGAGGGGGCGACAGTGACGGCTATCGATCCGGACGAGGAAAGGCTGCGCGACCTCAGCGACAACCTGCGGCGACTGAGGCTCCGTGCAACCGTTGTCTGCGCGGATGCATCAAATCCGCAAGCCTGGTGGGATGGGCAGGCCTACGATCGCATCCTGGTCGATGCCCCGTGCTCGGCAACCGGTGTGATCCGTCGCCACCCGGACATCCGACTGCTGCGCCGGCCTGGCGATATCCCTGGCCTGGCAAGTCAGCAACGGCGCCTGCTGGCGGCCCTGTGGCCGCTGCTCGCACCGGCTGGCCGCTTGCTGTACGTAACTTGTTCGGTTTTGCAGGAAGAGAACGATTCGGTCGTACAGGATTTCCTCGCTCATCACCCCGATGCGGTCGAAAACCCTGTGTTGCCAAATTACAACATCCGCGATCTAATGCGTCGAAAGGTATTGGGCTTCCAGGTGCTGCCCGGGAGCGCGGGGCTGGACGGCTTCTACTACGCCTGTCTCGACAAAGACCCGGGAATGACTGATTCAAGATGACTGGACCACGGACAATTGTCGCCTGCCTGCTCGGCATCTTCGCGTTCGCTCCGCTGGTGGCGCAGGATGCGCCGGGCCGCGAGGGCTATTTCGATATCCGTTCGGCCTCGACATCGCTGGTCGACGGTGTGCACCAGCTCGAGGCGCGTCTGCAACTGGTGCTAAGCGATGATGCGCTCGACGCATTGAACAGCGGGGTCGCTCTGCGCATCGAACTGAACCTCGATGTAATTCGCGTGCGGCGATTCATTCCGGATGCTGTGGAAGCAGAACTCGTGTGGCAGTATGAACTCGAGTACCGGCCGCTCAGCCAGCGTTACATCGTGCGCAACGTGAACAGCGGAATCCTCGATTCGTACGCGACACTTTACTCGGCGCTCAACAACCTCGGCCGCATCCAGGGCCTTCCGGTAATCGACGATTCCGTACTCTCGTCGGACAGCAGGTACAGGATCCGGCTGAGGTCCGCGCTAAGCACGCAACAATACCCGGCGCCGCTACGAATAATTTTCTTCTGGCGCGATGAGTGGCAACTGAAAAGCGACTGGTTCGAATGGTACCTCGACAGATAAAACGCCTGGTTTACGGCACGATCGCCACGATGGGCGCCGGCTCGGCGCTCGTTGCGCTTTTCCTGCTCAGCCAGACGTCGCAGAACACCGAAGAGTTCGACCGCCTGCATATCACGATGCTGATGATAAACATCGGTGGCGTGCTGGTGCTATTCGCGCTGACGGTGGGCAATCTGGCGAAACTGGTGCGCGATTACCGTGATCGTGTGCCCGGATCCCGGCTCAAGGCACGCATGGTGGGCATGTTCGTCGGCCTTGCGGTGCTGCCGCTGCTGGTCGTGTTCTATTTCTCGATGCAGTTCATCAATCGCGGCATTGATTCGTGGTTCAACATCGAGGTTGAGGCAGGGCTCGACGATGCATTGGCGCTGAGCAGGGCATCGCTCGAGATGTTGATGCGCGATCATTTGGAAACGACGGTCAGAATCAACAATCGCCTGCGGCAGGTTGCGCCGAGACAGCTTGTATTTGAACTCAGCCTGCTGCGGCGGGAGAGCGGTGCCAGTGAGATTACGCTATATGGCACCAACAGCCAGATCATTGCGACCAGTTCCGGACTCTCCACGGCAGGGATTCCGAAACTGTTGTCGGACGAGGTCGTGCTGCAGGTCGGGCAGAACCGGCCCTTTGTCAGCCTAGATGACCTGGAAGACGGGGTATACGAGATACGCACTGCGTTGCCATTTCGCAGCGCAATCAGCCAGGAGCTTTCCGGAGTGCTGCAGGCACATTTTCCGGTGCCTGAGCGCATCGGCAGGATGGCCGGCAATGTGGACACCTCCTACAGCGACTACAAGCGGGCTGTGTACTTGCGCGATCCACTGAAACGCATCTATTCGCTAACCCTCACGGTGGTCCTGATGGTTTCCCTGTTGGCCTCGATCTATGGCGCCTTGGTCCTGTCGCGGCGGCTGATGTCTCCGATCCAGGACCTGGTGGCGGGCACGCGCGCGGTGGCGGAAGGCAATTTCGATACCCGGGTACACGCCTCGTCCAAGGACGAGATCGGCTTTCTGATCAGTTCGTTCAACGACATGACGCAGCGGTTGTCGGCGGCGAGGCGCCAGGCAGCGTTGAGCCAGGCACTGGTCGAATCCGAGCGCGCCAATCTCGAAGTGATACTCGCGCGGCTGTCCACAGGCGTGGTCGCGCTCGAGTCCGATCTGCGCATCCGGCACGCGAACCAGGCCTCCGGCGCGATCCTCAATGTCGACCTGGAAAACCGCATCGGCGAATCGCTGGTCGATGTGGCGGTCGGCCAACCGCTGCTCGAGCAGTTTGTCGACGTCGCCCGGGTTCACCTGAACCGCGGCGAGACCGACTGGCGCGAGCAGATCGTGCTGCGCGGCGAAGTTGGCCGGCGAGTACTCACCTGCGCCTGCACGACGTTGCCGCGGGACGAAGACCACAACGCCGGTTTCGTAGTCGTTTTCGATGACATCACTGCTTTGCTGCAGGCGCAACGCGACGCTGCCTGGGGCGAAGTCGCGCGACGACTGGCACACGAAATCAAGAATCCGCTTACACCGATCCAGTTGTCAGCGGAGCGGCTGCGACGGAAGTACCTGCACACGATGTCCGAGGAGGAAGCACAGGTGCTGGACCGGGCCACGCACACGATCGTTCAGCAGGTCGAGTCGATGAAGGAAATGGTGAACGCATTCAGCGATTACGCGCGTGCTCCCGACATGGATATCAGCGAGTTCGATATTGAGAAACTGGTGCACGAGGTCGTCGATCTGTACCGCGCACAGGAAAGCGGCATCAGGATAGTGTTGAATGCCGAGCCGAACCTGCAAAAGATCGAAGCTGATGTCGGCCGTGTCAGACAGATACTGCATAACCTGATCCGCAACTCGGTCGAAGCGCTGGAGAACCGCAGCAGCGGCCGTATCGATGTCGGTATCTGCGCGGCTGAAGTGCAGGGGATCAAGGTCATTGAACTGGTCGTATCGGACAACGGGCCCGGGTTTCAGACGGGCTCAGTTAGCCAGGTTTTCGATCCGTATGTCACAACCAAACCGAAAGGCACGGGCCTCGGTCTGGCCATAGTCAAAAAGCTGGTTGAAGAACACGCCGGCACAATCGAAGCGGAGAATCGCGAGCAGGGTGGCGCGACCATTCGCATACTGTTGCCGGTCGACGAAGTTGCGCGTGAAACGATGGCAGCGACGTTGCCAGGCCGCGCGGAGAAACGGAGGGAGCGAGCATGAGCACAGCCAATGTATTGGTTGTCGACGACGAGGCGGATATTCGGGCTCTCATAGACGAGATCCTTTCGGAGGAAGGTTATAAAGTGACAGTCGCTGCGAACGCGGCTGCCGCGCGAACGGCGAAGGCTTCGGTACGTCAGGACCTGGTCCTGCTGGATATCTGGATGCCCGACATGGATGGCATCAGTTTGCTGCGCGAATGGTCGGATCAGGGCTTGCTCGATTGCCCTGTGGTGATGATGTCCGGGCATGGCACCGTCGATTCTGCGGTGGAAGCAACGCGCCTCGGTGCTTTCGACTTTGTCGAGAAGCCATTGTCCCTTGCGAAGCTGTTACGTACCGTCGAGCGCGCACTCGATGCAGCGCGAAAGCAATCGGGATCGGCGCGAAGCACCGCACAGCTGTTGATAGCGCCGGTCGGGCGTAGCCGGATGATGCAGGCATTGCGCGAGAAAGTTCAGCAGTTCGCCGGGCACGATTCGCCGGTACTGCTGGTTGGCGAAGTCGGCAGTGGCCGCAGTGCGTTCGCGCGGTACATACATGCACTCAGTCATCGCGCCGATGCACCGGCAGTGCACCTGGTCGCTGCGTCCCTCACTGACAGCAATGCCGAAGAGCTGCTGCTCGGCAGCGAAAAAGACGGCAACGTCAACAACGGTTACCTCGAGCGTGCAAGGAACGGCACGCTGATCATCGACGAACTCGGCGATCTCTGCGACCAGGCGCAGAAACTCCTGATCAGCGTACTCGAGCAATGCTACTTCGTCCGCCGTGGCGGGCACGAGCAAGTTCGTTTCCAGGCACGGGTAGTTGCTACTGTCAGCGGTGATTACGAGCGCATGATCGAAAGTGGCAAGCTGCGGCGCGAGCTGGTGTCGAACCTCAATGTCCTGATGGCCAGGGTTCCGCCGCTCCGCGAGTATACGGAAGATGTCCCGGAGCTACTCAACTACTACGTCGACAAGCTGGTGGATTCCGAAGGATTGCCATTCAGGCGATTCGGTATAGCAGCACAGAACCGGCTCAGGAACTATCCTTGGCCGGACAACGTTCGTGAGCTGAAGAACCTGGTCAGGCGACTGATGTTGACCGGCAAAGGCGAGGAAATAAAACTCGAAGAGGTGGAAGCAGAGATCGGCCGCGCAACAGTAACGATGGAACCGCTGGTGAAACAGGACTTGCTGTCACTGCCGCTGCGTGAAGCGCGGGAACAGTTCGAACGGGCGTATCTGCAACAACAGCTGCAACTTTGCGACGGCAAGGTCGGAAAGCTCGCCAAACGTGTCGGCATGGAGCGCACGCACCTCTATCGGAAGCTCCGTTCTCTCGGCGTGGATTTCCGGGCCACCGCCGGGGACGACTGATCAGTCAGCAGAGCGGTCGTCGGGCATTTCGTCGCGGAGCAGCCAGCGCTTTGCATCGGCAACTTTGCTGAACAGGCGCACCGTGACGCCCCGGTTGTACAGCACGGTTTCGACGAGACGCACGCTGTCGCCGGCTTCCGCATTCTGCTCGATCCACGCGATGCGGTATTGCGACGAGATGTCGAGCTGGCGAAACAGCTCGCCGTGATCGTAGGCGTCCATGATCCCGAGCGGCAAGGTCGTATTGGCGACACCCAGGACCTTGAAACAGTTGTGTTTTTTGCAAAGGGCCGAGACCTCGGACCAGAGGCGCCTGGCGAAATCGATGCTCTTCTCGCCGTCCGACAGGACCCGGATGTAGTCACCCTCAAAAGTGACGTCAATTTGATTTGTCATGCAAGCCCCGGTTGGGCATGGCGGCAGAAGCTCCGTACGTATTGCTAGGTCGGGTGCCGATCGGCAACCGTGAAATCGCCCAAAAATTCCTCGGCAACAGTATACGCTGCGCAACGCTGATCCAACGTTGCAAAATCCGCGGCGTGTACTTTTCGAAAAGCATCCCGGGCATCCTGGGACGACCAGTAATCGATGGTGACGTAGCGGTTGTCGTCGCTGGCGTCATGCAGCAGCACTGTCCCGAAATAGTTCCGGTCGCGCGAGAACAACTGCACCCAGGCGCCCTCGGAGTTGTATGCGGCGACGAACTCACTGCGCTTCGATGAATCGATCTGGTACTGCCAGATATAAGCGAAGTTTCCCGTGGCATTCGGATCCATTGCGCGCATCATCGTTCGAGAACCCGCATCACGCGCTTTGCCGGCGCGAGAGCCAGAGTAGTGCCAGTGCAATGAGTGCCGGCGCCGCTTGGACGTACAGGATTGAGGTCTTTGCAGTGATCGCGCCGAATACACCGGCAACGATCACGCAGACCAGGAAAAAGACTTTTGTCGAATATGCGTCGCCTTTCTTCACCAGGCTCCAGGTGAGCCCGGCGGCAAGAAAGCCGTTGTACAGACCCTGGTTGGCCGCCAGTGCCGCGGATTGCTGTGCGAACTCCGGCGTCAATGCAAAAACTCTCATGCCGATGGGCGTCGTCCAGAGGAACATCTCCAGCACGAGGAACGCCAGGTGCTCGAGGGCGACCACGGCGATTAGCAGATGCGCAAGTTTTCTCACATTGTCTCCCCCGATTGTTATCTGTCGTGCGGTTTGTCAGTTCTCACAGGTAGCTCGTGATTGCAGGTGCTGTGTGTCGGTCGTGTTTGCCGTCGATGTACACGATTGGGGCTGCCGCCAGTTCTTCGGGCGTGGCGTCCTCCAGGCATCCCAGGTTGACGCCATAGATTCGCTGTCCGTCGGGAGTATTGCCGATACCGAAAGGCCGCACCCCGCAATTTTTGCAGAAGTAATGTTCGTTCCGCATGGTGTTGAACAGGTATCTGGTCAGCACATCGGCGCCTGAAAGGAGACGAAAAGCATCGGGCTTCGCTATGGCAGGCCAGAAGCGGTTTCTCGAGCAGATCGAGCAATTGCAACGATAGGTCGGGGCGCTGAGATCGAGGTCTGCTTCGAACCTGACAGTACCGCAGTGACAACTCCCCTGATACGTTTTCAACATGGCGCTTTGTCACTCGATGCCATCGCGGCTGGACCGCAGCTACACGTCCAGCCGCTGCTCGTAAGGTACCGTTTCGCCGTACTCGAGGGACCGCCGAAGTATCCTGAGATACATTGCCCAGCATTGGCAGGATACTCGATAGTGCTCGTTTGTACCTGGCCATCCGGAGTGGCAAAATCGCAGCCAGATGACGTTGTCGCGTGGCTGGAGGCGGAAACTGATCCGGCTGTTCAGCCAGTCGCTGTCGGCCTGCACCATCTCCAGCTCGAACTCCCGGGGTGGGGCGTAGCGGATCACTTTCGCGCGCCAATCGTAACCCGATCCGAAAGAGAGCTTGTACTCCGCGCCTTCCCCGGGCGTGCCCGCCGCGCGCTTCGACCACCATGTGTCCAGTCCCTGCGGTGTGCTGACGGCATCAAACACCCTGTCTATCGGTGCCTTGACGGGAAGATCGTGAAGTATGTCAGCCACTTTTCTTACGTCGTTTCGCGGCTGGCCTGGCTGCCAGAGTCGGGTCGCCGACCGTTTTGTTGAGCGCGACCGCTTCCTGTACCAGCCGTCGCGCCGTCGCCGGTTTGATGGTCATGCCCTCGCGCAACTCCAGTGTCGCCATCTCGTACTTGCCGCCTTTCTTGAGGCGAGGCTCGATTGCGACAAGACGTTGGCCGCGCCAGAAGCCGAACAGGACGCGCTCTTCCTCCGCGCGGATCAGTAGGACCGGTCCGTTGGCGAAGTAGACCAGATGCCCCCATTTCACGACCTCCTCCAGCACAGATACCGAACGCACAGCCGCCCGCAGGGTTTCTACGCATTCGCGGCGCCAGCCACGGAGAGCGACTACGTACGCGTCCGGGCTTGCGGCAGGCGTGGACTTCTTCATTTTCAGTCCGGGATCTCGGGCTCAACAAGCTTCGCAAGTTGTGCAAGCGATTCCTGCCACCCGAGATAACACATCTCGACCGGGATGACCTCGGGCAAGCCTTCCTGCACTATCCCGAGTTCGGTTCCGCAAGATACCTGCTTCAGGGTGATCGTGGTCAGCATTTCTCCGGGCAGGTTCGGGTCGTCAAAGCTGTCGGTGTAGCGAATCTTCTGAAACGGTACAAGTTCGCGATACTCACCACCAAAGGAGTGGCCATTTCCTGTCGTGAAGTTGGTAAACGACATTCTGTAGGCGCCGCCTGCCCTGACGTCCATATGATGAACCTTGCAAGTGAATCCGTATGGTGGAAGCCACTTGGCCATTGCGTCAGCATCCAGAAATGCTCGGTAGACGCGCTCGGGTTTTGCACGGAGTACGCGATGAAACCGGACAGTTCCTGTGGGCATGATTAATTCTCCTTGGATCAATGATTCCTTAACTGTCACCCGGCACAAACTTCTTGGAGAGCCACCATGCGAACAACAGCAACAGTATCCCGATGATATCGATCCAGAACACGCGCTGCACGGTCTGGTCATGGACCTCGAGTGGCAGTGCCAACAGACAGAATGATGCCATGCTCAGAAGTCCTGCCGCAGTGGCGGCCGTTCGCAGCGGCGGACGGAATGCCGCGAGGATAAGCAGAGCGCCGAGAAGTCCGAACAACACAGCGCGATGTCTCATCAACAGCAACAGTCCTCGATCTGCAAACGGCTGACCGTACAGGGTCTCAAGCTGGGCGGCCCCCAATACGCCAATTACTGGCGTGACGTTGATCAGTCCGACCAGGAGGAAAAGTGTGGTAATCAGGCCTCGCATAATTGTGACTCGTGGCATCTGGTCAGAAGAGATCATTGCCAGAGATCCGCAAGTTATTGATCCTGGACTTACCGAGGAGCTTGAGCAATAGATTGCGCATCGTTCTGAGCATGGGATAAAGAAGACGCGCTGCGCGCTGTGATCTGAAGCACCAGTAGGCAAGGCGATTGAAGAAACCTGTGCGCGTGCTCATCAGTGACAGTGCGTGGATGGCGTCAGCGCCATAATAGAGTTGCGTACCGACCTTCAGGACCATGCCCTGGTCTATGTCGAGCCCGGCTCCGGTGATCTCCTCCATCACGGGCCCGCCATCGCGCGCATCGACCAGCTTCAGGTTGCCGACATCCGCACGGATGCGGGCAAGGTTGCAGTACAGGTCACAGGCCGGGCATTGCTTGTCATACACAAGAAGGATGGGATCCCCTGCGGCCATGAACGGCTACCTATGGCTTGGGCTGGCTTGCGCCAGGTGCAGCAAGCTGGCAAGCCCGGCGCATTGTCAGGTCGCGTTCTTCGCCAGGCCAATGCGGAACGCCCAGATTGCCAGAGCGCCCGGTACGATCAATCAAATCCTGGACAGCCCTACAGCCACAGCAGCGCATACAGGAGTTAGGAACTTGCCAACACGCGCGCCGCTTCTGCAGACATGGCGAAATCAAGCCAGTCGCGATTAGCTTTGGTGCCAAGCTGTTCATAGAACCTGATACCGTCCTTGTTCCACGGCGCAACTTGCCACTTGATCACACCACAGCCCTTACGCACGGCAACTTCGGCAACCGCCTTCATCAACGACTTGCCCGTGCCCTTGCCTCTTCCCTCTGTCGTCACAAACAGTTCCTTGATGAACAGCGTTGGCTTGGCGATGGCGGTGAACGGGATGAAATAGTAGACGACCATGCCGACTAATTCTCCCGCTTCTTCGGCAACGAAACAATGGAAGTCAGGGGGCGAGCGACTGAATCCTTGCTCCAGAAGTTTCTCTTCCGTGACGGCGAACACGTCGATGTATCGCTCGAAACGCGCTAACCCTTTCATCAACACTAGCAACTTTGCAATGTCCGTTACTTTGGCTTCTCTGATCAACATCGAATCACCTTGCTTCGTCTTTGAATTCCGGTGTGAATCGTTGGTTGCTCATGGACCTCCTCCCATGCTCGAATCATAGCTTGGAGATGTCTACCGTACCGGGGGAAGTCCAATGTAACGATGCAATAGTCTGTGTTTGACGGCGACCTGCCGGTGCGGCAGCGACAGGAGAGATCGGTCAAACGTCAGGTACACCGCGTCGTAGGGTGATGCGTTCATCGCGAATTGTCCAGACCAGCCTCACTTTCTCAGCACGCCGGGCATACTGCATCGAACGGCCCGAGCGCGGCGTTTGCGTCGCTCGGAGGCGGAAAAGGCCTCTTGAAGGTGAACGCCTCCGGTGACGGACCGCTCGTCTGAAGAGCCTGCAGCTTTAGTCTGGCTTCCGCGATCGTCGGTATATCGCCTTCGCGAACCCACCACAAGACCATGTACGCTTCCTTCATTCTTTCGAACCACTCTTTCCGACGTCGCATGATTTCTACATGAGCGGTGCGATAAACGTAACTGTGCAGCGACTCAATATCCTTCCACACAGTAAGGTTGACGATGTAATCGGCGCCGAACGGACGCAGCGCCGTAGCGTCTCCTTCTTCCGTTTGCAGGCGCCAGACAAACCCGGGAGAAGTCTCGGCGAGAGCATTGATCCGCTCCAGGTTCGCTACGAAATCTGTCAGTCGAGGCGACTCAATCGGCTCGATCAGCTTTGCGATGTTGAGCTGCGCTAGTTCGTAATCCGACATGACGATGACTCCCCTTGCATAGTTAGATTTCAGCGCCTGGAATCTGATTTTCCACATTCGCAACAAACGCTCCATGATCCCTGGCACACCATTGCAGGCGTCCTGATGTGAGGGCCTGTTGGCGACCGCATACGAGCGCAAGGATACCGGGATGCCATGCGAGCTGCTCAGGTCAGCGTGGTTTGAGACGTGAAAGTGCAGGTGCGGCATTGTGGTATTGCCGGAATTCCCTACACTTCCAATTCGCTGACCAACAACCAAAGTTTCGCCTTCTTTAACCAGGACGCTTCCATTCCTGAGGTGGGCGTACAACGCTACGCCAATTCCGTTGGCTCGAGCAGCGATTTTTAAGGCAGATCATTTCGCATACTTCCCAGCACCCAAGAAGTGCAAGGATACGTATGGTTCATCGCCTACGACCCAACTATCGTGCGGCTCAGGCGGGATGTAAAAAACATCACCCGGATTCATCTCAGTGATCCGGCCGTCGGCGAATGCTGCAGTCGCGCATCCCGAAACCACGAGGCCGATGTGTTCGACGTTACAGTAGGCCTGACCGATACCCGGGCCAACGTCCTTGGACCATATCCACCCTGGTCGGTAAGTAGCCCGCCCAATCGTCATTCCGCCGAGGGTTACGGTCTCAAAGATGCCATTACTGAAGTGCGTGACTTCGTCCGGCTTGTCAAATCGTTTGAGTATGACTTCAATCACGTGCTATCACAGTTACGTCTTCAAGCACGCCTTCCTCTTCAAGAAAGGCGTCGAACCTATTACCAATGTTTTTCTTAGCCATATCTATGACCTCAATTTCGTCAACCTTCGCTTTACAAGCGTTAAGCTCAGCTATAGCTGAACACGTCGAGTTTGTTGCCGTCCAAGTCACGGAAGTAGGCCGCGTAGAAGCCGTCGCCACCTTCAGCGCGCAAGCCAGGAGCGCCTTCATCCGAGCCCCCAAGTTCAAGAGCCTTCTTATAGATTCGGTCGACTTGGTCACGCGAATCGGCAGCAATGCCGACCATTACGCCATTACCGACCGTAGCCCGTTGACCATTGTAGGGCTTCATGATGCAGAGCATTGGTTTGTCCATTGCTGCGGCCCATGCATAGCCGCGTTCGCCAAACTCCATCATGCGAGTGACGCCCATCTCCGCCAATAGTGCGTCATAGAACGACGCGGCGCGAGCGAGGTCATTAGTACCAAGAACGACATATCCAATCATCGGGATTCCCTCGGGATGGTAATTTTTCTGAATGTCAGTTTGTCGGCGCGATTATGCATGATGGCCGCTCAGACTGTGGTGTCGCGTCCGACTACGTGCTGCAAGCGCCGTGACAAAGACGGCAGGCGGCAAGTCCAGCGAGTGGTTAGGCGTCGCCGGTGCTCGGATAGCGGCGTCTGACTTCTGCGACCGATCCGGCAATGAGTGCTTCAAGAACCTTGACATCGAGGTCTGCCAGGCGCTTGAAGTACAGACAGGACTTACCCATCTTGTATTTCCCGAGCTTGGCCAAGAGCTCGAACTGCGCGGCGTTCTCGGCCAAGAGGTAGACGACCAGTTCCCTACTGCGAACTGCGAAGCCAACGAGACATGCATCGCCTGAGTGGCCACTCTCGTACCTGTAGGTGTACGAGCCGTAGCCGACGATGCTTGGCCCCCACATCTTTGGCTGCTGCTTCGTAACCCGCTTGCACATGGCCATGATGGCCTTGCAGTCGGTCAGCTGCTCAAGACTGGCTCTGGACGCGAGGTACGCATCGACGCTCGCGCCCGTGGGTTTGGTCTTGGTCTCTGCCATCGGGGGTTCCTGAGTAGGGGGAGCACAGGGCTGGTGGTGGTGCGATGCCTAACGCCTGAGCTCTCAGCGGCGCCAGGCAGCTGGCGCCCTTGTTGCTTGCAAAAATGGAAATCACTGCAAGAAGCGCGACAGAAAACGTGCGCCGATTCGCCCGGCGACCGCTGCAGCGATATGTTAGGCGTCATTTCGCACCTTCTCGATAACTTTCCAGACCAACCAGCCAAGTATTGCTGTTACTTGGATGTGGATTGCAACGAGCGGAATCCAAAACAACACATCGCGTTCCGCAGTTTGCGCAGCAACCCAATACCAGCCGATCCACACTCCAACGGACCCGAGTCCCATCATCGCAATTTTCCAGCTTCGCGACACAATGCTTGCGACAATTGTCATTAAAACTGCGACAACTGGCGCTCCGACAAATAGCCAGACGATTTGCCAAGTCAAGTGTTGCGCGAAT
>CAYXKM010000293.1:0-11030 GCA_964465665.1 uncultured Woeseiaceae bacterium
TGTTGCCGCCAGTGAACAAAAGGTTGATGCCTTCGATCGCGCTTTCGAGCCCTTGCAACTTGTGCGCGCGATACTTGAGCTTGCCTCCCATGTAATAAGCGGAAAGCTTGACCATCATCGCCGGCACATTGTCCCAGTGATCGGGCATCGTGAAGCCCTGGATCGTCAGGCGTTTCCGGATGATATTCAGCCAGTTCGGGCCGGGTGACGGTTTGTCGGTGTTGTAATCCGCAATCATTCCGCAAACGATGATGCGGCCGTGCGCGTTCATGCGATGAAACACGATGTGTTGCACTTTGCCACCGGTGTTCTCGAAATAGATATCGACGCCGTTAGGTGTTGCTGCGGCAAGCTGTTTCGCCAGATCGTCGTGCTTGTAGTTGATGGCTTTGTCGAAACCGAGTTCGTCTTCCAGCCAGCGGCATTTCTCGTCGGTACCGGCCGTGCCGACAACGCGCAACCCTTCCGCTTTGGCGATCTGCCCGACCATCGAACCGACAGAACCGGCCGCACCCGAAACCACCAGTGTCTCCCCGGCTTTGGGTTTGCCGATTTCGATCAGGCCCTGGTAGGCCGTCAGTCCCGGCAGCGCCAGCACGCATAGAACAGCTTCCGCGGGAATGTCCGGCGGAAGTTTTTGCAGGCCGTCGCCCTTGCTGACTGCGTACTCTGTCCAGCCGATCATGCCGAGTACGCGCGAGCCAACCGGAAAGCGGTCGTTTTTCGACTCGGCCACTTCGGCGACACCACTCGAGCGCATTACGCTACCCAGTTCGACGGGCGGGATATAACTCCCGGTGTCGGCCGACATCCAGCCTCGCATGGCCGGGTCTAGCGACATGTGCGTTTGCTTCAGCAGGATCTGCCCATCTTCGAGCGGCGGCGTTTCCAGTGTCACGGTCTGGAAAACGTCCGGCGTGATCTTAAGCGCCGGCCGTTTGACCAGTTTGATCGCTTTGTACTTCATGCTGTGAGCAGATCGCCTTTACAGGCGAATCGGCAGATCCCGCATGCGTTTGCCCGTTGCGGCAAAAATCGCATTACCCACAGCCGGCGGTACCGCGATCAATGGCGGCTCGCCCATGCCGACAGGAAACTCCGTGCTCGGCATGAAACGAATGTCGAGTTCCGGCACATCCGCCATCCTGAGCGGTGTGTAGGTATCGAGATTCCGGTCTTTCACCTGTCCGTCCGCGAATGCCGTGCCCTCATGCAATGCAAGGCTCAGTCCCCACAGCGTTGCACCTTCGGCCTGCGCCATTGCGCCATCCGGATGCACGACCGTGCCGCAGTCGATGGTCTGCCAGATCTTTTTCACCGTCACTTTTTTAGATGCCGCATCGACAGCCACGTGCGCAACGCACGCCGTCCAGGTCGGCATGTTGCGTTCCTGCCCGTGGCTAACGGCAACGCCCATCCCTTCCCCGGCCGGGAGTTCCTTGCCCCAGCCCGAACGCTCCGCCACATCACGCAGTGTCGCCGCGAGGCGAGCTGCGCCGCCGACGGAATTCGGCGCCGTGCCCGCGTTCTTGCCCGCCGCATCGAGCCGTGCAAGGCGAAATGCGACCGGGTCTTCGCCGGTCATCGCTGCAAGCTCGTCCATGAAACTCTCAACGCCCCAGCCGATCCATCCGGATCCGACCGCGCGCAACCATCCCGGCAGGAATGTTCTTTGCGCCAGATCGTTGTTGATGGCACGCACGCGATGGCTCGGAAGCGTGTACCAGTGATCGGCACCGCTCACAGCAAACGGATCGAACTTCCCATTGCCGTCGACGCCATCGGCGAGAAAGCCCGGTGCCATCGCAAGCGTCGGCCAGCCCGCGGCGGCCGCATGCTCGATTCCCGTCAGCGCACCTTTGTCATCGAATGAGGCGTCAAACTTCGCAACCGATGCCGAACGCGCACAATCGAATCGGCTGTCATCCGCCCGCTCGAACACAAGTTTTACCGGCCGGCCGAGTTCGCGAGCAGCAAGCGCTGCCGGAATCATCTGGTCGCCAAACAGGCGACGACCGAAACCACCGCCGAGGTAGTACTGGTGGATGATGATATTCGCTTCCGGCACGCCGAGCGCTTGCGCGAGGGCCGGCAAAATCAGCGACTGCCACTGGTTCCCCGCATGAATATGAAATACGCCATCGACATACTCGACCAGTGCATTCTGCGGTTCGAGCGTGAAGTGCAACGCCGTGCTCGTCGTGTATGTTGCCGTGTGTGTCTTCGCCGCAGACGCGCGCGCCGCTGCCACATCACCGTCATTCAGGACGAGCGCGCCACTGGCGGCATCGGCCACGAGCTTCGCGCCTTCAGCGAGGATTTCCGCTTCGCTCACGTTTGCGGTCGGGCCGGCTTCCCAGTCCACCTTGACTGCCTGCGCCGCTTTCATCGCACTCGGGAAACTCTCCGCAACAACGACCGCCCAGCCCTGGATGACGCCACTCGGATCATTTAGCGCCAGCGTTCGCATATAGCCAGGAATGTCTTTCGCCGCCGTGTCATCAACCGAACGAATCGTGCTGCCATAGCGCGTCGGCGGGATCATCGGATGGGCGTACACCATGCCGGGGAGTTCGGTGTCGAGTCCGTACACTGCCATGCCGGTGGATTTTGCCGGTATGTCGAGCGCACGTGTGGCTTTGCCGATCAACTGACGCTCCGCAGCCGGCTTGATCGGCATCGCGGCGAGTTCCTCTGCGCTGAACGAACGGCTGATGTCGCCCTTTGCGACGATATCCGCAAACGAAACGCGCTTGGCGCCCGCGACGACTTCGCCTCCGGCCGCACCGCATTCGGCCGGTTCGACACCGAGCAGTTTCGCACCTGCATCGATCAGTACCGTGCGTCCCGCAGCACCCGCTTGCGACAACATCGCGAACGAGCTCCATACGGACCACGATCCGCCGGTGACCATGTACCCCCACTTCGGGTCCGAGTCGACGTGCTTGATCGATACCGTGTCCCAGGCTGCGCCGAGTTCGTCCGCGACGATGCGCGCCAGAGCCGTGCCGACATGTTGTCCCATCTCCGCTTTGGCTATGTTGACGAGAACGTTGCCGTCGCTGCCGATTTCGAACCAGACCGTTGGTGAAAAACTCTTGCTGGCACCGCTTGCGGCGAGGTCATTTACCGCTTCTTCACGGCTGCAGCCCGGCAACACCGTGCCGAGGCTCATGACTAGTCCGGTGCCCACGGTACCGGCGAGGAAAGTGCGGCGGCTGATGGCTTGCTTGTGTTGTGGCATAACCATGATCAAGCCCCCCCGCCGTTGGCCGCGCGCTTGATCGCCTTGCGAATGCGCGGATACGCCATGCAACGGCAAAGATTGCCGTTCATCGCTTCATTGATTTCCTGATCGCCGGGACTAGGCGTGCTGGCGAGCAGGCTGGCGGCCTGCATGATCTGCCCCGACTGGCAGTAGCCGCACTGCGGCACCTGCTCCTCGACCCAGGCCGACTGCAAGGCCTTGCCTTCCGCTGATTCGAGACCCTCGATCGTCGTCACGGCGCGACCCTCAGCCATGGCGAGCAGCGTCACACAGGAGCGCACTGCCGTGCCGTCCACGTGCACCGTGCAGGCGCCGCATTGTGCGATGCCGCAACCGAATTTCGTGCCTTTGAGCTTCAGTTCGTCACGAATGACCCACAAAAGCGGCGTGTCCGGCGGGCTTTCGGACGTAACGGTCTGCCCATTCAAATCGAATTGGATCACGGCTAACCCCCTGTTCTTTTTCTGGTAGCTGCCGCAAGTTTATACCCATCAGGGCAGCGGCACGACTACTGCAGGATCAGCGGCTGCTCCAAGGCATCGACCAGCTTTCGATGAAACTCGGTGAATTCGCGGTAGTCCCTGGCATCGAACCGGGAATCGTCCCCGACATAGTTGAAGCGCATCTCAAAAGCACCGGCATCCTGGCTCATTTGCCTCTGCCAGGTGCCAAACCGTGACTCGTCCCCGTCGGGCTTTTTCGACGCTATCTGCAACTGGTGTTCCGCCGGCAACTTGAGCGAGGTCACGGAGGAAACGCGCAGCGGGAATACAAGCTCGAACGGGAAACGCCGGTCGGCGACGCGTTCGAACTCGAGATAGTAACCTTCCATGAACCCGGGCATGTCGAAACCGCCGTCGTGGTCGATCGGCAACGTGTACTGCAACTCGATGACTAGGTCGTAGCTCGCATCGAACAGGTTGTCGACGAAGTGCCCGGTCACTTCCGCATCTGCGTAGCGGGTCGCAACCCAGCGTTGCAACGACGACTGCAAGTCCGACGCCTCGATGTCACGGAGCTGCCCGCGCAACTCGGCTGCCTGGTACCCGGAGTAGCGGCCCGTCTCCGTGACAGCGATGTGGCCGGTCGCCGTCGTCTCCACAGTGCGTTCGATACTCAGGCCGACAAGATCAGAAGCGTAGTCCGGTATTTTCATGAGAGCCGGTTCGGCATCCAGCACCAGCGCAAAATTCCCGGCCATCGAGCGCGGCGGCAACTGCCCGAGCCGCAGGTCCTTGTCGGTCGGATCAATGTAAAGACGTCCGTTTTCGGTCTCGACCGCGACGATCATGTGGTCGAACTGATCGACATCCGGCAGCTCCGCCAGCACCTGTCCGTACAGGTTGACCAGAGCAAGTGACGCCGGGATGCCGACCGACTCGAGCATGGAGTAGAGAAGCACCGCGTGGTCTTTGCAATCGCCGTAACGATCGCGCATGGTTTCTCTCGCGGCCTTCGGAATGTACGCGCGCCGGCCGAACTCGATGGCTACATAATGAATCTCGTTCTGCACGTGTGCGCTCAGTATCTCGATTCTTCGTTGCGCGTCGTCGATGCCTTCGACCAGTTTGCGTGCGCGATCCGCAATGTGCGTGACGTCCAGCCTGTCCGCAATCTGCGCGAGGTACGCAGCGCCGGCTTCGTGCCAGTCTTTGCTCACGGTGCCGAAGTAAACCCATGGCAGAATCTGGTCGAAGTTCGGCTGCAGCGGTTCCCAGCGATATGGCGCCGGATTCTCGATTTCCCATACGAGCGCAGACCCGCTTTCGCGGGGCTTGGCTACACCCTTGCTCTGGAATTGCAGTGGCATCAGGTCGCCGCTGACAAAAGCTGCGCTGTAGCCGATCGGCCGGTCGCTTGACAGGTACACGACCTCGAGCGGAAACGTGCCCTTGTCGACAGACACGGTCTTCGTGACGATGGCCTCGATCAGCACGCCTGGGGCAAGACTCGGAACAGGAATGTGCACAGTCCTGTCCGTGCTCGCTTCGAAACTGTCGTCATTGTTGGTTATGTAGTAGGAATTCGGATCACCTTGGGCAATTTGCTCGCCATCCGCGTTGCGAACGATCACGCTGTTGACGTAGAGGTGCTCGAATGCCGGATCGAAGTCGAACTCCAGCGTGCTGAACTGCTTGATGCCATTACCGTCCTGTATGCGGATTTTCCGGTACTGCGTATTCGAGATAATTTCGCCTTGATCGAAATGAAACCCGGAAATTCGGGTTGTGTAGATCGCACCGAAGCCCTCAACCGCGGTCCTGCTGTCGTTTTCATCGAAAACCCTTTGCAGGTCCTCCGGCAACGGCACCAGGTCGATCGGCGTACTGATGCTGGCGTTGTCGCCTTCGCCGAGCATCGTATCGATCGCAGCGAGGTACTCTTTTACATTGGCATTCGTCGGCGAGTAGCTTTGCGCTTTGTCGAAGGATTCCCGGGCTTTCTGGTACCAGCGGAGCTGGTACTCGGCATCGCCCTTGTAATAGTAACTCTGCAACGACGCATAACCGTTCGCGATCAGGAGATCGGCAAGCCTCAACACCTCGGCCGGATTATCCATTTCATAGAGGATGCCGATGCGTTCGTAAACCAGGTCGGCATTGAATGGACGACCCTTCGCCATCTCGTCAAGGATCGCAAGCGCTTCGTCGTGCCGGCCGCGCCGGCCCAAGAGTTGCGCCTTGAGTAACTGTGTCGCTTCCGTCGCACCACCGGCCGTGTATCCGGCGAAGACGCGGTCGAGTTCCTCCCACTGGTCCGCGTCAGCGAGCAGTGACAGGTAGACAGCCAGATCGTCGTCGTCCCGGTACCCGCCGGCGAACAGTCCGCTGTAGATTCCGATCGCTTTGTCCGCGTCGTCAGTCTGGTAAGCGAGCCAGGCATCCCAGCTTCTCACCACACGATTGTCGGCGAATGACTGCAGGCGCGGTGCAAGCCACCCCACCGCTTCGCGAAAGGCATCGAGCTCGACAAGGGCACGGAGCGAATTGACCACATAGGTCTCGTCCGCAGGTTGCAGATCTGCAGCCTGCGAGAAATAGCGAAAGGCGTCGCGGTACGTGCGTGCTTCGAAGTAATGCAGGCCGAGGGCGTTCAGCAGGTAGGCATTGCTGCGGCGTTCCGCGGCATCCGTGTAGTAGTTGTTCAACGCCATCGGGTTCTTGCCGATTTCGAAGTCGCCCCACAGACCTTCCAGCACCTTGGCGGCACGCTTGTCACGGACCGGCCCCCAGGCAGCCAGCGTGTAGGCGCATTGGTCGTTCGCCACGACCCACAGGAAGTAGTCGTAGTCCTCGTCGCCGTTGCTTTCGCGACCAAGGAACAATCGGCCGGTAACACCGGTCCTATCGATCGGACGTTCTTCGCGGATGAAATCGCTGGGATAGGTTTCGCCGAACTGCTGCATCATCACTTCGTAAATCGCCGCTTCCGCGGGCTTCGGACCATTCCAGCAAACCGGAAGGACAACCGCGCCGTAGCCTTTGGAGGAAAGCGCTCCGAGATCAGCCGCTTCGTAATCATCGGCAAGATCTGCCCAGCTGAACCATCCCTTGTCACTGGCGCGAAATCGGTAGGCGAATGTTTTGGAGAAGTATTCGTCGACCGGCCGCAACGGCCTGGCAACCGGCTGTACCGCATTTTGCTCAATCAGCGAGAAGCCGGCGATGAACTCATTGGCCTGTTCAATGACTATGGCTTCCCCAACCTTCGTGCCAAAAGTCAGAATCTGGTATGCGCGCGTCCGATCGACCAGTGTCGAAACAACGTAGACGATGGGCTCGGATTTTGTCGTGCCAAACAAAGCAACCTGGTGCATTGCATAGTCACGTTCGGTCCGCGGACCGATGTCCCGCGAGTCGTTGAGTACGACCTCGTCGCTGCCGGACAATCGGTTGGTCATCGCTGTGCGCACGAGCTCGGCATACTGTTCGGCGGTAAAAGCGACGCCGACGTCCTCGACGATAACCACCGAAATGACTTGCGGACTGAAGCGCACGGCGGCAAAACTGGCTTCGGGGACCTGTTTAGTGAAATTGATGAACGTATAGGGGATGTCCTCGAGGTCGAGCCGGAAGTTAAGCGCGGAGTGCTCGTACACGCCCACCTGTTTGCCGGCATTGCGCGAATAGTCGCTCGGCTCACCGGCTGCGGCCGATGCGACGACCGACATCAGCGCAAGTGCCAGAATGATAAGTAAATTCATAAGCGAGCAATTCTAACTCGGACCAGGCATGCGTGTGTGCGCCAGGTATCACTATCGGCGCGCCACGATCGGAATTTCGCGCCTCCGACAGCTCTGTTCCGGTTTTCCTACTCCGTTCAGGACATCAGGCTTGTTCGAAAACGATCTAAACAAAACCCCTATTCGAAGCATCTATCCGGAAACCACTGCAAAGGCCAAGACGTTTCGTCTGCTGCACACCGTGACGACTGGCATTAGTGGAGAAGACAATGAAAGCAGGCATTTTGCTCGCGAGTATCGTGCTGATGACCGCTTGTGCAGCTCCCTCCGAAAAACAACGCGAGGCGCGCGAATATCGCGAGGTTGAGCGGCAGGCGAAGTTTTTGGAGGTCCGCCAGCGCTGTCGGGAAAGTGGCGGGGTCCTGGTCGTACAAGGACTCGGAGGACGCGTGGGCAAGAGCAGCGTACCCAGCAGTGGCGACCAGGTCCGTTGCCAGAGAACGATTGCCTGGCTCTAGCCTGAACGCGGAAGGCAGGCGTAACAGTTGCCCACGGAGACCGATCTGCACAAGTCAAATAAGTGACCACTGGCACGGTTACCGGCACCGCTAACGTTGATAACGGATCTGACCGCCTACGATGGTCATATCGACCGTCGTCTGCGGGATTTTCTCCTCCTCGACCGTCAGCAGATCCTGTGACAGCACCACGAGATCGGCGTACTTGCCCGGTGTGAGCGTGCCTTTTACGTCCTCTTCGAAAGCCGCAATAGCATTGTTCAGCGTATAAGCCGCAAGCCCTTCCTCGCGCGTCATCGAGTGTTCCGGTGTGAAGCGCTTGCCGTTGTTCATCATGCGCGATACCGATGAATAATAAGAAGCGATGGCATCTATGGGTTCCACCGGCACATCAGTGCCATTGGTGATCAGCGCACCGGTGTTCATGAGGTCGCGCCACGGCTGGGAAGTCGCCGCCGCACGCTCCTCGCCGAGCCTCGTCGGAATCCACGGACCGTCCGAAGTACCGTGAATCGCTTGCACCACCGCAATAATGCCGAGTGCGCCGAAACGCGGCACGTCCACCGGGTCGATATGCTGTGAATGCTCGATGCGCCAGCGCAGCGGCTTGCCATCGACGCCCGCTTCTTTCCAGACCCGCTCGTAGAGATCCAGCACTTCGCGTACGCCGCGGTCGCCGATCGCGTGAGTGTTGACCTGGAACCCATGCTTCACCGCGATTTCGGCAGTGCCTTCGATGTCCTCCACGGTCTCGAGGACCAGGCCGTCGGACTCGGGGAGATCGACGTACGGCTCGAGCAACCAGGCCCCGTGTGCACCGAGCGCACCGTCGATCTGGCGCTTGATGGAACGAACGGTGAGAAAGTCGTTGCCTTCCGCGACCATTTTGTAATGCGGCAGCGCTTCGGCCATGACCTCGTTCGACTCACGCCGGACCATGACATAGAGACGCACCGGAAGATTGCCTTCCGCTTCCAGTTTCTTGAAAAAGTCGATGGTCTCGAAATCGGCGCCGGCGTCGTGAAAGGATGTCACGCCGTGACGCAGCGCTTCGTCGGCCGCCAGCATGACGCGTTCACGGTCGAGTTGTTCGGCCTCCTCCGGCGTCATGCGGCTGTTGTATTCGTTGATGGCGTCGTTCAGCAGCCGTTGCGCCGTCTCGCGCATGAGCCCGGTGGCCTTGCCTTCGGGTGTGCGCACGATGGTGCCGCCCGGCGGATCCGGCGTATCGTCATCGATGCCGGCCTCGGCAATCGCCGCGTCGTTGAAGAATGCCGCATGGCCACTCGCATGACCGAGGCTGACCGGGTTATCCGGCGACACCTCGTTCAAGGTGTCGTTTCGCGGTACACCGTCCACCGCGTCATCCGGCACGCTGTCCCATTTGTCCTGATGCCAGCCTCGCCCGAAAATCCACTCGCCGGGTTTCGCTTTATCTACTGCCGCCGACACCATTGACACCACTTCCTGCCAGTTCTTTACGTTGCGCAAATCGAGAATCTGCTTGGCGCGCCCAAGCCCGAGGTAATGCCCGTGGCCTTCGATGAACCCCGGCATGACGAAGCGGCCGTTCAGCTCGACTATTTTCGTTTCCGGGCCGACATACGCGGCGATCTGCTCATCGCTGCCGACCGCTGTGACCTGATACCCGGTAACTGCAATTGCCTCGGTATTGCCGAACACCGGATCGACAGTGGCGACCTTGCCGCCGCGAAGCACCAGGTCGGCGGCCGCAACCGGCGATACAGCTGCAGAATCCGCAGACTCGCGGCTGCATGCGGAAACGGCAATTGCGCACATGCACGCAATGGAAATTGTGTAACGATTTTTCATGGTCGACCCCCTGGCAAAGGCAGACGCAGACTTTCGCATCGCCACCCTGGCAAAGCAAATGTGATCCGGACGTTCACCCGGCGTCGCCGGCACTCGGGAATACTCCTGTTCACAGCTCGGCATTGTCCAGCGCGGCAATGGTATTCCGGTAACCGAGGTCGGCCATTTCGTCGGCGCGGTGGAACTCGAAGAAACTGCAGGCATCGCGCGGCACATCGACCACGATATCCGGTGTATAGGCGGCGAGTTTCAGTCGTGCGATGGAGCCCTGCATCACGTCAAAGGATTGTGTCAGCAGATCCATCGCGCCGGGTTGCAGCCCGGCGTCACTGTCATTGTCGAGCAGGCCGCTGATGAACCGCCCTATAGCGGCACGGTAACCCTCGTCCTCGTTTTCCGGATTGACTACATCTTTCTTTTCGACCGGCCGATAGCGCTCCCTCTCGCCGCTCAGATTCACTGCAATGGTGATTTCGGTTGCGTCGTTCAGTGTCGGCGCGATGGGAATCGGGTTGACCAGGCCGCCATCCACCAGCAGCCGGCCATCCATGGTGACCGGCGAAAATACGCCGGGCACGGCGATGGAAGCCTTGATGGCGTCGAACAGGGACCCCTTGTTCAACCACACCTCGCGCTGCTCCTCGATGGCCGTGGCGACGGCGGTGAATCCGACCGGCAGGTCCTCGATCCGGCGGTCGCCGATCAGGTCCTTGAGCACCTGGATGATGCGATTGCCCTTGAACAATGACGTGCGGGTGAAGGAAAAGTCGAGCAGCCGGACGACATCGCTCTTGCGCAGTTGTTTCGCCCACCGGATATAGGTATCCAGCTCTTCCGCCGCATAAATCCCACCGATGACGGCGCCCATCGAGGCGCCGGCAATGCTGCGAACCTCGAGTTTCCTTTCTTCCAGCGCGCGAATGACGCCGATGTGAGCGTGGCCGCGCGCACCGCCGCTGCCAAGCACCAGCGACACGCTTTCGGGTCTCTCGCTCACCCGGGCACCGTGGATATCGGCAGATTTTGAATATCAGGCATCACAATCCCGATGATACATTACGCCGCTACAGCCCCTCCCGGAAACTCAAAAATGCGACGTATCATTTCTGTTACCGTGATTACGCTGGCGTTCCCGCTGCTGGTCCATGCCGATGCCATTCGCCAGACCAAGGGCGAATTCTACGATGCCTTTCGCCAGCTCGATGTCGATCTGCCGACGCCCAACATG
>CAYXKM010000294.1:0-5159 GCA_964465665.1 uncultured Woeseiaceae bacterium
TCGTGGTCAATGGGTAGCACTCTATTTTTACCCGAAAGACGATACCCCTGGCTGCACCACCGAAGCTTGCGAGTTTCGTGACAACATCTTTGCTTTCCGCGATCTGAACTGCCAGATAATCGGCGTTAGCCTCGATGATCAGGTTTCACATCGCGGATTCGCGGATAAATACAGCCTGCCATTCCCGCTGCTGGCCGATACGGAAGGCATGGCATCCGATGCGTACGGCGTCAAGACCAACATGTTCGGCATGACTGTCGCCAAACGCGAGACATTTCTCATCGATCCGGAGGGCCGCATTGCCAGGCATTACGAGAAAGTCGATCCGGAGACTCACTCGGCTGAACTGCTGGCGGACCTCAAATCACTGACGGAGCTAAAATAGATTAGCTGTCAATGTAGCCGGCGAATACCGTCATCAAGGCCGCTCACCGTCAGCGGATACATTCTGTCGTCCATCAGATCCCTGGTCAGCTTGATCGAAGGTGTGTAGTCCCAGCGTTGTCGCGGCTCCGGGTTGAGCCAGATTGCCTTCGGATAGGTCTTAAGGAGCCGCTTGATCCACACCGCGCCGGCCTCATCGTTCCAGTGCTCGACACTGCCGCCAGGATAGACAATTTCATACGGGCTCATCGTTGCGTCACCGACAAACACCAGCTTGTAGTCTGATCCGTATTTGTGAAGTATCTGTGAGGTTGGAATTTTCTCGGCGTGCCGGCGTCGATTGTCCTTCCACATGCTTTCATAGACAAAATTATGAAAGTAGAAATACTCCAGATGTTTGAACTCGCTCCTGGCTGCCGAGAACATCTCTTCGCAAACGCGAACGTGATCGTCCATGGAGCCGCCGATATCAAGGCACAGCAGCACCTTTATCGCATTGTGCCGCTCGGGGATCATGCGAATGTCAAGCAATCCGGCGTTACGAGCCGTCTTGTCGATCGTGTCATCGAGATCAAGCTGATCCGCGGCGCCTTCCCGGGCGAATTTTCGCAGTTTGCGCAACGCCAATTTGATATTGCGCGTGCCGAGTTCAACCTGATCGTCGAGATTGCGATACTCCCGGCGATCCCAGACCTTGGCAGCGCGCCTGTTTCGCGATCCCTGTTGGCCAATTCGCACGCCTTCGGGGTTGTAGCCGTAAGCACCGAAAGGTGAGGTACCGGCCGTGCCTATCCATTTGCTACCGCCCTGGTGTCGTCCCCGTTGTTGCTCCAACCGCTCTCGCAGTGCTTCCATGAGTTTCTCGAAACCGCCAAGCGCTTCGATTCGCGCCCGTTCCTCTTCGGTCAGCATCAACTCCGCCTGTTTGCGCAACCAGTCTCCCGGCAGGTCCTGTACCAGTGCACGAAATGCGTCTTCGATCCCGTGAAAATGTGCGGCGAACACCTGGTCGAACCTGTCGAACAGCGTTTCATCCTTGACCAGGCACGATCGTGACAGGAAGTAGAAGTCATCGACATTCGTACCGGCGACACCCGCTTTGAGTGCCTCGAGCAAAGTCAACAGTTCTGTAATCGACGGCTTGATGCCGCCTTCCCGAAGCATGAAAAAGAAGCGCGTCAACACGGCCGAAATACCGACCTATTGCGTGCGTGACCGACGATCCAGGAAAACCAGCTGCTCGAACAGGTGCATATCCTGTTCGTTCTTCAGCAGCGCACCGTACATCGGCGGGACAGCCGTTCTGGAATCGTCGCTGCGCAATGCTTCCGGAGGTATATCCTCCGCAAGCAGCAGCTTGATCCAGTCGAGAAGTTCGGACGTCGAAGGTTTTTTCTTCAAACCCGGAACGTCCCTGACCCTGTAGAAAGCCTCGAGCGCTTCCCGCAGGAGGTTCTTTTTCAAGTCCGGAAAGTGAACGAAGATGATTCTTTCCATCGTTTCCTTGTCCGGAAACCTGATGTAATGAAAAAAACAGCGCCGCAGAAACGCGTCCGGCAGCTCCTTTTCGTTGTTGCTCGTGATAATGATTATCGGGCGATGTCGCGCTTTCACCAGCTGCTTCGTCTCGTAGACGAAAAACTCCATCCGGTCGAGCTCCTGCAGAAGATCGTTCGGGAATTCGATATCTGCTTTGTCGATCTCGTCGATGAGCAACACCGGCTGTACTGCGGACTCGAAAGCATCCCAGACCTTGCCCCGGACAATATAGTTCGAGATGTCATGCACGCGATCATCGCCGAGCTGGGAATCGCGCAGCCTTGCAACTGCATCGTAGTCATACAGGCCCTGCTGTGCCTTGGTGGTCGATTTGATATGCCACTCGAACAGGGGGCGCTTGAGAGCGGTCGCAATCTCGACCGCGAGTTGTGTCTTGCCGGTACCCGGCTCGCCTTTTACGAGTATCGGCCGCTCCAGGGTGACGGCGGCGTTGACAGCCATCATCAGATCATCGGTCGCTATGTAAGTGCTTGTTCCGGTGAACTTTTTATCGGCCATAAGGATTCCCGTCGCTTGTTGCATTGCAACGCACAGTATCCCCGCAGCGCAGCGCGGGGACAAGGGCGCTAACTCAGGGCTCAGCGTTGCGCGGGGTCAGCGTATGCACCGTCGACCCCGGGAGTAACCGTGTCGCGCGCCCAGTCATCGTGGCCGCACCGGAAATCAGCCTGGTTTGTAGACGCTGAGGATCTTCATGCCGTTGGTACTCCCGGAGACACCGGTCAGGTCACCCTTGGTGAAAATCACGAGATCACCTTCGCGTACCAGCTTGTGCTTCAACAGGGTTGCAAATATATCCTCGGTCAGCTGCCGTGGATCGGTGTGTTCGATTTTGAAAGAAACAGGATACACACCGCGATACAGCGCCACACGCCGGCTTGTGAATTCGTGCGGGGTGAACGCGTAGATGGGTATGTCCGATCGAATACGGGACATCCACAGGGTTGTTGCGCCCGATTCGGTCAACGCGATGATAGCAGTCACCGCAAGGTGGTTGGCGGTATACATCACGGCCATCGCGATGGCTTCGTCGACCGTCTGAAACTGATCGTCGAGACGATGGCTGGTGCGGCCCCTCGCGAGTGCATGCTTTTCTGCGCCCTTGCACACTTCGGCCATCGCTGCAATTACCGCAACCGGATATTTTCCGACGGCTGTCTCGGCACTCAGCATCACGGCATCCGTCCCATCCATGACCGCATTCGCCACATCGGAAACTTCCGCACGCGTCGGGATCGGATTGTTGATCATCGACTCCATCATCTGTGTCGCCGTGAGGACGACCTTGTTACGATGCCGGGTACGACGGATGATCTGTTTCTGCATCCCGGTCAGTTCGGCGTAGCCCATTTCGACGCCGAGGTCACCCCGGGCTACCATGATGATGTCGGCGGCCTCGATTATGGAGTCGATGGCCTGCAGTGCTTCGGTGCGTTCGATTTTTGCCACGATGAGGCCATGACCACCGGCATCCTGCAGAAGCCTTCGAGTTTCTTCGACATCTTCGGCTGTTCGCACGAAAGACACGGCCAGAAAATCGAACTTCAATTCGGCTGCGATGCGGATGTCGTTTCGATCCTTGTCGGTCAGCGCCGCCGCAGACAAACCGCCGCCCTGGCGGTTGATTCCCTTGTGATCCGACAGTACACCGCCCTGCACAACCGTGGTGTGCACGCGCGTTCCGGCAATGCTTGCAACTTTCAGCGTCAACTGCCCGTCATTCAGCAGCAGGATGTCGCCCGCAGCCACATCCTTGTGCAAGTGATCGTACGCGACACCCACACCGGATTCGTCGCCGTCGAGCTCGCTCAGGCCGGAATCAAGAAAAAATTCGCTGCCGTCCTGCAGGATGACGCTGCCGTTGCGGAATCGCCGAACACGGATCTTGGGTCCCTGCAGATCGCCCATGATCCCGATGTCGCGTCCGCATTCCCGCGCGGCCGCGCGGATGCGTTCCGCCCGGGCGCGTTGTTCATCTTCATTGCCGTGCGAGAAATTCAGCCGCGCAACATCCATTCCTGCATTGATCATTTCCCGCAAGCGTTTCGGATCGTCAGATGCGGGGCCGAGTGTTGCAACTATTTTGGTTCTTCGCAGCATGGCGCGGATTATTGCACACGATTGCAATAATTGGTGTGCACAATGCCTGTGCGCATACAATCGGCAATTGTTGCACTAACCTGAGGCACGCTTTTGCCCATGATCGACCGACGACGATTTCTGCGCGCACTGGTCGTTGCTGCCGCCGCAGCACCGGCAGCGTGCGCGGCCAGCGCCAGGGGTCGATCGCCTTTTTCAACGCTGCGTCCGGATCCACAGGGCATCCTCGACCTGCCGACCGGTTTCGCATATCAGGTCCTATCCAGGCAGGGCGACGTGATGGACGACAGGTTGCTCGTGCCGGCGTCGGCGGATGGCATGGCGGCCTTTCCGGACGACGGCGGCAATGTCGTCCTGGTTTGCAACCACGAGAACTATCCGGTCGACGCCAGCGTGGGACCGTGGGGTCCCGATCTCGCGCGTATGGCCGGCGTAACCCGGCAATCGATTTACGATGCCGGATTCGGAGTTACTCCGGGCAATGGCGGCACGACAACCATCGTCTACGACCCGCGGCGCCGGCAGGTCTTGCGACGACACCTTAGCCTGGCTGGCACGGAACTGAATTGCGCTGGCGGGCCGACGCCCTGGGGAAGCTGGCTGAGTTGCGAGGAAAGTTTCCAGGGGGAAGGAAGTTCCTTCGAGAGCGGCGTGGTCGTGCAGCGCGAACGACGGCATGGCTATGTGTTCGAGGTCCCGTCCGGCAATCGCGGTCTGACTGTACCAGTCTCGCTGAAAGCCATGGGCCGGTTCGAACACGAAGCGGCAGCCGTCAGTGTCGAGTCCGGCATTGTTCACATGACCGAAGACAGGCACCGCAGCTTGTTCTACCGATTTCTGCCCAGATCGCCCGGGCGCCTGGCGGATGGCGGGCGCTTGCAGGCGCTCGCAATTGACGGCAGTCCCGGTCATGACACAAGAAACTGGTACGCGAGTGGCCGGCTGACGCCGGGACGATCGTTGTCCGTGAGCTGGATCGACCTCGACAATGTCGACGGTGACACCAATGACCTGCGCCTTCGTGGCAGGGCAGCAGGCGCCGCGATTTTCGCACGCGGCGAAGGCTTGTGCCGTATTGGACGGGAGTTCGCTTTCAGCTGCACCATCGGCGGGCC
>CAYXKM010000295.1:0-9440 GCA_964465665.1 uncultured Woeseiaceae bacterium
GCAGCCGGCGAGCTCGTCGGGCGCTGCGCTCACGCCGTCGGACGCGCGCCCGATCAGCGTTCCCCGCAGATCGGCTTTCGCTGCTGCACGGGGGAAAACGTCGCTCCCGAAATCGAGTTCGTCGTCCTGCATCTGGCGCAGTCCGTTGCTGTCCGGTGCATCGCTGTACGGCTCACTCAATTCGGCGCCTCGCGAACCGAGCGCCCCGTCAACATAGATCTTGAAGCTGCGGATTGTCAGCCGGTCGTCGTACAAACCGATCTCCGGTCCGGCAGCAAGATAATGTTCGACCGCTGCATCGCCATGCGCCATCGCGTACACACGCACCGGCAGCTCGCCACTCCCACCCAGTTTTTTGTACACGGCGATTTCCGCAAGGCCGGCACCGGCATCGTGCACACCGGTCAGTCCCCAACGCGCGTACCGTTGCAACGCGGCACGCATGCGCCGCTCCAGTACCTCCGGCGTCAGGGTATCGGGCATTACCGAGGTCACCAGCGCCTCGGCCGTTTCCAGCAACAGCCCGGTGGCTTTGCCGTCGGCATCCCGGACGATGCGCCCGCCCGGCGGATCCGGTGTCGCGTCGTCGATACCCGCGAGTGCGAGCGCCTGCGAATTGACCCAGGCTGAATGCCCGCCGATGCCGGACAGGATGACCGGGTGATCCGGGCTCGCGGAGTCGAGATCTGCGGCGGTCGGATCCCTTTCGACAGCGAAGTAGCCTTCGTCCCAGCCGCGACCGACGATCCATTCACCGCGCGGCGCCGCCGCCGCAGCTTGCGCCACCTTGCCGCGGATGGACTCGAGGTCCTGTGCCTGAACGTTCAGCGTCTCGAGGAATTCGCCAAGACCGGCAACGTGCACGTGCGCATCCGCCCAACCGGGCACCGCAACACCCGGAACCTCGATGTGGCGGGTCTCGTCACCCGTCAACCCGAGAATCTCCTCCACCGTGCCACGCGCAACGATGCGACCGTCAGTGACAGCGAGTGCCTCGACTTCCGGCGCCGTATGGTCCTGCGTGACAAATCGGCCGGTATAAACGGTATCCGGTGCAGGGTCGCCCTGGCATGCGAACAAGGTGAACAGCATTGCGACGCAGGCAAAATTGCCGCGGCCACGTGAGCTGCAGCCCCGTGAGCTGCCGATTCGTCCTCGAGCCAAAAGGGTTACGCTGTCCGTCACGAGCCGGGCACAGAATCTTCTTTGACCGCTGGCTGTCGGTGCCGCCGAATGAAGATCTGCACGGCCGCGTCCAGCTGCCGCCTGGCGGCGTTCAGGTTCGCCGTCGAGCGATACAGGTCCGCGTCGATGCCATACATCCGGTAATTCTGCACAGTCACGTCATTGCCGACTTCGAGTGCCACAATCCGGCGCTCCAGGTCCGCGTGCCGGGCAAGCCAGTCATGATACAAACCATTACTCCAGTAGCTGGCGCAGAGATTCTCGTAACCGCCATTGTAGGCATCAACCGCTGCCGAATACTTTGCAACGTCCGCGTCATTTTTCTGCGGGTCTACGAACAGCTCCGCAATGCCGCTGCGGTAGGCTTCGTCGAGCGCATTCACAGCGGCATCGTAGTCGGCATCCAACTTGTTGCGGTCGCGTTGCAACGCGTATGTCTCGGAGTGCAGCTTCGGCAGGTCTTCGCTGGCTACGGTACCGGCGGCAGCCACCATCTCCAAGTGTTTCTGCGCCTCCTGCGGGTTCTGCATCATGAAATCCATCATGCGCTGCTGCAGTTCCATCGGATCCATGTTTGACAGCTGTTGCGATATTGCCTGGTTGATTTCGTCCTGACGGTTCCCTTCCGCATCGAGTGTCGCGGCGGCGGCATAGGCCTGGTCGGAGTACGTGTCGTCTTGCCAGTAACACCCGTTCGGCAAGGCGGGCAGCAAGGCCCAGGGATCCTCAATCTCCTCGGCGCCAACCTGCAGGCACGCGAGTGATGCCAGGGCCAGCGGAAAAAGTCTCATGTGGCATCCTCCTCTATTGCGGGTTGTCGCATTCGCCAGTGCGGGTACCACTGAGACTGATTACCACGCTTCCCTCGGGCATGGCGTAGCGGATCTCACCGGTGTAAGCGTCATCGCCCTGTCGGGTGATCTCGCCCTGCCCGCTCATGCCATCCTCACATACCGAAGTCCATGACACCTTGTTTTCATCGTTCGGATCCCGGGCGAATTCCGAGGTCACGCAACCGCGGTCCCCGCTTTCATCGGCCGGTGGCCGGGTCCACTCTTTCGCTGCGCAGATTTTCGTAGTCCGCGGCGGCATCGCAAACGGCATTCCCTCAACGGTCGTTTGCGACACGACTTCCCACAGATCGCCGGCGGGCTCGGGTGCCTGGGCCCGAAGCCCGGACACGAACAACGGCAATGCACAAAGCAACAGCGACACCGCCAAATAGCGGCGAGCGGAAACAAATTTCATGGAGACCTCCGATTCATCAGGGGTGCGCCGGCGCACACCGAGGTTTTCTTGCTGAACCTTTCACGGCCGGTCGAATCGACGAAAGCACGCTACGCCAGCGCCGCGGACCGGTCAAGATCCGGCAAATGGGGACAGTGACCCTGGACTGCATAAAAGGTCACTGTCACCATTTTTCGTAAGTTACTATGCTCGACGGGGATACAAGGGTTGAGAACCCAGCCAAAACAAAAGGGAACCCAATGCAAAAAAGTCTTGTAACTTTGGCCGCCGCTTGGCTGCTCGCCGGGTCCGCCCTGGCCCAGCCCATCGAAGACGAAGCACTCGCCTGGCTGCAGGGCTACATTCGCATCGACACCGTCAACCCGCCCGGCAACGAGTCGCGCGCAGTCGAGTTCATCGCTGCCATACTCGAAGCCGAGGGCATTCCATACCAGACCGCCGAAAGCGCACCCGGGCGCGGCAACCTGTGGGCGCGCCTCGAAGGCGGTGACGAGCCCGCTCTCATCCTTTTGCAACACACCGACGTCGTGCCGGCCGACCCGAAATACTGGACCACCGATCCTCTGTCCGGCGAAATCCGTGACGGCTACCTGTGGGGTCGCGGCACGCTGGACATGAAAGGCACCGGCATGTCGCAACTGGCCACATTTGTGAGTCTCAAACGGTCGGGCATTGCGCTGAACCGCGACCTCGTGCTGGTGGCATCAGCCGATGAAGAAGCCGGCGGGCTGTTTGGCGCCGGCTGGCTGATCGAACATCACCCGGAAATTTTCGACGGCGCGGGACTCCTGATCAACGAAGGCGGCAACGGCGAGCAAACAGACGAAGAAATCATTTTCAGTGTCGAAGTGACACAGAAAGTCCCGGTGTGGCTGCGGCTGACGGCGGTCGATACGCCAGGCCACGGTTCGATGCCGAACGCCACCTCCTCGGTCACGCGCATTGTCGATGCGCTGGCAATCCTTCGTGCCAACCCGTTTCCGCCGCGCATCGTTCCGGCTGTCGATGCGATGTTCCAATCGCTCGCATCGAGCAGCGGGCCCGAATGGCAGGAAGCCTACGGTCACATGGCCGATGCGGTCACGGAACCCGGGTTCCTGGAAAAATTGCAGAAACATTCACCCTTCCTGCACGCCCTCACGCGCGATACCTGTTCGATGACCCGTTTCGAAGCGTCGAACAAGATCAACGTCGTACCGCCGAGTGCCTGGGCCGAAATCGATTGCCGCGTCCTGCCGGACCGGCCGAGCGAGGTTTTCGTCGATGAGCTTCGAAAGCTCATCAGCCACACAGGTGTCGATATCGAGGTCATCATGGCATTCACACCGGCCGTCTCGGATACCAATACCTTGTTGTATCGCGCCATCGAGGAAGTGACGGCCGAGCGCCACCCGGGCTCCCGCGTTATGCCCTCCGTCAGCACGGGCTTCACCGACAGCCATTTCACCCGCGATCTCGGCATTGCGAGTTACGGTTTCGACCCAACCGTCGTACCCGAGGCTGAATTCTCGCGGATTCACGGCAATGACGAACGTATCAGCGTCGATGCGTTTCGCCGCGGCGTGAGCGATCATCTCGCGATCATCACAGCCGTCGTCATCGACTGAGATCAGCATGGCCATCGAAACCTGGGAACTCCTGAGCTATGTCGTGACGGTCCTCGGCCTGCCGCTTGCGATGGCAGTGTTCCTGTACGAGAAACGCAAGGAGCGCGTGGCGGAAGAGGAAGAGGTCTATGAAGCGCTCGCGGCGAGTTACCAGGACTTCCTGCGACTGGCACTGGAAAATCCCGATCTGCGGTTGATGTCAAAAGCTCGTACGCACGACCTGACCGAAGTGCAGCGCGAGCGCATGCAGGCCATTTTCGGATTATTGATTGCGTTGTTCGAACGAGCCTACCTGATGCTTTACGAGACAGACCTCTCCGGCAAGGAAGCACGCCGCTGGCGTTCCTGGGAAGATTTCATGCAGGAATGGTGTGCCCGCGAGGATTTTCGTGCGGCGATGCCGGAACTGCTACACGGCGAAGATCCTGCGTTCGCCGCCTACATGCGCAAGCTGGCCGCAGACGCCGAGTGAGAACATGCGATCGGAATTCGGTGACAGTAACCTTGCTTGGCTGTGGTAACTGTCACTGCAATTGGTGACAGTAACCCTCTTCAATCAGGGTAACTGTCACTGGAATTGCGAGTCAGTTCGAGGAGTCGATGACCCCGTGATGCTTGGTGGGTGCCACTGAATCGTTGTCGTCACCGTCGTTCAGTTCGGCCAGCAGGAGCAAAATGCGCCGAAGCAGCCCGTTCGAGGACCCGCGCATCCCCTCCTCCTCGGCAACGGCAAGCTCGGCGGCGTCGTATTCCCAGGAACGCAGCACACGAATCTTCTCAGCGACCTCGAGGTCGGGCGCAGACATGACCTCCTCCGGACTCGCAAATACCGACCCCGGGTTGATCATCGCCTGCCTGAGGCAGGTTCGGTAATCGTTCTTCAAGGTCTCAGATCCCTCAGGTGGACGGATGAAAAGGCTTTGCCCACGTCTGCACAGGAGTTTTCGATGAAAATGTTCGCTTGCAAGCGTTGCACGGTTAGACTCACGTCCTGGAAGTCAACAGTGGACCACAGTCCCGGACAAGCTGTCCACCGCTCACGAAACTGACGAGAATCGACAAAAGTCGGGGTCAACCCCAATCATTCGAAATCGTGTTCCGACCCCGATTTATCGACGGAGGAGTAACCATGAAACGCAATGCCAGCGCCGAGTGGCGCGGAGACCTGAAAAAGGGCCTGGGCAAAATCTCGACCGACAGCGGCGTGTTATCCAATACCCAGTATTCGTTCGGCACGCGCTTCGAAAACGGCAAAGGCACCAACCCGGAAGAACTTATCGCCGCAGCGCATGCCGGCTGTTTCTCCATGGCGCTGTCGAACATCCTCGGCAAAGCCGGGCTGACCGCGGAACGCATCAGCACGAAAGCGGCCGTGAGCCTCGAACAGGTCGATGGCAATTTCACGATTACCGCTGTCCATCTCACAGTAAAAGCCAAGGTACCGAGCGCCGACAAAACCACGTTCAGGAAAGCGGCTGAGGACGCCAAGGCCGGCTGCCCGGTGTCGCGTGTCCTGAAAGCGACGATCACCATGGACGCCACACTGGAATAAGTGCTTATGGATCCCGTCGCCCCGGTCAACGCCGTTGCCGCCGCCATACAACTCGCGATTGCGCCGGTGTTCCTGCTAACCGGTATAGGGGCGTTTCTGTCGGTACTAACAACACGCCTCGGTCGTGTGGTCGATCGCGCGCGACTCGTCGAAAGACGTATCACACAGGTCAAGTCCGATGATCATCGCGCCCTCTTGCAAGCGGAGACGGCGGCACTGTGGCGCCGCATCAAGACCATCAACTGGGCCATGCGCTTATCAGTCAGCTCGGCACTGCTGATCTGCGTGGTGATCATGATACTTTTCATCGGCGCGTTTATCGTTTTTGCCATTGGAAAATTGCTCGCAATCCTGTTCATCGTGGCAATGCTGCTGCTGATCCTCGCATTGTTGCTGCTGTTGCTCGAGGTTTCGATCTCGACAAAGAAAATGCTCCAGGGTGCGGCCCACCTGTTGGCGGAGGACGATGTCGGGTAGGACAGCGCCTGTCGGCGCATGCCCCATTTCCCTATCCGTATCAGCGGATTACCTCGCATTGCGCCGCTCGGGTATCTGGCAACGATCGTCGATACCGCGTACCCTTGCTGCACCGAAAAACCGGCTGGCAGGTGCGCATGTCGCTGCTCGAAAAAGTCGAACGACGCAAAATTGCAATGGCCACCATCGCCTGCCGTGTTGTCGCACCGGTGTTTGCCGTCATGTTGCTGACTGCCTGCGCCGGCATGCGTCCCGGTTACGAGACACCGACCGTTACCGTCAAGTCCTTCCGCGCGTTGCCATCCGATGGCGTCGTGCCGAACTTCGAGATTGGCCTGCACGTGATCAACCCGAACAGCGATACCCTGCCCTTGCGCGGTGTCGCTTATACGATAAGTCTCGGCGGCTACGAACTGATCAAGGGCGTTGGCAATGAGCTGCCGGTGATTGAAGGGTACGGTGAAGGTGACATCGTACTCACAGCCTCGGCCAGCATGCTGTCCGCCATTCGATTGATCAACGATCTGATGAACCAGCCAAGTGAAAAGATACCTTACGAGATCGCGGCCAAACTGGACATCGGTGCATTCCGGCCGGCCATACGGGTGCGCGAAGACGGCGAACTCTCGCTGGGCAAATGACGGACAACAGAATCGGAATCCGACCCCGGATTTACTAGAAGAATAATTTCTGTGTTTACAAGGAATTGCCGATGAAACTTCAAGCTCCGCCTGAAATGACGTTGCGCGCCGTGATCCTGGCAGTGATCCTGGCCGTGATCCTCGCCGCCGCGAACGCCTACCTCGGCCTGTTCGCCGGCCTGACCATTGCCTCGGCCATACCGGCCGCGGTGGTTTCCATGGCGGTGCTCAAAGTTCTCGGCGGCGGACACATCCTCGAGAACAATATCGTCGCGACCGGTGCATCTGCCGGTTCGTCGATCGCGACCGGCGTGATTTTCACCTTGCCGGCGCTCCTCATCCTCGGTTACTGGCAGGACTTCCGCTATTCCTGGGTGCTGGCCATCGCCGGTCTCGGCGGTTTGCTCGGCGTGCTGTTCTCGGTGCCGCTCCGCCGTTCGCTCATCGTCGATCAGAAACTCGCTTTCCCCGAGGGCAAGGCCGCGGCCGAAGTGCTGCGCACCGGTGCGAACCCGGGCGCCGGCCTGAAACTCCTTGCGGGCGCTGCCAGCATCGGTGGCCTGATGAAACTCGCCGCCGGCAGCGGCCTGCGGCTGATTCCCGATACCGCTGCGGCAGCCGCGTACTACGACAAGACCCTCGCGTACTTCGGCACCAACCTCTCCCCGGCTCTGTTCGGCGTCGGTTACATCGTCGGCCTGAACATCGGCATCGTGATGATGGTGGGCGGCGTCATCGCGTGGAATGTCGCCATCCCGATTTACAGCACGTCGTTCCTCGCCGATAACGCGGATCTGAGTACACTGATCGTCGGTCTGGATGCCGAAGATGCCGCGTACCGGATCTGGTCGGCGCAGGTGCGCTACCTCGGTGTCGGTGCGATGCTGATCGGCGGCGTATGGACATTGTTCGCGCTTCGCCACTCGCTGGTCTCCGGCATCCGCAGCGGCCTCCTCGCCGAGCGCGGCACCGGCAACGCCCGAGCGCCGGCCACCGAGAGGGACATCCCGATGCGTTACATCCTCATCGGCACAATTCTTTTCGTGTTGCCGCTGCTGGTGCTGTACCAGATGATCGTCGGTCAATGGCTGGTGAGCATCCCGATGACCATCATCATGATCGTCGCTGGGTTTTTGTTCGTATCGGTCTCGGCGTACATGGCCGGCCTCGTCGGTTCGTCGAACAACCCGGTATCCGGCCTGACCATTGCCACCATCCTGTTCGCGGCACTGGTGCTGGTGGTGCTGCTCGGTCGCGATTCGGCAATCGGGGCGGTGGCCGCCATCATGATCGGCGCGGTGGTGTGTTGTGCCGCCTGTATCGGCGGCGACAACCTGCAGGATTTGAAATGCGGTTACATGCTCGGCGCAACGCCGTGGAAACAGCAGTTGATGCTCGCCATCGGCAGCGTGTCGAGTGCGTTCATCCTGGCGCCGGTACTGAGTCTCCTGGCACAGGCCTACGGCATTGGCGTGCCGACCGAGACCCACCCGAATCCCCTGCTCGCACCGCAAGCGAACCTCATGGCTTCGGTAGCAAACGGCATATTCGGCGGTGAACTGCCCTGGACCATGATCGGCATTGGCGCCGGGATCGGTGCCGTGATCATCGTCATCGACACCATGCTGAAGCGCGGCAAGACCGGACTCCGTGCGCCGGTGCTCGCCTGTGCTGTCGGTATTTATCTGCCGCTCGAACTGACCGTGCCGATTTTTGCCGGCGGCGTCGTGGCCTATTTGGTCGAGCGCCATTTCAAACCCGGCAATGCCGAGGGCGAACGCGAACGCGTCCACCAGAAGGGCACGCTCTTTTCGGCCGGACTCATAACCGGCGAAGCGCTGATGGGCATCATCATCGCCATTCCGATCGTGGTCATGGGTTCCGCCGAAGTGCTGGCGTTACCGGAGTCACTGCACTTCGGCGGCTGGCTCGGACTTGTCATGCTCGGCGGCGTAGCCTTGCTGCTCTATCGCCTTGCAGTCCGCGACCCGATCCCCGCCAGCAATTTGTAGGAGCCCGCACGACCGCCATGGATGGCGGAAGTGCCGAAAACGCAGGAGCAGTTTTCGGCGAGCAGGCGACGCGGTGATTGAAACTCCGCACGATTATCGTCACCGCGTCGCGAGCACTGCTTGCTCCTGCATGCTCTGGAAAGAGCATCCGCGAAAGCCTTGCGCTTCCGCGGATGCTTGCCGCTCAGTTAAAACTATCAGTGTCGCTATCGGCGTTGCATGTAGTTGTCGAAAATGTAATTGGCCACTTGCGTGCAGCTGTTTTCGCTCGCCGTGATCTCGAACCTGTAATGTATCCCGCCCCAGATGCGGCCGCTTCCGGTGTCACGACCCATCGCCCAGAAGCTGGTATACGGTTCAGAATACACAACGGTCGGCGTTGTGCCACCGGTGTACCAGGTTGCGGTAAAGGACTTGTTGTCGGTGCCGAACACGTTACCCAGCGTCTGCGCTGCGCTGGCGCCCAGGCAGGAAGCATTGCTCGCATGCGAGGGGTACGGCGGTGTGCCGAGCAAAGGCAACCAGCCAGCATCCGCAACGGTGTCATTATTGTTATCGGTACCCGCCTCCACGATGGCCGTTATGGGCCGCCACAACCGGTAAACGAACTTGCTTACTTGCGAGGTTTGAATACTGTCGAACATTGACGCGGAGAGAAGTGCGAACATCCGCGCCGTTTTGACCATGCTCATGCGTTCCGCCAGCGATACATCCCTTG
>CAYXKM010000296.1:0-4936 GCA_964465665.1 uncultured Woeseiaceae bacterium
AGTTGATGACATTGTCCATGCCGGCGAGCTTGTTCGTGCCCGCGACCCAGAATACGGGTACGAGGTAGAGTCGCAAGGCCAATGGCCCCAGGAAATCCACAGTTCGCGTTTTGTCGAGCCAACTTTGCAGGCGCACTAGAAGTTTCATGGCATACGCACCGTTTCTGGAGTATTCATTCAGGTCGCCGTGTTCCCGGAATGATTCCCGCACGATGGAGCTCCTGCAAAGCATTTGCTCCATGCACGAGAAAGGCTTCGGAGTCCGGGTATTTCAATTCCGCCGCGAGAGTCAGCAACAGTTCACGACCGCTGCGCTGCTCGCTATTCGACGCCACGAGATCCAGCAGGCGAGCGGACACGGGATTCAACTCCATGAAGCCCAGCTCGTCATCGGGTTTCCGCCAGATCGCCAGCAAGGTCGGCTGCACGCCCGGTGCGTCCGGTTTGAAGGCAGGTGAAATACGGTGCACCGGGAACCGATACTTCAGCGGCCGGGCAAGCACGCTCTTGACCGGTATTCCCTGCAGCAGGTCGCCGTCCCGGTCGATGCGATGCATGTCGTCTTCATCGGTGGAAACGGACAGCGCCAGCTCGGCCCACTCGTATTGGGCAAGCTCCAACAGGAATGGAAAGTCGTTTTCGGTCGCAACGTGTTCGTGCTCGAGAAACGCGACGAATTCCCCGGGTATTTGCAGAAAGTAAGGGGTTTGCGCTTCATGCCGGATCATGAATTCGCGCACCAGCGCGCGCCAGTCTTGCGCTGTATGCAGCTTCCTGAGTACAGGGAACGTGCTGCTGATGAGCTTGTGCAGGTTGTTGAAAAATAATTCGCGGTAAATGCCCATGCGGCGATCTTCGATCCCCTCCGGCGCCGGCACGGATTGAGGGTCGCGGATATGCGCCGCGAAAGCGTACTGCTTTTGCTGAAAAAGGGGCAACTCAGCCATGGCCGGCCTCGACGCGCAAGTGGTCGAGACTCGCGCGCGCTGCGGATTGCAGCTGGCGGATACGTTCGATCTCGCCAAGCAATTCCCCGATCGGGGGAAAATTGAAGTCTCGCTCCAGCAAGGTCGGCACTGGCCCGAAGTGCCGATAAGCATCGGCCAACAACTGCCATACCGGATCGCTGATCGCATCGCCGTGCGTATCCACGCGCAGGTCCTCTGCTTCGACATAGTGTCCGGCAACGTGGAAGTAGCGAACGCGCTCCTTCGGCATCGCCAGCATGAATGCTTTCGCGTCGTAGCGATGATTGATGCTGTTGACGACGATATTGTTGATATCCAGGAGCAGGTCGCAGTCGGATTCCTCGAGCACGGCGAGCGTGAAGTCAATCTCGCTCATCTCCGTATCGGTGGGCGCATAGTAGGAAACGTTTTCGACCGCCATACGGTGCCCGAGTATGTCCTGGGCACGACGAATTCTGCCCGCAACATGACGCACGGCTTCGGCAGTAAAAGGAATCGGCATCAGGTCATAAAGCTGACCGTTGTCGCCGCAATAACTCAAATGCTCGGAGTAAGACCGGATTCCATGCAGTTCCATGAACTTCCGTATGTCATGCAGCAGGCGTTCATTCAGCGGCGACGGAGCGCCGAGGCTCAGCGACAGTCCATGGATGAGAAACGGATATCGTTCCGTGAAAAACCGGAACTTCTTGCCGAGTTTCCCGCCGACATTGATCCAGTTTTCCGGCGCCACCTCCATGAAATCCACTGAGGATGGCGGGCTTGCCATCAACTGATCGATCATGCCACGGCGCAATCCGAGGCCTGCGCCGCTGACCGGAAAATGTCGGGTGTCCTGTGGCATCGTTCGAGTCTTGTGATGGTAAGGGCGAATCCTGTCAGTAGACCGGCGCGAATGGCGCAATATTACCGCCGGGGCGGCCGGGATCGCAGGTATCAGCGCCGGGGAAGCTTCCGCAGTCGTTCGAGATAGCGCAGTTCATCCGGCGGCGCATGGTCGCGTTGCGCTTCCCACAGCGATTCGGCCAGGCATTCGAGCATGGCATGTTCGGCAGTGTGGGCATCACCCGCCACTTTCGCGAGCTGCAGAAACAGAGCGCCGATACCCGCCGGGCGGTTGGTCGCGATCTGCTCGCGGATGGCAAGGTGCAGGCCCATGTGTAGATAAGGGTTACTGTCACCATGTTCGGGGACGAACTCGATAGTCTCTGAGGAACCATCAATAACCGATTGATATTCCGGATGTTCCTGTACGACTCTGACGATCTGAACTTGCAGCGGTGACAGCACGACACCGCGCTTCGCGTTGTCCCAGGCGTCCCGGTACATGCGCCGCAACTCGTCGCGGTCCTGGCCGAAAATCACGCCGCTTCCTCACGCCGGGTCTTCGCGCGGTATTCGCAAAGATCGGCGATCACGCAGTCAGGGCAATCGGGCTTTCTTGCCTTGCACACGTAGCGCCCGTGCAGGATCAGCCAGTGATGTGCGTTCTTGCGGAACTCCGCCGGCGTGAGCCGGGTCAGCCGTTTCTCGACTTCGAGAGGCGTCTTTCCTCGCGCAAGGCCGGTCCGGTTGGCGACACGGAATATGTGCGTGTCGATGGCGATTGTCGGCTCGCCGAAAGCAGTGTTCAGCACGACGTTGGCCGTTTTCCGGCCTACGCCGGGCAGTGCTTCCAGTTCCTCCCGGGTGCGCGGAACCTCGCCGCCATGCCGGGTCAGCAGCAAGTGGCAGGTCATCATGATGTTCCGGGCTTTGGTGTTATACAGGCCGATGGTGCGTATGTATTTTTTCAGCCCGCGGATTCCGAGATCGAGCATTTCCTGCGGTGTCCTTGCGACTGCAAAAAGTTGCGCCGTGGCTTTGTTGACACTGACGTCCGTTGCCTGCGCCGAGAGCACGACAGAGATCAGCAGCTCGAAAGTCGAGCCGCACTCGAGCTCCGTTGTCGGTTGAGGATCGCGGCTTTGCAGCCGCGAATAGATCGCGATGCGCTTGTCCCTGTTCAAGTCTCAGCCCGAGCGTCGCTGCAATTGCGAGCTCTTCTGATGTCGCCTGCGATCGATTTCGTTCTTGCCGGCGATGAACAACGCCAGGCTTAAGAACGCGCCCGGCGGCAGGATCGCCAGCAGGAACCCGCCGTCGACCAGCGCGAGCCCGGGCATGGTTTCTCCGCCGAACAGCATGTCCAGGCGCGCAAGTATGGACCCGTGGCCTATCAGCTCACGAAAAGCACCGATGGCACAAAGCAGAAGGGCAAACCCGGCACCCATGGTGAATCCGTCCAGTACGCTGGCCCGAATAGTGTTTCTCGATGCGAAAACTTCGGCACGCGCAACTATCGCGCAGTTGGTTACGATCAGCGGGATGAAAATTCCCAGCGAGCGGCCGAGCGCAGGAAACCAGGCCAGCACTATGAGCTCGATGCAGGTAACGAGGCTGGAAATGATGAGTACGTACATCGGTATCCTGATCTCGGGGCGGATGAAACGCCGTGTTGCGGACACCAGCAAATTGGACAACACGAGCACAAGCAGCGTCGCGACCCCGAGTCCCATGCCATTGACGAACGTACCGGTAACAGCGAGCAACGGGCACAGTCCGAGCAGCTGCACAAGCCCGGGATTGTCGGTCCAGAGCCCGGATCGAAAATTGTCGGCAATCGTGGTCATTCCTCTCTCGCTCCCGCACTCATCGTCGCATCGGTCCTTGCGAAAACCTCGACACGGTGCGTATCGAAGTATAACAACGTTTCTTTGATCGCCTTGACGACGGCGCGCGGAGTTATGGATGCACCGGTCAGCTGATCGAATTCGCCGCCGTCGCGACGGATGGCCCAGCGGGACAATTCCGGATTGCCGAGCGACCTGCCGGAGAATTGCAGGATCCAGTCCGAGCGGGTGGCATCGATCAGGTCCCCGAGTCCCGGCGTCTCCCTGTGCTCGAGCACGCGCACGCCGGTGAGTTCGCCGGAAGCCGCGATGCCGACCAGCAGTTTGATGGGACCTGTAAACCCGTCCCGTGCGCTGACGACGAACAAGGCCGCGACCGGCTGGTTGTCGGCGAACACGCGATACACGCTGACAGGGTCGTCACCCGGCAGCGCGTGTGGCACCGGTATGATCAGCGTCGATTCGGACAGCTTGCCGTCATAGCTCAGGCCGGCAAGCACCGGCGCCAGGCTCTGTTCCAGATAGGCTTGCTCGTTCGCTGCGATTCGTGGCGCCGCAGCCCGCTGCGTGACGGCGACCAGCGCTGTGCAAACGGCCGCCAGCGCAGCCAGGATCAAGGCGCTGCCCCATAGCGGAGGCGTCTGCCGTTCGCTGCTCACTGTCGGCCCCAGGTACTTTTTGCGTGGCCGACGATCCTCGGCCGGGTCACATAGTCGATCGCAGGCACCGCCATATTCATCAGCAGGACGGCAAAAGCAACGCCGTCCGCGTAACTGCCCCAGCGGCGTATCGCGTAAATCAGGAATCCGATGCCCAATCCGTAAACCAGCCGCCCGCGCGGGCTCGTGGCGGCCGTGACCGGATCCGTGGCGATGAAAAATGCGCACAATATCGTGCCGCCGCTGAAGAGGTAAAACCCGGGGCTCGCATGTACGCCGGGGTCGAAAAAGTAAAAGAGCCCGGCCGGCAACAGCAGTCCCGTCAGGACCGCAACCGGGATGTGCCAGCGTATGATCTTGCGCAGCAAAAGCCAGGCACCGCCTATGACGGTGAAATTGCCGATCCACTCCCAGCCGCGCCCGCCGAAGTCGCCCATCATCGGGTAGCTGCGCATTTCTTCGAAAGTGCTCATCGAATTGAGCCCGGCCTTCACCACATCGAGCGGTGTCGCCCGGCTGATCGCATCAAAACTAAGGTAATCCGGAAACGTGCCCGTCAGCGTGTATCGCGCCGTTTCGTACAGGGTGAGATGGTGATAGTCGAGGTCCCCGATGCGCGGCGCGGTCCAGAGATTGA
>CAYXKM010000297.1:0-9227 GCA_964465665.1 uncultured Woeseiaceae bacterium
CCGGAAGCCAAGGCCAGGGATATTGCCGAAGCCAAACGGTTGCTGCGCGAGTTTCGCAACCGGGAAATGCTGGGAATCCTGTGGCGCGAAATAAGCGGTGTCTCGGACCTGTCCTCGACACTGGCATGCCTGTCTGGTCTGGCCGATGCACTTATCGAGTTCGCAAGCGCCTACATACGAACCAGCCTTGCGGCGAGATCCGGTGAAATCGTTGCGGACGACGGCCGACCGATGTCACTGATAGTGCTGGCGATGGGTAAGCTGGGCGGCCAGGAACTGAATTTTTCCTCGGATGTCGACCTTGTCTTTGTTTATCCGGCGGATGGTGAAAGCAATGGCGACCGCCGCCAGTCCGCAAACGAGTATTTCACGCGCTGGGCACAGCAACTGGTTGCGCTACTCGACGAAACCACGCAGCACGGATTCGTGTACCGCGTTGATACCCGGCTCAGACCTTTCGGCGACAGCGGTCCTCTGGTTGTCAGCCTGGCAGCACTCGAGGCCTATCTGCTGCAACACGGCAGGAGCTGGGAAAGATATGCCTATATCAAAGCTCGGTCAGTGGGTGGGCGGAGCGACGACCGGTCACAACATGAGCTTATGGAGGACATAGTCCGGCCCTTTGTTTACAGGCGCTACCTGGACTATGGCGTCTTCGAATCCCTGCGTGAAATGAAAACGCTCATCACTTCCGAAGTCAGGAACCGCGAGCTTGAATCGAACATAAAGCTGGGACCCGGCGGTATCCGCGAAATCGAGTTCATCGTGCAGTCGCTGCAGTTGGTACGCGGAGGCGCTGATCGCAAACTCAGGGAAAGGACGCTGTTGCGAGTTCTCCCGCAACTGGTCCATGCAGGCGGCCTGAAACAGTCCGCGGCATCCGCGCTGGCTGACGCTTATAGATTTCTGCGCCGGCTGGAAAACTTCATGCAGGCGATTCGCGACAGCCAGACACACGAAATCCCGGAAATCGACGTTGACCGGCAACGGCTCACATTGGCGATGGGATACACGGAATGGCGTCTGCTCGAGGCTGAACTGCAAAAACACCGGTCCGAGGTCAGCCGACAGTTTGCCGCCGTTGCATTTCGCGGCCAGATGAGCGGCGGGCAAGGAGAACAGGTGCAGCGGATAGCAGGTTTATGGGACCGAGCCAACGGTGAGGCAGACTGGAGCGGCTGGATCGCAGACCTGGGCCTTGAGAATCCACAAACATTATCATCGATGCTGGCTGCGTTTTCAGGATTGCCGGCTATGCGACAAATCGATGCCGTGTCACGCCGGCGTGCTGGGGAATTCATTTCTGCATTGATGCCACAACTGAAAATCTGCCCCAATCCTGCGGTCGTGTTGGACCGGATACTGAAAATCGCGGAGCAGATCGTGCGGCGCAGTGCATACCTCGCTCTGCTGAACGAAAACCCGCCGGTCCTGAAGCGCCTTGTCAGCCTTTGCCAGGGCAGTGCATTTCTCGCCAGCGAGATTGCCCGGTTTCCGGTGCTCCTCGACGAAATGATCGATCCTGGCTGTTATACAGCCGAGCTGTCCGCAACCGACATGAGCGCAGATCTGCAGCGGCGTTTCTCGGCGATGGCGGAGAACGACAGCGAACATCGTATCGAGACGCTGGCGCAGTTTCAGCGTGCCATGATTTTCCGCATCGCAGTGGCTGATTTCGGCGGCTCATTACCGATCATGAAGGTCAGCGACCGGCTGACGGAGCTGGCCGAGCTGGTCTTGAACAGTGTCCTTGCAATCGCATGGTCGGATGTCAGCTCGAAACATGGCGAGCCCTGGTTTGATTCGGCGGACGGTTCGCGCAGGGCCGGTTTCGGCATCATCGCTTACGGCAAGCTGGGCGGGATCGAATTGTCCTATGGCTCCGATCTGGACCTTGTGTTTCTTCACGACTCGCATGGAAACGGGCAGCAGACAAACGGCGAGCGCAGCATTGAAAACAGCGTTTTCTTCGCCCGACTGGTTCGACGGCTGGTACATTTCCTGACAACCCAGACCGGCTCCGGCGTGCTTTATGAAGTCGATACAAGACTCAGGCCCGATGGTCAGTCAGGATTGCTCGTAACCAGCGTCGAGGCATTCGAACGCTATCAGGAAACCAATGCCTGGACATGGGAACATCAGGCGTTGCTTCGCAGCCGGCCGGTTGCCGGCAGCGCGACCGTCGCTCGCGATTTCGAACGCATCCGAAGCGAAACTCTCAGGCACCGTATCCGTCGCGACCAGCTTTTGCACGATGTGCTTGCGATGCGCCGGAAAATGCGCAAGCAACTCGACAGGAGCACAGCAGTGCTGTTCGATCTGAAGCAGGGCATGGGAGGAATCGGCGACATCGAATTCCTGGTTCAATACCTGGTCCTGAAGAATGCGGCCGATCACCCGGCAGTCATTCACTACACAGACAACATTCGGCAGCTCGGTACGTTGTGCGCAGCAGGCTGCCTCGACGATGTCGACGGCTATCGCCTGCAACAAATCTACAAAGGCTATCGGTTGCGGTTGCACAGGCTTGCTCTGGATGGCCAGCCACCAATGGTCGACATCGCTGAGTTCGTTGCGGAGCGTGGTGAGGTCACCGCAATCTGGAGCCGCGAAATGGCGGAGCGAGAATTGCCAACGCAGGTATAATTGCGCGGGTTGAGGACGACCGCGCGGGCGAGACAGGTCATGATTCGAGAACGAGCAGGCAGGGTAGAGCAGGATCTGATTCCCGCTAATGCCCAGCACCGATACGAAATTCGCGCCGGCGACATACCGCTGTCCTGCCCGATGCCCGGCATGTATTTGTGGAACTCGCACCCGAAGGTGTACCTGCCGATCGAGGAAACGGGCGAGGCCAAATGCCCGTACTGTGGCGCGCAGTATTTCATCGGCGAGTCTCGTGACTGAACCGTGCAGGGACAAGGACCGCTACGTGGTCCCGTGACCTGCAGCCTGCCGTGTGTCCGGGAGGAGCGCCGGGTAAGGCCCTTGCCGCCCGCAGGGTCCGCTTGGCTAAAAGCACTAAAATCGGCAAACGTGTGGCCAACAGCGCCGCGGCGGGAATGGAGTGAATTCCGATATTATCAAGAAAATGTGCCGTATCAGCTGCCAATTGTATCGAAAATCGGCGATATTGTTCAGTACAGGCGTAGACTGACTCAAACTCCGTGCGTAAACTCGGATTTTTGCGAAATCCCGCCCTTCCAGGGTGCTTTTGTGAAACCTACGTGTCGTTATTGTCTGGAAAGTAGAGCTAAAAAGTAAAGAAAATCGGCAAAAATCGTAAAATGGTACATGTAATCGACATTTAAGGGCGACCGATGAGGGAAGCGTACGAAAGAACCCGCCGCGGCGCCATACTGTATGACGCCGATGTGCTGGCGCTGGTGTCCGATGCCGCGTTCACGGCCGCGGCGTGGGACGCTGCGGAGTCGGTTACGGGTACTTTCAAGTCGGCCGGACGCGGCAACACGCTGCTCCTGCGCAAGGGCCGGAGCGAATTCGTACTGCGCCGCTACCTGAGGGGCGGATTCATCGGCCGCCTCGTTCGCGAGCATTACCTGTGGCTTGGCGAGAACTCCACGCGCGCGTTCGCGGAATTTCGGTTGCTTGCCAAATTGAACGCGCTGGGTCTGCCCGTGCCCCACGCGGCGGCCGCCCGCTATGTACGACGCGGCCCGCTTTATACGGCCGACATCCTTACCGTGCGCCTACCAGGTATCCGCTCATTATCCGACCGGCTGACAGCATCGCCGGCCGACGCGCAATTCTGGCAGCAGCTTGGCAAAGGCATACGCCGGTTTCATCACGCCGGGGTCTTTCACGCCGATCTGAATGTTTCAAATGTGCAACTCGACGAGGCAGACGGTTTATGTCTGCTTGATTTCGATCGCGGACGATTGCTTGCTGCCGGGCCGTGGCAGCAAAGGAATCTTGCAAGATTCCACCGGTCCTTGCGCAAACTGAAGCAATTCAATCCCGCCGTGAACTACAACGAAAGGGACTGGAATCAGTTCCTCAAGGGTTACTTCGACGCATCCAGGTCGGCATAGAGATCCGGCAACGATGCCGGGCGAAACTTGAACTTGCGGTGTACCCAGTAGTATTGATCCGGGCATTCACGAATATATTGTTCGAGCAAGGTGAGGTATTGCTGCGTGTCAGCGGCCGGGTCATCGCCGGGAAAGTTCTGAAGCGCCGGCAGTATGGTCAAAAGATAGCCGCCATGCGGCAATCGGCGTGGAAAAAACGGGACGGCCACAGCATCACCCAGTCGAGCCAGCGTAGAGGTTGCCGTATTGGTCATCGATGGCACGCCAAAGAACGGCAACAACGCCGACTGTTTCCGGTTGTACGCCTGGTCAGGTGCGTACCAGACAGGCACACCGGCCCTGAGGCTCCGAACCATGCTCTTGATGTCTTTCTTTTCGATGGTCCGGCGTGCCGACCGCTCGCGCCCGCTGCGGAGCAATTCGGTAATCAGGGGATTCTTGTTTCGGCGGAAGACCGCGTCAAACGGTGGCAGGGCATTCCCCAGCGCCGGCCCGCAAATCTCGAGAGTTGTGAAATGTGCGCTGAGCAGGATGACTCCCTTGCCCTGATTCGTGTGTTCCCAGACATGTTCTGCACCTTTGACTCGAGTCAATGCCAGCAACTTTTCCGTATTTCCCCAACGGCCAAGCGCCATTTCCATGATTGACGCACCAAGCGAAGCGAAGTGCGCACGTGTCAGCGCATCTTGCTCATCCGGCCCCATCTCCGGAAAACACAGGCCGATATTTCTGCGGGCAATCGCCCTTCGCTTGCCGGCAACGCGCCAGGCGGCGCGACCGAGGGCTTCTCCAAGAGCGATATGCCAGCGATACGGCAACAGGCAACTCAGCCGCAGCAGGCCGATGCCTAGCCACAATGGCCAATAAGGTGGTGTCCAGAATCGGGAAAGCGATGGGCGCCCGGCTTGTTCCATTTCGTTGCTGTACAGACGTAGCGGCGAGGATTGCGAATTGCGAGTTTACTCCGACATGCCGTCGGTGTAGTCCTCACTGCCACCCTGTTCATCGCTCGCAACGTCGGCTTCGCCATCGTCGCTCGGGGTCTGAACGGACTGGATGCCGAGGTGAAAGGCGGCGAAACCCGGCATTACGACCTGGTTGCGCGCCATACCGATGACACGCCCGGAATACGGCGAGTAGAGGCGAGTGCTGTCGTTGCTGATCGGATCTGTAATCGTTCCCAGCAGGTCACCTTCCCGAACTGTACTGCCGAGGCCGACTTCGGAGAGCAGGATGCCGCCGCGATTGGCCCGTACCCAGCTCGACCTGTAATAAACCGGCTCCGAGTCGCTCCACAAGCGCGTCTTGCGTACCATCCCAAGCGTATTCAGCAGGGTCTCTATGCCCTTGACGCCGTGCCTGACTTCGGCGAGTTCGAGTTCGGAGGGGCCCCCGGCTTCCAGAGTCACCGCCGGTATGCCGGCCGCCGCTGCCGCATGCCGCAGCGTGCCCTCGGCCGGACCGCTGTGCACGATGACGGTCGCTCCGAATCCTTGCGTCAGGGTAACGATGTCCGGATCGCGCAGGTCGGCACGCAATTGTGGAAGATTGGCACGTTCGAACGAGCCCGTGTGCAGATCGACCAGGGCCGTGCAGTGCACGATGACTTCGCGGAAGAAGGAGTATGCAATCCTCGATGCCGCGCTGCCCTTTGGGTTTCCGGGAAAATATCGATTCAGGTCGCGCCTGTCCGGCAAATAGCGCGAACCCCGGCGAAATCCCTGAAGATTGACGATGGGTACGCCGATCACCCTGCCGGCGAGTTTGTCGGCGTCGACTTCGTGCATGACTCTGCGCACGACTTCGATTCCATTGAGCTCGTCACCGTGTATGGCGGCTGTCAGGCATAGCGTCGGCCCGGCGGCACGACCGTTCACCACGAGGATCGGCGTGGAAACCGGCACCCCTTCGAAAAGTTCGGTGGCAACCCAGTTGAGGCGTGTCGAGGTACCGGGCGGCACTTCCTCGCCCAGCATGCGTAACGGCTGTGGTCCGGGCGGGGCAACAGCGACCGCGTCCTTCAGTGGCACGGTTGGCGGCGGGCCCGCTTTCGGCACTTTGACTGATGTTTCCGTCGCAACCGGCATCTGCGCGCTGCTGTCGTCGCCAGGCAGCAGCACGTCCTCATTGGCCAGTACCAGGCCGCCGGTCAGGCACAGCAGTGCGCTGGCAAGCCTTGAGGGCCAGTCAGTTGAATGGGTTGCGCCTGATGCATACATGCTCTTGCTTTCCGTACTACGGCTGGTTGCGACTGCTGGCAGTGCCGGGCGGCCAGGTCTTGTGAAATTACCCAATCTGGGTTTGAATTTCTGTGATCTATTCAATGATTTAGGGCATATTGCTGAATTGAAAACAAAAAATGCGCAAATGACAAGTAATGTTCGACAGCGATTCTGGCTTTTTGTCGCTGTTTTATTGCCTGTCACGGCGATTCATGCTGACGACGGGCTGTTTCCGCGGCCACCGGAACTCGAGCCGGACGTTCGTTTCTGGCGATCGATTTTCACCGAGTACTCCACCGACGAAGGCGTACTGCACGATAACCGTAATCTTTCGGTCGTATACGAAACTGTCCCGATGCCGGTGGCCACCTCGCGCAGTGCACGCAACAGCAAGGTCGAGAAGCGGCGCGAACATTATCGTGCGATCCTGCGCACGCTGGCGACCGGCAAACGCGAGGGGCTCGATGCCGAACAGCAACGCGTGCTCGCACTGTGGCCGGCGGACGTCAGCAACGCCGAGTTGCGCGAAGCAATGACGAGGATCCGCTTCCAGCACGGCTTGTCGGACCGGTTCCGGGAAGGACTCGTTCGAGCCGGCCGCTGGCGCAATCATGTACACAACGAATTTGGCCAACTCGGCGTTCCACTGCACCTTGCAGCGCTGCCGCACGTCGAATCGTCCTACAACCCGGATGCAAGATCGCATGTCGGCGCATCCGGTATCTGGCAATTCACGCGCAGTACTGGTCGTCGCTTCATGCAGGTGGATCACGTGCTCGACGAGCGTAACGACCCGTTCATTGCGACCAGGGCTGCGGCCCGCCTGCTTGCCTACAATTACTCCATTGCCGGGAACTGGCCGATGGCGATCACCGCCTACAACCACGGACTGGCCGGCGTGCGCCGCGCGATGCATGCTCACGGAGACACGGCGCTCGTCGACATACTGCGCAACTACGACGGACGTGCCTTCGGCTTTGCGTCACGCAATTTCTATGTCGCGTTCCTGGCGGCGATGGAAGTTGACCAGAACCCGGAAAAATTCTTCCCGGGACTGGTACCCGACATACCGGTGGACTATGCGCTGGCGAGCCTCCCGGACTACGTGCCTGCCGATGCAGTTGCGTCCGCCCTTGGAGTGAGCCAGCGGGAATTGTCGCGGCACAATCCCGCGGTGCAGGCGACCGTCTGGCAGGGAAGCAAGTATCTGCCAAGAAACTTCGAGATCAGGTTACCCGCGCAGATGTTGGCGGCCCCGATGCCTCAACTGATCTCGGCGATTCCACAGGACAATCGATTTCCGCACCAGTTGCCCGATCTCTATCACACGATCGAAAGGGGCGACACCCTGTCCGCGCTGGCTGCTGAGTACGGTACGAGTGTCAGTACACTGGTCGCGCTGAACGGTTTGGGCAGCAGCCACCGGATACGCGCCGGCCAAAAGCTGCGTTTGCCTGCCGCCGGCGCGGCTCCGGCTGTTGCGGCAGCTCCCGCGGTCGAAGCGCCGGAAGTTGTTGCGTCCGTTCCGGAACCGCAACCGGAACAGCAACTCGAAGCACAACCGGAGCCGGAACCGCCCGCGGGCGCGATCGAAGACGCGCCGGCGATTGCTGCGATCACCGATGAGACTCTTGTGAGTGAGGGTGGGGTGATCGAGGACGCAATCCCGGCAGAGCCGGAGCCTGCGCAATCGAGCTTGCTGTCCGACCCGAGCGATTACAGTGTCGACAATAATTCGAGCATCGAGGTGCAGCCGCTGGAGACGCTCGGCCACTATGCGGACTGGCTCGGTATCAGGACGCAGCGCCTGCGGGATATCAACGGACTGGCGTTCCGCACACCGGTCGAGGTCGGGCAGCGAATCCGACTCGAACTCAGTATTGTCAACGCAGAAACATTCGAGACTCTTCGGACAACGTGGCACCGGCAACAACAGGATGCGTTCTTTCGCAATCACCGGATCAGCGGCATCGTCGAACACGTTGTGCGGCAAGGCGAATCCGTATGGATATTGTCGCTGCGCACTTACGACGTGCCCATCTGGCTGTTCCGCCAGTACAACCCGGAGCTCAACCTGCACAACGTCCGGCCAGGTACGAAGTTGAGCTTTCCCGTTCTTTCTACGATCGATGAGTCGTCTTGAGCGACAGACTGAAGTTTTTTTTGGTGCGGCTGCTGCCCGTCGTGTTTGTCACCACGGCAGCGGCAGCGTACATCGTGTCCGTCGAAAGAGAGGGCGCCTACGCAATCCGCAATCTGCTGCCGCTGGTCTGCGTGGTCCTGTTGTCGCTGGTGACACTGCTGAAAGGCAACGGGCGTTGGTCGGGGTCCGGCTGGAGATGGCCGCTCGGCGTCGTCGGTTTCACGATTCCCGCGATAGGCCTGTCTCTGTATCTGCATTATGCGTACGCCGTCGATCTCGACAACATGTTTGGCGAATCGCCGAATCCCGAAGCGGTGTTTCGCTACCTGCCCTTGTTTACAGTGGTTTCCGGCGGAATCGGATTTGCAATTGGCTGGATCATCGGGTCACGGGTATGAGTGGAACGATGAAAACATGTGCGCTGTCACGTTTTCAGATCCGGCAAGCTCTGGTAGGCTGATTCGTAATATGCGAGACAGCAGCACCGTGAAAGTACTGAATGCGAGTGCGGTCCAGGTAGTGACCGCGCTGCTGGCGGTGCTGCTCCTGACGTATTCGTATAACATGGCCCTGGGCAGCGATTTTCCGTTGGCCGACAAAGTGCTGGTGGAAAAAGGAAAAAGGAAGCTGCATCTGCTGAGAAACAACCAGCCAATTCGAACTTTTCCGATTGCACTGGGAGTTTCGCCGCAGGGTGACAAGGAACGGGAGGGCGACCAGAAGACTCCGGAAGGCCTGTATTACCTGGATTTGCGCAACGCAGACAGCGACTTTTTCCTCTCCATTCGCATTTCCTATCCGAATTCTGCG
>CAYXKM010000298.1:0-15756 GCA_964465665.1 uncultured Woeseiaceae bacterium
ATTTCCAGAATGGTTTCGAATTGGCTCATCATGAGGTAAGCCAGCACGCCGATGCCGACTATGCAACCGCGTTGCAGCCAGACAATCTGCGATTGCGTCGCGTTCTTGTAAAAGAACGCCTGGAATATGTCCCGTGTCACATTCGTGGAGGTCACCATAAGGAACGTGTTACCGGTCGAAATGATGATGGCAGCGCCGGCAGCGAGCAAAAGCGAACCGATGATGACGGGCAATTGTTCGTGGCCGATGCGCAGGATAATTTCCTCGGCCATCGCGCGATTGATGCTGCCGTCGGCGAAGAAGAAACGCGGATCGTCCGCGTAAATCGCAAAGCCGACCAGTGCAATGGACATCATCAGCGTCTCGATCAGTACGACACCGATGAACATGCCCATTACCGCCTGCCTTGCGCTCTTCTCGTCCCTTGCGGAAGAGAACTTCTGGTACATGCTGCTTTCGCTCAGCAACAACAGGAAGGTCGGCAGGGTGATGCCGATCACCCAGAAGAAATCGTGCCCGCCCATTATCGACAGGTGCGTCGGTTCCGTCTGCTGGATGGTCGTTATGACTTCGCCGAAGCCGCCGTGCGAGGCGATCGCAAACGGCAAGGTAACCACCATCGCTACCAGCATGATGGAGCCGTTGAATATGTCGATCGAGACGATCGATACCATGCCGGCCAGCACGGTGAATCCGATGATCAGGATTGCCGCGAACATCATGCCGGTTTCCGGCGTGATGGATCCCTCGGACAGGATGGCAATGAATCGGCCGCCGCCTTTGAACTGGTAACCGGCGATCACCATGTACGCGATGATGATGGTGATCGTTCCCAGCACTTTGGCGAGCTGGCTGTAGCGTTTCTCGAGCAGGTCGGTGAGCGTGTACTGGGCAATGCGGCGTACGCGCGCGGCGATCAGGTAGACGATCAGGATGCCTAGCCAGGCGCCGGCCGAAAACCACAGCTCCGATATGCCGGTGCGGAATGTGAGGCCCGCCGTGCCGAAGAGACTGCCGGAGCCTATCCATGTGCAGACCAGGGTTGCGACGAGCATGTAGATCGGCACCTGGCGGCCGGCAACCATGAAATCATCCGCGGACTTGACGGACCGGGTCTTGTAAATGCTGATGCCAAGCAGGGCAAGGACGTAGATGGTGACGGCGGCGATGTAAATCATAAGGCGGCCTTCCGGGCGGTCTTCTTGTTGTCATGCGGCATTCTGCACTGGCGGAATACCTGCACTTCTGCTGCCTAAACTACCACATTGCGTCTGGCGCCGGCGCAAAAATCCGGCGCCGTGTACAGATCCTCAATTTGTTACGAAGGTCGGCGTTGCAACAACTAGAGTACCGGTACACGGCTACGTGGCGCAGGTGAACGTCCAGGACGATGATATACTGACAACATTCGGCACGTTGTGTCTGCTACGGCAAGCGAGGATGACGCATTATCCGGAACAGGAGGCTCGTGATACGGAATCGATTCAGGCATCGCCTCGCCGCGTTTGAACCAGGCTCCTGAGTCCGCGCCGTGGCTCTGTTGTTGCGCATGACGCTAGGCAGCCTCAGGGACCTTACTCCGGTTGTGTTGGTGCTCCTTTTTTTTCAGGTTGTCGTACTGCAACAGCCGGCCGGCCAACTCATTGGCCTCATCGAAGGCGCGATCCTCGTTCTTCTCGGCCTGACCCTGTTCGTGTACGGTCTCGAGCTGGCGCTTTTCCCCATCGGCGAAGCATTGGCCAATGCCCTCGCAGAAAAGGGCAACTTCACGCTGTTGCTGGTGTTTGCATTCCTTTTGGGTTGTGGCACCACGTTTGCAGAGCCGGCGCTGACGGCAGTAGCAGCAGAGGCAGCCCGTGCCGCAGCAGCAGGAGGAGCCATTGCAGACACCGTTGCAGCAAAAGCGGGATACGCCGTCGGCCTGCGCGTGACGGTGGCACTATCCGTCGGAGTGGCTCTTGTGCTCGGAGTAGCGCGGATAGTAATGGGTTGGTCGCTGCCACTGATGGTAATCGGCGGCTGCGTTCTGGTGATCGGCATATCGTATATCGCGCCGCCTGAAACAGTCGGCATTGCCTACGATTCCGGTGGTGTGACCACGTCGGTCATTACCGTGCCGCTGGTATCGGCACTCGGAATCGGCCTCGCTTCATCCCTCGTGGGCCGCAACCCGATGAGCGACGGCTTCGGCATGATCATGCTGATTCTCCTCACGCCGATGATATTCGTCATGGCATACGGGACACTGCTTGCATGGATCTGATATGGACATTTCTGCGCAGCATTGCCGGCACGGCGCTGGATGTGTTGCCAGTTGCTATTTTCCTGTTGTTCTTTTACCGCGTCGTACTGGGTCAGAAACTCGTCAACCGGTCGGGTATCCTGGTCGGCCTCGCGTTTGTCATCGTCGGTTTGGCACTGTTACTGCAGGGACTCGACAAGGCTCTTTTTCCGGTTGGTAGGATCATGGTGGAACAGCTGGCAAGCCGCATCGACACGGCAGAAATTTCCCACTGGTCGAGCTACTATCTCGTATATGTCTTTGCATTTTGCATCGCATTCGGCGCGGCATTTGCCGAACCGGCGCTTGTCGCCGTCGCAGATCGGGTCAACGAGATTACGGGCGGTGCGATCCCTGTCAGCGGACTCAGAGTGGCTGCAGCGCTCGGCGTCGCGATCGGGGTCACTGTGGGCTGCGTCCGCATCGTTACCGGGGTCCCTCTGCAATGGTGTCTTGGGGCCGCCGTCATGATTATCACCATCCAGACTTTTACTGCACCGCGCACAGTCCTTGCCCTCGCCTACGATGCAGGAGGGGTCAGCACGACGGCCGTCACAGTGCCCGTGGTGACCGCTCTCGGACTGAGTCTTGCGGAACAAGTGCCAGGCCGAAGCCCATTCATCGACGGCTTCGGCCTGATTGCGTTTGCCTGCCTGTTTCCAGCGATCACAGTGCTTGGATATGCGCAGATCACCGCGTTGCTTGAAAGTCGTCAAATGAAAAAGCGCATGGCTGCCGTAACCGCGGACGATGCCAGCAGGGAGAACTGACATGCACTTCAAACTTCTCGTTGTGTTTCTGGAAGACCGCAAGACGGATATGGTCATGGACGCCGCACGCAGGAGCGGCGCGACCGGCTGCACGGTGATCCATCACGCACGTGGGGAAGGCCTGAACAAGCCGACCAGCTTTCTGGGTATGTCATTGGCCACGCAAAGGGATGTGCTCCTGATGCTGGTCGAGGAACACCTGAGCCGCCGCATTCTGGAGCATATCCGTGAGGTTGGAGAATTCGACGTGAAGCCCGGTACCGGGATTGCCGTGCAGATCGACGTTGAGGATGCAGTTGGCGTCGTGCGCCAGGCGGAAAAACTGACGCATATTGTGGAGGGGGAGCTGTGAAAAAAGGCGACATTACGGTCCGGCAGGTGATGCGGCAGAACGTCACCATTGTCGACGGCAGCATCGATGTTATGGAAGCGATGCGCATCATGAAACGCGTCGGCGCAACCAGCCTGATCGTTGAGAAACGTGATGAGAACGACGAGTACGGGATGGTGCTGTTTTCGGACATTGCGAAACAGGTCATAGCCAGGGACCGTGCGCCGGAGCGTGTCAACGCGTTCGAGATCATGGCCAAGCCGGTAATATCCGTTCGCCCGGAAATGAGTATCCGGTATTGCGCACGGTTGTTCGAGCGTTGCGGCATCGGTCACGCGCCGGTCATAGAGGAAGGCAAGGTCGTCGGCATTGTCAGTTACTACCTTCTGGTGCTGGGTTCGCTGGATCTGGACTAACGATGTCGCGGAGCGAAAGCGGCGCCAGTGTACAATTTCTCAAGCTTTCGAGTTGTCTCGTGTTGTGCGCTCGGAAACCTGAGAAATTGTGCAACGGCACGCAAGCCGGTTCGGAGATACCATGACCCTTTTTGTTTTTGCTATAACCGTCGTACTGACCGTTTCGTTCCTGTGTTCTGTTTTCGAGTCGGTGCTGTTGACGACAAGCGCCGCGCAAGCCGAGGCGTTTGCGCAAAAGCACCGCCGCGCCGGGGGCTGGCTGACCGCGTTCAAGCGCAATATCGACAAGCCCATTGCAGCCATTCTTATTCTGAACACCGCCGCGCACACTGTTGGTGCGGCAGTGGGCGGCGCGACCTACGTCGAGATTTTCGATCCGCAGACTCTTTGGCTGTTCGGCATCGTATTCACGCTGGCCGTACTGCTGTTCACAGAAATCGTTCCGAAAACTCTCGGTGTAACCTACACGCGTCAACTGGCCCTGCCTGTCGCTTACGGCATTCGCTTCATAACTTTCGCGCTGTATCCCATCGTCCTGGTCAGCGAATACATCACCCGGGCGCTGCGCAGGAATACGAAATCGCCGATAACCTCCGTCGAGGAAATCCGTTTGCTGGCAGCGCTCGGCAGGAATGAAGGCGCTGTTGGCGTACGCACAGCGGCGATCATTACGGGCGCAACGTATCTGAGGCAGCTGACAGCTTCCGATGTGATGTTGCCGCGGCAGCACGTTGTATTCCTTTCGTCGAAGATGAGCCGGCGACAGGTGCTTGACACGCTCCGCGACAGCGGCTATAGCCGTTATCCGTTTGTCCATGGCAGCGAGATCGATCAGGTCGACGGTATTATCCTTGCCAAGGAGCTGCTGTACTGGCTGCACGACCACCCCGACTCCGTTATCGACTGGTCGACGCTGGTGCGGGAGCCAGTCTATGTTGCAGAAGGCACCCCTTTAAACGTGCTGTTGCGCACGTTCCAGGATGCGCAGGTGCATCTCGGCATAGTCGTCGATGAGTACGGCGGTGTCGAGGGCGTGGTCAGTCTCGAGGATGTGATCGAGGAAGTCGTCGGCGAGATTTTTGACGAGGGAGACAGCCTCGTCGAGGACATGTGGCTGCAAGAGGACGGATCGCTGCATGTGCGGGGAACGGTCGAGCTGCTGAAAATCTGCAAGAAACTGGATATCCCGTGGCAACCTCAGGATGAGGTCTCCACTGTCGGAGGCCTGGTGACGGAACAGCTTCGGCGCTGGCCCGTGCGCGGCGACAGTGTGCAATGGAATGGTTGCCGCCTGGAAGTGCTGCAGGCCGGTGACCGGCGGCCGGAGATGATTTCGGTGCGGCGCCTGCCGCAGGGCAACCTCTTCGACCTCTGACCCGCTCGGGGATGGACGGGCGCCCTGTAAGGCCTTGTTTTTGTGCCCGGCGGAATTCCGGACCCTGCCGCGCGGGGTGGGCCAACAAAAATGCACGGAATCGGCAACAATTCGCGATACAATGTCGCGTCCAACCGCTCCATGGAGTCTCCGGCCTTTTGACCCGATCCTCTCGCAAGCGGAACTGAACCAATTAAGGAGGTATCGTGGGCAGGAAACTTTATGTAGGCAATTTGCCTTACTCAGCAACCGATCAGGGCCTGACTGACAAGTTCGGCGCATATGGCAACGTCGATTCGGCCAAGGTCATCACCGATCGGGATACCGGTCGAAGCAAGGGATTCGGTTTTGTCGAAATGTCGACTGATGCCGAAGCCAATGCGGCGATCGAAGGTCTCAACGGCAAGGACTTCGATGGCCGGCCGATGCAGGTGAATGAAGCCCGACCGCAACAGAAACGCCCCGGTGGGGGTGGTGGCGGCGGTGGCCGCGGTGGTTACGGCGGTGGCGGCGGTGGCGGCGGTCGTGGCGGCGACGGCGGCGGCAGGAATCGCTGGTAGGATCGACTCCGCAACAGCGGATTCACAACGACATCAGGGCCGGTCGGTTTCCCGCTGACCGGCCCTTTTCATTTTGCGCTGTACCCAGAAATCCGCATTGCTGATACCGAGCGCTTCCGGATCGAAGGTGTACACGGTAACGCCGGCCTTTTTCTGCGCCTCGTAATCCTTCAGCGATTTCAGCGCCGGCCTCGAGACGAAAAAGATGATCAGGATGCCGACGATATTCAGCCAGGCCATCAGCCCTACGCCAATATCGCCGAGACCCCAGGCCAGGCTTGCAGTTCTCAACGTGCCGTACAGCACCGACGCCATCAGTCCGATCTTCAGAACGACCATCATGCCGGGTAACTTCAGGGTGCGACGAATGTAGGCGACGTTGGTTTCCGCGATGTAGTAGTACGCAAGCAACGTGGTAAACGCGAAGAAGAAAAGTGCAACGGCGACGAACGGTTTGCCGAAACCGGTGAAAACGCTGTCAACAGCGAGCTGAGTGAAGGCGGGACTGTTCGGATCGACATTTGCCGGCAGGTTCTGCACCAGGAATCCGGTATCGCCGCCATGCACGTTATAGGCGCCGGTAATCAGGATCATGAATGCTGTAGCCGAACAGACGAACAAGGTATCGACGTACACCGAAAATGCCTGTACCAGTCCCTGTTGCGCAGGATGTGCAACTTCGGCTGCAGCAGCAGCATGCGGCCCGGTGCCCTGCCCGGCCTCATTGGAGTAGACGCCGCGCTTCACGCCCCAACCAATGGCAGCGCCGAATGCGGCCATCGGCGTGAAAGCATCCTTCAGAATCAAGCCGATGATATCCGGGAGCATCGTGATGTTCAGGACGACTATGAAGCCGGCCATGAGGACGTAGCCGACAGCCATGAACGGCACGACGACCTGGGTGACATGCGCGATCCGCCGCACGCCACCGAAAATAATGAAGCCCAGCAGAGTTACCACGAACAGCGCAGTAACAATCTTGGTGAAAGTGAAACCACCGAGCGCGGTTTCGACGACACCCCCTGTGCCGAGCGCGAGCTCCACGGCATTGCCGATGCTGTTGGCCTGCACGCCGGGAAGCAGCAAGCCTGTGGCGATGATGGTGGAGATGGCGAAAACCCATGCATACCATTTTTGACCAAGCGCTTTCTCGAAATAGTACGCAGGACCACCGCGGTACTGGCCCTGGTCCTCTTCCTTGTAAATCTGGCCGAGAGTCGACTCGATGTACGCCGTCGATGCGCCGAGAAAGGCAACGGTCCACATCCAGAACACCGCCCCCGGGCCGCCGAAGCCTATGGCGGCAGCGACGCCTGCGATGTTGCCGGTGCCGACCCGCCCGGACAGGGAAACGGATAACGCCTGAAACGTGGATATTCCCTTGCTCGAGCTCCTGCCGGAGAAAAGCAGCCGCAGCATTTCCCTGAAATGCCGAACCTGGGCGAAGCGTGTCGCAATCGAGAAAAACAATCCGGCGCCGAGGCAGAGATAGATGAGTGCCTGGCTCCAAATGATCGAGTTCAGGTTATTGACGACAGCCTGCATGCGAAGTCCTTCGGCGGGTAATTGTCACTGCGCGCTTCCCAGAGAATTTCCGGAGTGTACCTGAAAAAACGGCGAGGCCGGCTCAACCGGGAAATGCGCCCACCCGCCGAATGACGCGAGCCGCCAGCGCTGCACCACGGTGCAGGCACAACGGTACATCGGCACCGTACATGTAGTTGGCAAGAAATGCGGCTGCGAATGCATCGCCGGCACCCGTCGTGTCGACTATACGTTCGACCGGAATCGCCGCTTGCTCAATGTGCTCGTGACCGGCAATGGCAATGCTGCCGGCCGATCCCAGTGTTACCACGAATAACTTATTCCACCGCTGTGCGAGAGCAGCCAGTGTCGACATCAATTTGTGATCGCTGGCGGACAAACCGAAGAAAGCGACGTCGATCCGGTCCAGGTACGATTCGAGGTGGCCGAAGTCGGGGTGCTGTGAAAAGTCGGCAAAGTCGACGGCGACCTTGCCTGCAACTGGCACCGAGATCACGGAATCGAACAGCTCGCGGACCTGGCTGAAGACCGGAGTTACGAGCAGGTCCGCCGTCCGGACAATTTCCGCAGCCTCTTCGTCAATGCGATAGAACGCGAGCACACCCTCGTCGTAACGGAGGAAATTTTTTTCGCCGCCCGGTTCGGTACGAATGTACTGAACGGGGGTTTCACCCCTCAGCTCGGTGATGTGACAACGAATGCGGCTGTTCCGGAAAGCTCGTCGGACCAGACCCGCGGAAAGCGGTTCGCTGCCGATTGCCGATACGACATGAATCTCGTCCTCATCGCGAAACTCGCGAGCGGCATGACGTGCGAAGTTGGCGGTGATGCCACCAGCGAGCAGCCGGCCCGACGGGAGATAGTGATCGACACCGCAGTCGCCAACGCAAACGACTTTCATGGCTGCCGCAACCTGCGAACTTCCGTCATCAGTCTCGCGGTGGCGCCGGGATCGATCTTGCGATTGCGCATCAGGGACGTACCGACTATGGCGCCGTCGCTGGCGAGGAGCAGTTGGCTGGCATTTGCCGGGCCGAGGCCACTGCCGATGAGCAACGGAATCCTCTTTCCGCTGGTTGCGATGCCGGCGGCAGCCTCCCTGAGATCTTCGAACCGCGGTGCGTCGCCGGTTTCGTCGCCTGTTACGACGACAGCGTCGGCGCCAGCCAATGACGCAAGCCTGGCGGACTCGGACAGCGGTCGTGCTTCGAGCATTTGCGCGTACTTCACCTGGATATCGGCCAGGATCAGCACATCGGCGGCAGTCCTGTTCCTGTAGCCGATGAGGCCATCGGGATCGATGGCAAACTCCCCGTAGCCGGGTCTCGACATTCGGTCGACAAAATAGTCGCTGCGGATGAACCGGGCGCCCGACGCTGCGGCAACCCTGAGCGATGCACGGGGATCATTGAGCAGTATCTCGCAGCCGGTAACGGTGTCATTGGCGGCCAGCACCACTGAGCGCGTGATTTCCGTCATGGCGGCGATCACTGCGGCGCTGGCCGTCACCTGGTGCGGACGGTCGTACTCGTTCTCGACCAGTACACCGTCGACGCCCTGCCTCACCAGTATGTCGAGGTCTGCGAGCGCGTGTGCGACAAGGGCCGGCATACCCGGATGCCCGTCGAACCCGGGCAAGGGCGGCAAGTGTATGACGCCAATGACCGGTTTCAGTGACCGAAAGGTTTCGGCAAATGACCTCATGCGGCGGATCTTCTGCGCAACGCGAGGTATACCGGGATCCCGGCCAGCGTCAGCACGATGCCGATGAGGCTGTCGAGCGGGTTGTAATAGAGCGCGGCAACGAGAAACATCGCCATTACACCGATGAATATGCAGGGAACGACCGGGTAGCCGGGCAGGCGGAACGAGTCCGGAGTTGCGTAACGGGGACGAAGGCGAAAAACGGAAGCGACCATCAGGATATTCATGAACTGGAACGGTACAACGAAAAACGTCACGATCCGGGAAAACGAACCGAAGAACAGCAGTGCAAAGATCGCCATCGCGGCGGCGAACATAATCGCCCCTGCAGGCACACCGGTCCTTGGCGCGAGCCACGACAGTGCTCGAAAGAACGGCGATGCCATGGTGCCGATCGCGCGATCCCGGTACTCGGAAGCTGCCGCAAAAAACAGTCGCGGCAAAGTCATGACCAGTCCGCCGAGCGCGCCAAAGATCGAAATCCACATCAATACGTTTAATGCTATGCCACCGATGCTGCCGAAAGCAGCCTCTGCCACGCGGCTGGCGACCATGGTTGGCTCAGCCTGCATTTGCTGCAATGGCACAACCCTCAGGTACGTGTAATTTACAAGAAGGTAGATCGCGGTGATGCAAACCACACCAAGGCCCATCGCAATCGGAAAATTCCGGTTTGGATCGCGTACTTCACCAGCCACGTTGGATGCATCGATCCAGCCATCGTAAGTAAACAGCACTATGGCGATGCCGAGTCCGACGAAGCGCACGAAACCGAGCAAACCCTCGCCTCCGCCATGGGCCTGCAGTGATTCCGTGTTCGCCGGCGCAGCCAGCAGTATGCCGCCGCCAACCAGTGCGAGCAGGCCGACGACTTTCGCCGCGGTCAGGACGATCTGCGTGCGTCCGCCCCATTCTGCGCCTCGCAGGTTGATCACGACGAAGAACAGGATTGCCAGAGTCGCCCAACCGAGTTGCGCAGTACCCGACTGATTTCCGAAAGCGCTGTTCACCAGCTCGCCAAACAGAATCGCAACGCCGGCGATGGCGCCAGGCCCGCTGACCAGTACCATCATCCAGGCCTGCATGAAGCCGGCGAACGGGCCATAGGCTTCGGTCAGCGCGTGATAGCTGACGCCGGCGCGCGGCAGCAATGACGAAATCTCGGCAAGCGTAATGGCGCCGCAAAAGGTAATGAAACCGCACAATGCCCAGAAGAAATAAACCTGCCACTCGGTGGTGGCTACAGCGGCCAGTTCTCCGGGCGTGAAAAAAATGCCGGAGCCGATCATGTCGCCCATGACCACCGCCAGCACGGCCGGCAGACCGAGTTTGCGTTTGAGTGTCACAACCTGTCAGAGCTGCAGGGCAGCGACACCGGCAAATCTCGGGTGCAGGTAAACGAGAATCGCGAATATCGCGGCCGATATGGCAAGCAGCTTGAACTCGGTGGCAAGCGTTGGCGCTTGCGGTTTGACCCATGCGCCTGCACGACGGTTGATGATCACCATTTCGAGCAGAGCCCAAAGGCCGAGACCGCCGAACAGGAGCACAGACCGGTTATCGCCGTTTGCGAGCAGGTGTGCCACAGACCAGATCGCGAGACCGGAAAGCTGCGGATGGCGAATGAACCGCTTGACGCGAGTCCGTGCATGCGATGCGCCGAACAGGAAAATCGCAACGGGCATGAGTACAAGTGCGGCGAGCCCGCCCCATGCAGGCGGCAGGTAAACGGGCTCGACGTCGGCAGAGCGCCAGCCAAGAACGATCAACGCCAGCGCCGCGAGCAGGGCGAGTGAAAAGACGCCCTTATACGGTTTCTCCCCGACGGAAGCGATGATTTTCTGCCTGGCATTCCGGCCTGGTCCGGGGATCAGATGCACGACGATCCAAAGCAGCACACCGGCTGTCAACATGACCATCGGCCTTCTCCTTCTTGTTGTGTGCGAGGTCGCCTGTTGCGATTATAGCGCCGGACCGGCGGTCCTGATGGTTATCATTGGCAGCCGCACGGACCTTCCGACAGCGAGTATCCTGCCAATGCGAGTTTTCGAAGCCGACAGTGTTGCCAGCGCTCTGCCCTACGATCAGTTGATCGAGGCGATCGAAGAAGCGTTCCGGGCCGAGGTGACAGTTCCGCAACGTTCACACTACCCGGTAACCGTCCCCAATGCGGCAAGTGGCAACCTGCTGCTCATGCCCGCGTGGATCCAAGGCGATTCACTGGGCGTGAAAGTCGTGACTGTTTTTCCCGACAACGCGTTGCGAGGACTCGCTTCCGTACACGCGAGTTACCTGCTGCTCGATGCGAACACGGGCGCGTTTCGTGGAATGCTGGATGGAACCGAGTTGACCTTGCGTCGCACGGCCTGCGCGTCTGCCCTTGCCTCGAGATACCTCTCACGGCCGGATTCGAAAACCCTGCTGATGGTCGGGACCGGTAAGCTCGCGCCGCACATGATTCTCGCCCACGCAACGGTGCGGCCGATTTCGCGGGTGCTCGTCTGGGGGCGACGCGGCGACGCGGCCCGCGCCCTCGTCGACGAGATGCGCGACGCTGTTACCGATGTTGCAGCCGTCGATGATCTCGAGGGCGCCGTGCGCGAGGCGGACATCATCAGTTGCGCGACGCTGTCGAGAGACCCGTTCCTCTGCGGCGCCTGGCTGCAGGAGGGCCAGCACATCGATCTCGTCGGCGCTTTCAAACCCGAAATGCGCGAAGCAGACAGCGAGGCCGTCGTCCGTGCCGAGGTGTTCGTCGATACCTATGGCGGCGCCACCGCTGAAGCCGGTGAGATTGTGCAAGCGATCCGGGAAAGAAAATTCTCAAAGTCGGACATTCGGTCGGATCTCGCAGCGCTCGCGCGCGGTGAGCATGCGGGGCGATCCTCAACCTCAGCGATAACACTTTTCAAATCCGTCGGCACGGCACTCGAGGACCTGGCAGCCGCCCGACTGGTGCTCGACAACTCGGCATGAGGCGATCGATTCCGGTCGGCCTCGCGTTCCTGTTGATTTCCCCGAGCGCGGGTGCCGGCAAACTGATGGACTACATCCGCAACTACGACCTCAACAACTATGCGCTTGGCGTAGCTGTCACCACGAGCCAAAGCGTTTATGTTGGCGACGACAACAGCACCTGGGGCTACCCGTACCTGAGCAGTTTTCGCAACGCTGCGTTTTCCGACGACTGGCTCCTGGTCAACGACGGTGATCTGGGCGCGCGCTGGGTCTCCGCGAACGGCTGGGTGCTGGGCGCCGTCGGCCGCATGAACGCCGGAGGATTCGGCAACACTGAGGCCGAAGAACTGGGAGGGCTCGAGGAGCGGCAGTGGACCGTCGAAGCCGGTCCCCTGATCGGCTGGCGCGGCTGGCCGCTGCATCTCGAGTACAAGCTCTACATGGATGCGTTCAACCGGGTCAATGGCCTCAAGGGCGAGTTCACCCTGTCGTTTCCGACGGAACGGTCGTGGGGATACCTGGTTCCTTACGTGAAGCTCGTGCGCCAGGACAGCGACTACAACAGTTATTACTACGGAGTGTCCGAGGCCGAAGCATTGCCGTCTCGGGCAGCATACGCACCCGGATCGAGTACCAATGTTGTGGCCCAGTTCCGCGTCGGCTATGCCGTGAGCGAGCGCTGGCTGCTGACCGGCTACATCGCCTCCGAATGGCTGGGATCCGCCATTGAGAACAGCCCGATCGTTGACGAGGACCAGCTTTGGTCCTTCAATCTCGGCCTCGCCTACAACGCGGACATCTTTCAGCCGCGCACTTACAGCGGCGAAGCCATTCGCATGCCGCGCTTTGAACTTCAGGTGGGCGCTTATCGCAACAACATCGACAGCAGGTTTTTTCGCGATTCCGCCGACGGCAGCCCCTCCGATGAAATCGATTCAGAGCAAACCTTGGGGCTCGCGGGACAGAAAACCGTGTGGCAGTTCGACGCGATTACGCGAATCGGTCTGTACCATCGCTTTGAGGCGAGTTATTTCGAGTTGAGCCGCGACGCGTCGACGACCATCGGTACCGATGTGCGAATAGGTGACGAGGTCGTCGATGCAGGCACAACGATTGATTCACGGTCGTCAGCAAGAATCGCCAGGATCGCTTACGCCTATTCGCTGATGAACGATTCGCAGAAAGAGCTCGGCGTCATGGCTGGCGTGCACCTCACGCGGCTGAAAATCGAAATCGCAGCGACGGACACTTCATCCGGCGTGCAATCGAAGCTGTCGACACCGCTACCGGTAATTGGCGCATTCGGTGGCGTGCACCTCGGCTCCAAGATGCGGTTGGACGCCAAAGTGCAGATCTTTCGCATGGATTTCGACAGTTACGAAGGCTCGCTCAATTTCCTTTATCTGGGTTGGCAAAGGACGCTCGGCGACTGGGGCAGTGCCGGCATCGGTTACAACTATTACTCCTTGAAGCTTGATTCGAGCAACGCCGATGTCAACGGCTCGGTGGATTTTCAGCAGCACGGGCCCATCATTTTCGTGAGCGCGCATTTCTGACCGGTTGCCCGCAGTGTCGCCGTCTTACGACCCCCTGTAGGATCCCGAAATGCGGGCGACGTGTCAGGCGCGAAGGTCGGAAATGATGTCATTGCACAGCGTGATGAAGATGCGAAAACTCTCATCGGCGGCCAACCGCTCGTCGACCAGCAAATCGAACGCACTTTCCTGCAGCCGCCGGATCTCTTTCAATGCCCGTGTTCTTGCAGCCGCGTCACTGAGGTCGGTAACCGATTTGCGTATGCCTATGGCGCGTTTGTAAAAAGTGTCGATGCGATTTTTTCGCCGTATCCTGTAAATTCTTATCGCGGCATAAGTGCCGCTGACAAGTCCGACAAGAATTGTTACTGCCACCTCGGCGACCCCGGAATAACGTTCATATGCCGAAGGTTCATTGCGTTCTATATAGGTCTGGGCACCAGGATGAATGACAAAGGTCGAGTTTGATGCGTCAAAACTGTCGGTGAGTTGGTGGAACAGGCCCGGTTGTGCGGCAGACAGTGCCGGCTTCAATCGCAGCACTTCGCTGATAAGGTCGTAAACAACGGTTTCCGGAATGTCCTTTCTTACCACCAGCAGTTCGTCGACGGCGAGCGTCACGACGGGGTCCGAGACGACTCCCGGGTAAACGTTTGTCGGCAGGATGACCGGCCGGAACTGGGGCCTGAGCATGCTCATCGCTTCCGCAGCGGATCCCTTTCCGAGCTGGGCTGCGGTACCGATGCTATACAAGCGGTAATCACGGTAATCGTCCATCAGGCCGGCCATGATCGGTGCAAAAAGCACGATGACATCCGGACGCGGCACCGGGGTCTCGACAAAACGGATATCCCCGGCCGCGACGCCGAGACGGCCGGCTGTCTCGGTCAACATGACGCGTGACGGTGAGTCCGCGGCGCCGGCGAAGATCGTCGTGCCTGTCAGCAGGTCTGTGGGGTCGCCGGGGCTAAGGTCACCTCGGTACGCGATATGCAGTACGGTCGTATAGAGCGGAATGACGGTTTCGATCCCACGCTGATATGCCTCGCTGTTCGAGACCAGTGCGAGTTCCCCGATGCCCTCGTTCAGGGCTTCCAGAGACGTCATGCTGTCGTCGGCAAGCGGAACCAGTGTCAGGCGAATGTGCGCATTGCCATCGAAGGCCTGTACCAGTACTTCGGCAATCTGCCGGTCGGCGGCCAGTCTCGGGGCCACCAGCCGCAACTCCGCCGGCTCCCGCGAACAGGCCGCGAGCAATTCGAGCGTGAGGAGAAATATTGCAGGTCCAAACGGTCGGATCATCCGGACACGGCGTTCGCTGGCCGGCGGCTCAGCCGCCAATCAGCTTGTCCTTTCTGAGGTGCCGCATGATCGTTTCGACTTCCATGTCGATCAGCACACCCGTGCCATCCTTGCTGGAGGCGGCAGACTCGATAGCCCACACCTTCTTTTCATCCCCCGCGGCATACAGTTCGGTTACCACCAGCACCGACGTGCTGATCTCGACCGTATCAGGGTCATTCAGTTCTTCGTAATCGTAGCGGAACAGGTCGAACGCGGTGCCAGTGCGCCGGGTGGTCTTGGTCTCGGGCGCGCCGGAGACCACATCGACCGTGTTCTCCTGTCCCTTGACCCGCGTCACCAGTACAGCATCGAATCCACCTTCCGCTATCGCTTTGCCGATGTCGGCCCGGGTGATTTGCGGATTGTCGCCGGCAATCGTGTAGTAGGCGGCAGCCGATCGGCCACTGTTCCTGATCGCAGCAACGAGCTGCCGTTCAAACTGCGCGCGCGCGTCGTAGTTTGCCCCGGCAGCGACTACCAGGAAGTTGCTGAATTCGACATCCGCATAGGATGGATCGAGCAATGTTCGCGTGGTTTTTGCCTGGCTTGCACAGGCGAGGACCAGTGCAGAAACGACAACCGCGGCAAAGAGATTGCGAATGGTGGAATACCCTGTCACGAATTGCTCCGGTTCGTCTTTCGTGCGGTTTGCGGTGACGCTGATTCTACAGCATCCGTGCAACAGGGCTAAGTACCGGTCAATGCGAGCAACCGCAGACTGGTACATCCTGATATTCTGCGCAGGCCAGCCAGGAACCCCGATTCGCCATGCTACGTCTCCGAAAGAAACACTCCAGGCCGACTCAAGCGGTTCTGCGTCCGGTTGATGCACAACGGCTGATCGATGCGCAATCCCTGCACCGCGCGGCCTTTGCTTCAGTCACTATGGCAATACTGCTCAATATCATCTGGTTATGGCTGTCGAACGTCACCGGCA
>CAYXKM010000299.1:0-4148 GCA_964465665.1 uncultured Woeseiaceae bacterium
GAGCTGCGGCGAGGGCAGGCGCCGCACCCGCACCGGGTCGTCGACGTCATCGATGCATTGATCGAGAAGTCCCGAAGCGAGCATCCACCATTGCACGTCACGGCCGCGATAGCGGCGCGGCATGCGTACATGCTCGCCGACCGCGAGCGTCACCGGGCGACCGCTCGCGTGAATCTCCTGCGCGAGCTGCAAACCGGTGGCGGAAGCGCCGACCACGAGCGCTCCGCCCGCGGGAAGTTGGCCGGGCGTTTTGTAGTTTTTCGACGTGATCTGGAAAACACTATTCGGCACGCCTTGCGCAAACGCCGGCACCGATGCCTCGTTGCAGGCACCGCTCGCGAGCACCACCGCGCGGCATTCCCAATCGCCACGGTCGGTCGTAACTGAATATCCGCTTGTGTGCGGTTCGACACCGAGCACGGTCGTGCCGGTGTGCACGGGCGCTTTGCACTTCCTGGCATAGGCCGAAATGAAATCGACGACCTGGTCCATGTTCATGAAACCGTCCGGATCAGGACCGTCGTACTCGGCGCCAGGCAAGCGGCTCATCCAGTTCGGTGTGAGGAGCCGCAACGAGTCCCAGCGCTCGGTGCGCCAGGAATGCGCGACCTCGCCACGTTCGAGCACGACATGCTCGATCGACAGGGCGCTCAGCCGGTGACTCATCGCAAGACCGGAGTGCCCGGCACCGACGACGATGACGTCGACGATGCCGGTCCGGGGCCGCGCTGTGGGACGAGGCAAGGTGCTCATCCCACGGTAACGGTGACGTCCGTCGGGTTGGTGATGATGTCGAACACGGCCGAACGTTTTTGCGACTGCGCGACGATCGAGGCGATGTCGTCGGCGGAGGCGTCGGCGTCGATGTCGTAGTGCACTTTGATGCCATCGAAGCCGTTGCGTACGTCGCTGTCGATGCCGAGGATGCCCTGGATATCCATGCCGGCTTCGAGCGTCGCTTTGACCGAGCGCAACTGGATGTTGCGGTTTTGCGCCACCGCGGCGATTCCGGCGGTCAGGCACCCCGCGAGTCCGACCAGCACCATCTCGACCGGGGTCGCGCCGTTGTCTTCGGAGGCGAAGATCTGTGGGTGATCGGTATCGAACTGGAAGCTCGTACGGTGCTGCTGCTCTTCGCCCAAGCCGAAGTACTTGTCGATTGTGGTGCGGCCGTGGGTGCCGTTCAGCCATTCGGAGCTCGCGCGCCATTTGAAGCGGGCGGCCTCGGGGGCCTGGGTAAGCGCTTCACGGGCGCCGAGCAGCGCCTCGACGTTGACGCCGTTGTTGGCATTGGCCTGTTTAGCACCGGTTCGTTGATTCTGCATGTTGCTCTCTCCTCATCAGGTTCTGGACGGGTGACTCCGGCCTGGGCCGGGCAGGAGCAACAATGCGCAGGCCGCGTTAGAGCGGGCGTGGAAGCGATCATGGTTTTTTCGGGGGGTGGCGCCGGTAAGCCGGATTCTCGAGGAAAGCTGAAAAAAACCACGCTCATTGCAACGCTCGTTACCCCGGTGGCATCTCAGGATCTCGCAAAACCACCCGACACAGGGAATAGAGGAGATATCCATGTCCCGTCCGATCGACATTTTTATAGGCTTAGGCCGTCTGCCACTGATCAGGCTGCGGCGCGCCGCGGTCCGTTACCGGCTGAATTCTGTGGACGCCGCTCGCCGTGAGTCGCGACCAAAGCAAGTCGCGGAGGATCCGGCGGCGGTTGAAAGCAAGGCCTGACCGGACGGTGCCGGCCAGCATTGATCTCATTGCGAAGGAGGAAGGCCATGTCGTTTATCGAGACCACGCCGCCGGATGAAGCCAGCGGTGATGTGCTGGAGATGTACCAGCGGCAGGAGTCGGCCTGGGGCTATGTGCCGAACTACGCGCGCGTGTTCAGCCACCGGCCCGAAGTGCTGGCGCGCTGGGGACGCTTGCTCGCGGAAATCCGCCGGCCGATGAGCGACCGCGCATTCGAGCTCGTGACTTTTGCCGCGGCGATCGAGCTACGCAACACGGCCTGTTCGTTGGCGCACGGCAAACGCCTGACGGAATTCTTTAGTGAGGAGGAGATCTGCGGCATTGCCGACGGGAGATTCAGCACGTCCGTGACCGATGCCGAGCAGGCCATGATTGCATTCGCGCGGCAGGTGGCCCGCGATGCCGCGAGCATCATGCCCGAGGATGTCAGTGTGCTGAAAGCGCACGGTTTCACCGATGCGGAAATCTTCGACATCGCGGCCACCGCCGCCGGCCGCGCGTTTTTTACCAAGATACTTGATTCGCTCGGTGTAGAGCCGGACGAGAGTTTCATGAAGATCGACCGATCCTTTCGCGATCCGCTCACGTTCGGCCGACCCATCGGTTGAAATCGCTTCGGTGCCGGTGTTCACAAAGGGGTGAAGCGCTCGGTGATGGCGCGAAAGAACGGTTCGGCATCGAGCTCGCGGCCGGTGGCCCGGGTGAGAATCTCTTCCGCCGTCATGCGGCAGCCGTGTTGGTGCACATTCTCTCGAAGCCAGGCGGTGAGCGTTTGCAGACTGCCGGTCGCCAGTGCCGCATTCAAATCGTGCCGGTTGGTAAAGCTCTCGATGAACTGCGCGGCATAGAGATTGCCAATGAGATAGGTCGGGAAATAACCGAACATGCCGAGTGCCCAGTGCACGTCCTGCAAACACCCCTCGCGCGCCGTTTTCGGCCGGACGCCAAGCAACCGTTCGGACAACTCGTTCCACGCAGCGGGCAAATCGTCGATCGCGAGATCGCCGGAAAGCAACGCCAGCTCGAGCTGGTAGCGCAACAATATATGCAAATTGTAGGTGACTTCGTCCGCTTCGACCCGTTTCAGACCCGGTCGCACCACATTGATGGTTTTCACCAATTGTTCGGGCGTCCAGCGATCGAAAGTGTCGGGGAAGTGCTCCTGCAGCGTCGGGAAATAATGCCGCCAGAACGAAAGCCGCCGTCCGACATGATTTTCCCACAGACGTGACTGCGATTCGTGTATCCCCATGCTTGGCGCTTCGGCGAGCAAGGTGCCGTGCAGTTCCTCGCCAAAACCCTGGTCGTACAGCGCGTGACCACCTTCGTGCAGCGTGGCAAACAGCGCCGGCAGCGGGTTGTGTGAATGGATGCGAATGGTTACGCGCACATCGCTCACGCTTGCCATCAGCGTGAACGGATGCGTCGAGAGATCGACGCGACCGCGACGAAAATCGAAACCCATGTCCTGCAGCAACCGGCGGCAGAAAGCGGCTTGCTGTGTCTCGGGGTATGCGGCGGCGGGCAACGGTGTTGCACCGCGCGTGAAGTCCTTGAGTTCGGTAACCAATGGCGCGAGTCGCGCCGCGACCGTATCGAGTACGGGCTCGAGGCGATCGCGTGTCATGCCGGGTTCGAACTCGTCGAGCAACGGATCATAAAGATCACTGCTGCGCGCAAGCGCCTGTGCGCGTTCGCGAACGAGCGCGAGGACTTCCTTGAACGGCGCCGCGAAAATGGCGAAGTCGTCTACTTTGAGCGCCGTTTCCCAGGCGGCGAGCGAGCGCGAGCGCGCTTCGGCGTAATGCCGCACGAGGTCGTCCGGCAGCGCGAGGGCAATGCGCCGCAGCCGCCGCAAACGGTTCAGTTCGGCATGGGTCAGACCATCGTCGATGGCATCGAGCGCTACGCGTTCGATCAGGTCGCCGAGTTCGTCCTTGCCAAGGAGACGATGCCGCAGGCCTTCGAGCGTTGCGAGCTGCGCGCCGCGCTCCGGCCGGCCGCCCTCGGGCAGGTAGGTTTCCTCGTCCCAATTGAGCAGGGCAATCGCGCCATCGAGGTGGCGAAGATCGTCGATCGATCGTCGCAATCGCGTGCGGGCATCGCCCTCGGCCAATGCGGCACGCGCCGGGGCGCGAAGTTCCGGCGGTGGATGACCGATGAGCAGCGCGACGAGTCCGCCGCGTTGCGCAATGTTCACCACCTGCCGTTGCGAAGCGCGGCACAGGGTGCCGATGCCGTGATCGGTGGCGGCGAATCCGTATACAGTATAGAAGGGTTCGTCGCTGATCGAGCCGTCGGCGCCGATGATCGGGAACTCGTGCACCGGCAGGTTGGCCGCTTGTTGCACCACCCAGGACCGGTGCGGGTCGGTCGCGGTTTCCAGCGCTTTGTCG
>CAYXKM010000300.1:0-5549 GCA_964465665.1 uncultured Woeseiaceae bacterium
AAATTTTGCGGAAGGCGAGGTCCCCGGTCGCACCGAAGACCACCAGTGCGTCCGATTTCACGGCGTGAATCGTGCCCGTTTCAGCGTTCGTGGTGACCACCGAATTCGCGCCGCATCGCGGACAGCAGGCGATTCGCATAATCGTCCTGATCGCGTGAGCTGAAGCGCGCATTGAGCGCCGCTGCAAGCACCGGCATCGGCACCGCACTGTCGATCGCCGTATGCAAGGTCCAGCGTCCTTCGCCGGAGTCGGACACTTTGCCTCGCAGATCTCCCAGTGTGGCATCGGCCGCCAGCGCCTGCGCCGCGAGGTCCAGCAACCAGGAGCGAACGACACTGCCGTGACGCCAGAGCTCCGCGATGGCCGCGGTATCGAAGTCATATTGCAATGCGCGGGGATCCGCAAGCGGTGCTGTTTCCGCGTCGATCGCCTGCACCGATTTGCCCGCATTCGCGCTCTGCAAAAGATTGAAGCCCTCGGCGTACGCCGCCATCAGCCCGTACTCGATACCGTTATGCACCATCTTGACGAAGTGACCGGCGCCACTCGGCCCGCAATACAGGTATCCGTTGGCCGGCTGGCTGACGGACTGCCGCTCGGAGTTGCCATTGTCGGGACCGAGAGCGGCGAAAACGGGGGCGAGCCGTGTGGCGATGTCATGATCGCCGCCGATCATCAGGCAATAGCCGGAGTCGAGGCCCCACAGGCCACCGCTCACACCGACGTCGAGGTAATGGATGCCCTTCTCTGCCAATCCGGCGGCGCGTTCGATGGCGTCGCGATAGTGCGAGTTGCCGCCGTCGACGAGGATGTCACCGGCGCTGAGCCGGGGTGCGATGCTGGCGATGACCTCGGCGACTGCCGCGGCCGGCACCATCATCCAGACGACGCGCGGAGTGGCGAGCTTTGTCATCATGTCGTCGATGGATGCGGCTGCCATTGCACCGTTTGTCACGGCTTGTTCGCGTGCAGATTTGACTGGATCGAAAACTACGCAGTCGTGTCCGGCACGCAGCAGACGCAACACCATGTTCGCGCCCATGCGCCCCAGGCCTATCATCGCGAGTCGCATGGCGTCGGGTCTCCGGTCAATCGATCGTCACGGGCATTACGCCGTCACGCGGGAAACTGACAGCCAACGCCCGACCGTGTCGAATTCGTCTATCGCGCAATATATTCCGCGAGATCGTCTTCGTATTTCTGGTAGAGCGCGTAGTTGTGCGCGACGGTATCGTTGATGTCCTTTTGCAACCAGGCCGTGCGCAAGGATTCCTTCACCCATTGATGTTCGGCCCAGTTGCCGTTGCCGGATTTGACGACTTCGATCTCGGACGTGTTCAATCCGGCAATTTCCGTCATTCCGCTCATCATGTCGCTGACTTCAGTGAGCGAAACCTGCTCATCGTTGTCCGCTTTCTCCGCTATCTCTTGCATTCGCTCAGCCTTGTCGGTCATGACCTCATTCGTGCGTTGCATGACACGGATGAATTCCCGCACCTGCGCGTCCTTGAGTTCACCATCACGCGGCGGCTCGTACCGGTCTTCCTCGGCAGCACCTATGAGTTCCGCCTGCCGCGCCACACCACCAAACATGCCTCCGATTCCGCCGCCCGATCCCTCGGAGCCCGGTGACCCGTCAAAAGTCGAGCGTGCACCCGCGCCGTACAGTACCCCGCCGAATACCATCCCCAATACAAAGAACGCCACAATGCAAGTGACCAGGGAGACGATGTAGTGCACCGCACGCTTGGCGTCCGGAACTTCGAGGTAAATCGGGATGATTTTCCACAATAAAACCAGCCCCCAGATACCGAGACCGAGCGAGAGCAAGCCACCTATCCCGGGCAGCCACGACAGGGCGTTCCCCAGGTAGCCCGGCACGAACGCCAGAGACGTCGCGGCGAGCCCCAGCGCAAAACTGTTTTTGCCCCCGAACATGCCGGCGAAGAAGCCGACAATAAAGGCTACGACGCCGGCGGCAATCGCGCCGACAACGAGGCTCAACAGCGAGGAGCCCAACGTGGGCCGAAACTGGCCGAGTAACGAGGCATCGCTGCCGGTCAGGCCGATCAGGTAGGCGATGACCGTCGACGCCACGATCAATGGAACCGTAAGAAGGCCGGCAGTTTTCTTCCAGTCGCCGGCTTCCGGCAGATAATTACGCCAGGTTGGCTCGCGATCGAGCAAGGCGCCTCGTATAAGTTGCAGTGTGCGGTTCAGGTCGAACATGTGCCGTCTCCCTTATGATAGTTATTTCCGGCAACGGACTTCAGTCACCTCGGCAGACAGTGTCTGCCCGAGGGAACGACAGCGGGGACCGCTTTCGCTCATGCTCCATTCTCGGCCGATACCGCGGTACAAACAAGCTCTGCCCGGCGCCTAGAAATCGTAGCGCAATCCCAGCCTTAATGATCGGCCCGGCATCGGGAAGGTGTCCTTTAGAGGCGAGGTGTGCTGCCGCGCTTCCTCGTCCGTCAGGTTCGTGCCGCGCAGGAACAGGAACAGGTCCGGTTCGCCGAGCGCATAAGCCACTTCGGCGTTCACCGTCGTGTAACTGTCGGTCGGCAGTTCGTTCGGTGCGGTCTGCGGCTGGTCGTCATGAAACACGGTATCGATCGCCGCTTCGAAAGCATCCCGCGTGTAGTGCAGGCCGATGCCGTAACGTAATGGCGGGATGCGCGGCAGGTACTCGCCGGAGTCCTTTTCCTCGGCGTGCACGAAGTCGGCGAACACCCTTGCGTGCAAGTGTCCGGCCGCCGCTTCCATCAGCTCGATGCGGACTTGAGCTTCGACGCCGTACATTTCGACGTCGGTTGCTTCGTAGTGGAATACCGGCAACTCGTCCTCGATGTCGCCGGTCGGCGCGAGCAGGATGTAATCGTCGACGATGTTGATGAAGCCGGTAATGTCGAACTCGATCCGTTCGCCGCCGCCTCGCAGGGTCACATCGATATTGGTGGAGAACTCGTTGCCGAGAAACCCGTTGCCGAGGATCACCGAGCCGCGTTCGACGCGTCCGACGGCCAGGTGCGCACCGTCGGCAAACAGTTCGGTGGAATTCGGGTGCCGCTCCGTGAGCGCGAGATTGGCCGAAAGCGTGTACAGGTCGCTCAAGCCCCAGATAGCGCCGATCGATCCGCCCCAGGCGGTGTCGCTGTAGGACGGCAGCGACGGCGCATCGACGCTCTGATGCTCGACCCGCGCACTGCCCTGCACTGTCCAGGTGTCGCTCAAACCCCATTCCTCGAACAGGAACAGGCTGCTTTGCTGCGTCTGCGAGCTCGGCACGAATGCTTCTTCGCCGACAGCCGTGAAATCCGTGTCCTTGAACTGCAGGCCGAAAGCGCCCTGGAAATCGCCGAACGGCGTGTGGCGAAATTCCATCCGCGCATCGGTGCCGACCGTGTCGAACACCGTGCCGATTTCGGCGCCTTCCAGTTCGACGTGCTTGTAATCGTTGCGTGCGATGCGCAGCTTGACGTTTTCGACCGGTCCGGTGAAATTGTACGAGGCTTTCAGGTCGAGGCGTTTCTGTTCCAGGTCGATGCGAACGTCGGCTTCTTCTTCGCCTTCCTCGTGATGTTCGTGGCCGGGAATTCCATAGTTGCTGTCGTGCAGGCTGTATGCAATACCGATATGACTGCTATCGCCGGTCAGTGTCACGGCGGCGGCACCGCCGTCGGTGCGGCTATCCGTGTTGTCCACGACGCCGAAAGCAACTTCGTGTTCCTCGCCCTCCTCTACTTCCATCGCGCGCAGTTGTGCCGACTCGGCAAAACCCGGGATCTCGACGTCGTCCGTGTCCCGGCGGTAATAGTCGAGATGCGCCGCCACGCGTTCGTTGCCGAACGCGATTTTGCCGGCGCCGGAGACAAGACCCGTGGCCGAATCCGACCCAAGCGATATTGCGCCGCTCATCGGATCGTCGAGTTGCGCTTCGACGATGCGGCTGTCGACGACGTTGACCAGCCCGCCGGCCGCGCCGCTGCCGTACAGCAGCGTCGCGGGACCGCGAACGATCTCGACGCGCTCGGCCAGTATGCCCTCGACACTGACCGCATGATCTTCGCTGAGTGCGGAGGCGTCCATCGCATCGAGAGCGTTCGACAGCACCAACACGCGTTCGCCGAACTGACCGCGGATCACCGGCCGCGAAGCCACCGGTCCGAACCAGGTCGAACTGACGCCGAGTTCGGCGGACACGGTTTCGCCGATGCTGCTCGATTGTTTTTTGGCCAGGTCATCGCCGCTCAACACCGAGGTCGGTTGCGCCAGTTGTTCAACGGTGCGTTCGAGCGGTGTCGCCGTAACTATGATTTCCTCGATGTCGTGGTGCGGATCCTCCTCGGCCGCCGCGTTACAGTCGTCCGGGTAAATGAACCTCAGCGCGCACAGCCTCGTGTAGCCACGGCGTGAAATAGGAAGTCGGGTTTTCATTGGAATCCAATCCTGTTCAGATCGTTGTGCGCCCGCGCAGTGTGCGGACGGACGGTAACGGCGATCGCCGTTATGCGAACGGATCAGACGGTGGGCGGTGCCCGGCTTTGGTAGGTGGGGGCGTGCCAGGAAGGCGCTGCGTGTTGCGTATCGTTATCGGGCGGGACCGAAACCGGTGCCGCGTACAGTATGGGCTCGTCCGGCGACAGGAAACCGTCCAGGCGATCGAGCTGCATGCAGATGCCGCAGACGTCGAGGAGTTCGCTGCCCTGGTGCTGGTACTGGTGACTGGCAAGGGAGACCTGGGTGAGCGCGAGCCCCAGCAATGCCGCCAGCGCCAGGGCCCGTCGCAAGCGCGGGGCCTTGTCATTGCGGTGCTGCAGTCGCGTTGCTGGCATAGGTTGATTCGACGGGCCGGTCCGTTGTGGTTCGTGCCGGACTGATACTCTATATCTGTGTCGGGTCGCCCGCAATGCCGACCGCGGCGGATGCCGTGCCATGGCAGAATATCGGAATCTTAAGGCCAGTGACCTTATCCAATTAAGGTAACTGTCACCGAATTGGGGGGAAGTAGGATGCGCAAGGTATTGGTCATTTTGATTGCCGGCGTGTTGAGCGCTTGCGGTCGCACGGGTGTGGCGGAAACCCGGCATGCCGTTGCCGACCTGGTGCTGATCAACGGCAATATCGTGACGGTTGACCCGGCGCGGCCGAGGGTCGATGTCCTTGCCGTGGTCGGGGACCGGATCGTCGCAGTGGGAACGGCGGATGAAATCACGCCCTGGATTGGCGATAGCACCGCCTTCATCGATCTCGGCGGAATGACCGCGATTCCCGGCCTCATTGAAGGGCACGGCCATTACACGAGCTTCGGCGGCTCGCTCCTTATTCTCGATTTTCGGCACGCCAAGAGTTTTTCCGAGATCGTTGCCATGGTCCAGGAATCGGCGAAAACCACGCCGGCCGGCGAGTGGATCATCGGCCGCGGCTGGCACCAGGACAAATGGGAAACGAAAGAGAGCGTGCTGGTCGAAGGCCTGCCATTGCACGATTCCCTGAGCGCCGCGACCCCCGATCATCCGGTCATGCTGATCCACACCAGCGGCCACGC
>CAYXKM010000301.1:0-3429 GCA_964465665.1 uncultured Woeseiaceae bacterium
AACTCAAGCGGTGCCAGCGCAATCAGCGACGGCGACGAAAGCTGACGACCCGCCACCACCGCCCGCAGAAAAGGAAGTTTCCAAGGCGGATACGACGATCACCGAAATCCCGGCCTGGGATCGCGACCCGACACTGGCTGAGCTCAGGCCCGATATTGCTGCCCTGGAAGCAGCACTTGCCGCTCTTCCGGAGCCCCCGGCGAGTACAGCCGGGAACGGCAGTGTGAAACCGGCGCCCCTGCCGGCTGCTGCCAAGCCTAAGGCCAGGGGACCTGTACACAATTTCAATGTGCCGGAAATTACCCTGGAAAAGGAACTGCAGGTCAAGGAAATCGAAGCACAGGAATTGTTGCGAAAAGCAACGCCACCGGACACGCGCGAAGTGGACGCGGACGCAGCCGTGAAACGCAAACACGGGTTCGACCTCGACCGCCTGGCGGCCGAGCTTGGGAAAGCCCGTTCGCTGGAAGACGTCGATGACAAGCTGGCGGAGACTTTATTCGGCGAGGAAATGGCGGCAGCGGCGGCCGAAGTGGGAGCGATGCTCGCGGCCGACACCGCGGCTGACAAGCCCACGCTTGCCGACGATGTCAAAGCCCCGAATCGCACGGATGCCGCGGCGAAGGCCAGCGTACCGGCGGCCACGGTGCCTCCGGCCGCCTCGCGCCCGGCACCAGCAAACCCGCCGGCACATGGCCGCCGGCCCGCTACTGCAAAAATCGGTACGCCACCGGCGTCGTTGAAGCCTGCAGCCGCGACAGGGCCGGCAACCGAGATCACGCTCGCGGTTGATCCGCAGCCGCCGCCTGCTCCGCCAGCCGCAATACCGGAACCCATCGAAGACCAGTTCGGCACGTCAATGACCGCAACGCTCAAGGCACTCAGCGCTGCCCAGATGTCGAAAATGGAAGAACCCGAGCAAGAAGAAAAGGAAAAAGCGCCACGCCGCCTGTTCGGGTTGTTCCGCAGCCCGACCTGAGGGTGACAGGCAGGAAACGCTGGCACGATTCCGTTCGCGCTGTCAGCCGGCGAACACCGCAGACGCGGTATGATGCAGCGCTGTCAGTACACATTGCAGAGTAAGGGGCAGGAATTGCGAAACCATAAATGCCGCCTGGCGGCTCTCGCCGTAACGGGTTTTCTGGCGTCCTGCGGTGGCGGCGGTGATTCGGGATTCACTGCAGGTCCCGGTAACAACTCCGGCTGGGTGAGCGGCAGTTTCCTCCCTGAGGGTACGTTTTATGCACGTTGTGCGGCGCCGCGCAGCGGCACAGACCCGGCGACCGGCCGTCCCTATCCGGACGTCGGCGGCACCGTCACCGATGAAAACAATTTTCTCCGCTCCTACAGCAACGACACCTACCTCTGGTACAGCGAGATCATCGACCGCGATCCCGCGTTGTACACCACGCCCGCTTACTTCGACTTGCTGAAGACCACCGCAACCACAGCGTCCGGCAGCCCGAAAGACAAGTTTCATTTCACATTCCCGACCGATGAATGGTTTCAGCTGTCGCAATCCGGCATCACCGCCGGGTACGGTGCGGAATGGGTGCTGCTGAGGAATACCCCGCCGCGGGAAGTCGTGGTTGCCTACACCCAGCCGAATTCCCCGGCGACGGCTGCGACCGCAATGCTGGCCCGGGGCGCGCGGATACTCGAAGTCGACGGGGTCGACCTGGTCAACGACAACACGCAAAACGGCATCAATATCCTGAACGCCGGCCTGTTTCCTGCGACTGCGGGCGAACAGCACACGTTCACGGTGCGTGATCTCGGGTCGGCAAACACCCGCAGTATCACCATGACCTCGGCAAACATCACGCTGGCCCCGGTGCAGTCCGTATCGTTCATTGCGACGCAGACCGGCAATGTCGGTTACCTGCTTTTCAACGAGCACATCGCGACTGCCGAACAAGCACTCATCGATGCCGTGAACCAGCTGGACAGCGCCGGCATCGTCGATCTCGTCATAGACCTGCGCTACAACGGCGGCGGATTCCTCGACATTGCAAGCCAGTTTGCCTACATGATCGCCGGCCCGGGACGAACCGCCGGGAGAACCTTCGAGCTGCTGCAGTTCAACAGCAAGCATCCGAGCACCAACCCGGTGACCGGCGAGGCACTGGCGCCGATTCCGTTTCACACCGGCACTCTCGGTTTCTCCGTGCCGGCCGGACAGTCGCTGCCAACTTTGGATCTTCCAATTCCAAGGGTATTCGTACTCAGTGGGCCGAATACCTGCTCGGCAAGCGAATCGATCGTCAACAGCCTGCGCGGCGTGGATGTGGAAGTAATTCAAATAGGTTCCACAACTTGCGGAAAACCTTATGGTTTTTATGCTACCGACAACTGCGGCACGACCTATTTCACGATCCAGTTCCGCGGCGTCAACGAAAAGGACTTCGGCGATTATTCGGACGGTTTCTCGCCTGCGAACAGCCCCGGTCTTACCGGCGTGCCGCTGCCCGGATGCTCGGTCGGCGACGATTTCTCCAACGCACTCGGCGACCCCCTGGAAGCGCGGCTTGACGCAGCGCTCAACTACCGCGAAACACAGGCGTGTCCAGCAGCCAGCGGAGTCACCCAGTCAGGCCTTGCAAAAGCGGCGGACGGAGACTTGCACGCACTTGCCGATGGCACGATGCACAAGTCGCCATGGCGGCAAAACCGCATCGTTCAGAGGTAATCGCATTGCGCCACGCGGAGACGTCCGTTACCGTGCCTGGCGTTTTGGCCCGCTGGCAGGATGCCCATGCCTGATTTGAATGAACCCGGTGCAACGCTGGTCTTCGTTGTCACCATAGCGCTCAGCCTGCTCGGCCTCTGGCGTGCGCCGCAACTGATCGAAGCTTGCCTGTTTCGCCCGTACTATCTGCGGCGGCGCGGACAGTACCACACCATGATCAGCAGCGGATTCGTGCACGCCGACCTCGGGCACCTGCTGTTCAACATGTTTACCTTTTACTTCTTTGCATTTCCCATGGAGCGGCTGTTCGGCACCACCTATTTTCTGGCACTGTACCTGTTTGGCCTGCTGGTCAGTCATGGATGTACCTACTTCAAGCATCGGGAAAATTCCCTGTATGCATCGCTCGGCGCATCGGGGGCCATCTCGGCCGTGCTGTTTGCCTACATCGTGTACTTTCCGACCACGACGCTGATCATATTCCCGATTCCGATACCGTTGCCGGCCGTCTTATTCGCCATCGGCTATGTTGCCTACTCCTGGTGGGCATCGACACGGGAACGCGGTCGCATCAATCACGATGCGCATCTTTGCGGAGCACTCAGCGGACTCGTTTTCGTTCTGCTCGTGCATCCGCAGGCCTACGCGCTGTTGCTGCAGAAGTTCTGATGTGCGGCGTATCGAAAACGGACCTCAAGCTGTGAGTAACAGGAAGCTAACGGTCGAGGAGATCCTGCCGC
>CAYXKM010000302.1:0-16187 GCA_964465665.1 uncultured Woeseiaceae bacterium
GGTCTTGCTGGATCGCTGAAGTTTCTCTCGATGCGGTCACAGAATGCGCTGTTTCCTGTCAGCGAGTTGTAGCAATCGTTGATGATGAACTGTCCGCTGGGTTCGATGATCGTGTTCTCGATCTCGATCTCGTAATAGGTCATGCCGATCGAAAGTTCGAAGGCATCCGTAAACGGCTGGTCCCACGCAAATCCAGCCGACCACGAGTCGGACGTTTCTTCCTCCAGGTCCAGCGATCCGCCCGCTGCGATCTCCATGCTGTAGACATTGAATCCGTTGTTGTTGGCAATTGTAGGATCGACGCCGTTTGCCAGGCAGTTTGCAAGCACCTCAGCCTCGCGATCGTCGTTCGCCGGTATATAGGTACCGCTCATAGGATCCAGTGCGTCATCCGGAATCAGGCACGGATCGAACAACGAAAGGAAGCCGCTCTGTGAGCGCAGGAACAGTTCGCGAAGGTTCGGCGCCCGGTACGAGGTGCCGACCGTGCCGCGAATGAGCAGCGACTCGATCGGCCGATACCCGACCTTGTACGAGTGCGTCCAGGCGGAGCCGTAGTACTCATCGTCGGTCCAGCGGGTCGACAGGTTGACCGTCAGCTCCTCGGCGCCAGGCTTGCCTGCGAGCAGCGGCAGCTCGATTTCGCCGAAGGCCTCGGTGGTGGTTTTCTTGCCCACAGCACCGCCGTCGGAGAAGAAGCCGAAGAACAGCCCCTTCTCCGCAACTTCATCGGGCAGAGAACGAATTTCATCGTCTCGCCGCTCGAAGCCGATGCCTGCCGCTACGTTGCCGGCCGGCATGTCGAACAGCGTGCCGGTCATGTAGTAGCTGATGAGCGTCTGGTCGTATTCCGTGTCGAAATCGCGGGTGTCGAAAACGTAGTCGCGCTCGGCCTGCGTTCCGAAGTCACCGATCAGATTGTCATACAGCGACGGGGCGAACATGTTCACTGGCACGCAGCCGGCGATGGCATCGGAACCGAGGGCGTCTTCCGCGAGTTCACCGGTTGCCCAGTTGAAATCCTGGTCGACTTCGCAGGGCGTCATCGTCGACGAGTATGCCCCGAGTGCCACGTAGAGTTTGTCCCCGCGTATGCCAGGCCTGTGAGACTCACCGGACGACTTCGAGAACACACCGGCAAGTTCCATGGTCCAGTTGTCCAGGCTGCCGAAGGTCATGAAAGGCAGGTCCGAACGCACACCGCCGACGAAGCGCAGCTGATCGGCTTCGATGTCGGTGAAGTTTCGGTCGCCGCGTACATTGACGATGGGCTCCACCCAGATCGGACCGATCGGGCCGCCGAAGGTCTGATCGCAGCTGCCGCCCGAACTCGGATCGCAGCCGAATGTATTAAGGACCTGGTCGACGAAATTCGGGTTGTTCATCAGCGCGTCCCAGGCCACGCCGCAGTCCACGCCGCCTGCCGCGGCCGGGTTACAGATGTTGTACGGGTTGAGCGGCGGTACATCCGGGAACAACTGCGGCTCGCCGAAATCCGAGAAGTATTCCCGTTTGGCATACATCACTTCGAAGAACGGCGTGATATTGGCTTCGCCGGCGAATGTGTATTCGCCGTAGGCCATGAAGCTCTGCTGCTCGACTTCCGGATACAGGTGTGCGTACTGTTGTGCGCCATTCAGGTTGTGGTCGGCAAAGTTGACATCCGTCACGCCGTCGCCGTCACCATCCACGCCGATGGCGCCGAACAGGGACGACTCCGAGAAACCGGGCCAGCCGCCGGCCGACTGCTGAAAACCTGGTGAGTAATAGATGCTGCCTGCCGCGCCGTCGAAGAGAAATACGCGGCTGGCCAGCCCGCCAACGAGGCATGGGCCAATGTCCATGCCATAAATCGTGGGCTCGAAAAGGCCGTCCGTGCGTATCTGGCCGTTTTCGTCGACTTCGGCATGCCGCTCGCACCCGGCGGTCCAGGGCCGGTCGTCGAAAGTAACAGCCTCGCTGTCCACGTATTCGGCACCGACGCCGATGAAGCCGCGGTCGAAGTTCTTGCCCCAGACTGCACTCAGCGTGTTTTCGATTCCGTTACTATGATCCGGCACGCGGGAATAGGCCTCGAACTCGAAGCCGTCAAAGTCCTTGCGCATGATGATATTCGCGACACCGGCGACGGCATCGGAACCGTATACCGACGAGGCGCCATCCAGCAGCAGGTCGTACTGCTGCACGAGCGAGGTCGGTACCAGGGAAAGATCCGCTGCGACCGGCGCGCCTTCCACACCGGCAGGCGCAACTCGCCGCCCGTTGATCAGCACCAGTGTCCTTGCAGCGCCGAGACCGCGCAGGTCTATGGTGGTCGCGCCCGGTCCGTTGTCCAGAACGAAAGCCGTGAACGTCAGATCGATCTGTTGTCCGCTCGATGCCGTCGATTCCTGGAGGATATCGCCGGCATCCATCAAACCGACTTCGCGGGATACCTGGCCGGTAATGACCTGCAGCGGTGCGATGCTGCTGTAAGTATCACGTTTCAGGCGCGAGCCGGTCACGATCACTTCATCGACGGGCTCGTCCGAGTCGTCGAGCGTTTCTTCTTCCTCGGCTGCGACTGTCACGTCGTCCGCCACACCCTCGTCTTGCGCGAATGCCAGTGGCATCGCAAGCAACATCAATGGAATCATCAAGGACAATAAGCCCCAGTACCGTACCGGTACGGCGGGCAGCGCGTCGATTCTCATGTTTTTCCCCTTATGCAGACTTGTTTTGGCGGGCGGATAGTTCCAGCTCTGCTCGTGTCGGCGCATGCAGTACGGCAACACTTTGCAAGCCGATCATGCGAAAAGTTTCAGCCGTTGTAAATGCCGCACGGCCATCGGTCCGGGATATGTTAAATTCTGTTGTAAAAAGGTCACAAAAATGCCCAGGTTTGCACAATCTAGCCACTTCTTCGTTGTACACGACGCACGACTCTTAGGCCAAACCGTTATAAGAGTGAGGCGAAAAAGCCTCGCCAGGCAAGTTGCGCGATCCCTTGAAACGGTTCGCCGGATCGTCCGCAGGCATGGCGTCCGGGTTGACCCGGCGGCGAACTTGAAGTGGCGGCCGTTTGATTCCTGTCGTCCGCCCGCTAACATCACCCGCCAATCCGCTAGCTAGCCGGAACATCCCTGTCGTCGGCTCGAGCGGCTTAACTGACGTCCTTGTCGTTCGGGGGTAGCAGGTGTACGGAAAACGGTATCGCAGACTTCTGCGATGCGCTGGCATCGCTTGTTTGCTTTGGCAAGGGCATTGCGCGTTCGCGCAATCGGCACCGTCGACGCCGCCCGCCATGCACGCTGCGGAACTCGTGTCTGCGCCAGTGCTGGATGGCGTCGTCATCGGCGACATGGCCTGGGAGGGCGTCGTACCTGCCAGCGGATTCTGGCAGGTGCAACCCGACGAGGGGCGTCCCGCCAGCCAGCAAACCGAAGTATTCATCGGTTTTTTGCGGGATGCGCTCTACATCGGTGTGATTGCCTACGATGGAGAGCCTGACGCGATTATCGTGGCCGACAGCCGGCGCGATTCGGATCTCAGCAACACCGACAGTTTCCAGGTCATCATCGACGGTCTGCTGGACCGGCAGAACGGCTATGTTTTCGGCACCAGCCCCGCCGGCCTCGAGTATGACGGGCAGGTGGTGCGCGAAGGTGCCGGCCAGTTCGGTTCCGGCGGCGGCGGGTTCAATCTGAACTGGGACGGGACCTGGGATGTCGCCGCCAAGATTTCCGACATCGGCTGGAGTGCGGAAATGCGCATTCCGTTTCGAACTCTGCGCTACGGATCGGGCGATGACCAGACCTGGGGAATAAACTTTCAGCGCAACATCCGCCGCAACAACGAAATTACTTACTGGGCACCGTTGTCCATAGAGCGGAATCTTTACCGGGTTTCCGAAGCAGGAACCATAAGTGGAATTTCACCGCCGGTGCAGCGCAACCTGAAAGTGACGCCGTATGTGCTCGGCAAGTCCTCGCAGGGCGGCGAACTCGCGGGCACGGAGAACGACACCGAGTTCGGTTTTGACGTCAAGTACTCGATTACCCCACGGCTGACCTTTGACGGTACCTGGAACACCGATTTCGCACAGGTCGAAGCCGATGAGCAGCAGTTGAACCTCGACCGGTTCAGCCTGTTCTTTCCGGAGAAACGTCCGTTTTTCCTCGAGAATGCCGGCCAGTTTACAATCGGCAACCCGGAACAGGTTGAATTGTTCTTCAGCCGGCGCATCGGCGTTGCCGAAGATGGCGAGCAGATTCCCATCGAGGGTGGGGTGCGCCTCTCGGGGAAAGCCGGCATCAGTACCAATCTCGGATTCCTCTACATGAGTTCCGAGGCGGTCGAGGGAATCGCACCGGGAAACGAGTTCACGGTTGCCCGCGTGAATCAGGAACTGCCGAATCGCTCGGCGATCGGTGCGATGTTCATCAATCGGCAGGGCGATGGCAGTTACCTGGTCACGGCGGACGATGACGAGAATCAGACTTACGCGATCGACGGTCGCTGGGGCATTGGTGACAATTTGCTGCTGTCGGCGTGGGCCGCACAGACCTCGACGCCCGGACTCGATGGACGCGACGATGCGTTTGCGCTCAAGGCTGACTACGATTCATCGACCTGGTCGTATCGCCTCAATTACACCGAGGTGGGCGGCGACTTCAACCCGGAAGTCGGATTTCTGACGCGTACCGAGTATCAGCGCATCGAGGGGTTCGTCATGCGGCGTATCCGCCCGGATAAACTGTGGGGCCTGCTCGAGGTCCGGCCGCACTCGTCGTATAACGGTTACTGGGATTTCGACGGGTTCCAGGAAACCGGTTTCTGGCACAACGACGTACACTGGGCGTTCCGCAACGGTCATGAAGTGCACACCGGCGTAAATTTTACGCGATCCGGTCTGACCGAACCTTTCGATATTATCGATGGCGTTACGATACAGCCGGGAACTTACGATCACGTCGAAGGGCAGCTGATCTTCTTCACCAATCAGGGCGCGCCGTTCAGTTTCGAATTGTATTCGGTCATTGGCGGCCAGTTCGGCGGCGATCGGGTGTCGCTGGAACCCATAATACGTTACCGGATAGGGGAAACCTTCAGTTCGGAACTGTCCTATGCCTACAACGACTTTGATTTGCCGGTACCCGGGGGACAATTCGAGGCCAATCTCGCGCGGCTGCGACTTTCGTACTCGTTCACCCCGAAAATCCTCCTGCAGGCACTGGTGCAGTACAACGAACTCGAGGACGCCATCGCGAGCAACCTGCGTTTCTCATGGCTGCAATCCGCAAACTCGGGGCTGTATCTGGTGTACAACGAGGTCGATGAGAACGGTGTCGGCGCATTGCCAACCGGGCGCGAGATCATACTGAAGTACAGCCATATTTTTGACGTGTTCAACTAGGCAGTTTCGCGTTCGCCGGAAGGCTGCTGCATTGATTATCGGGAGACAACGAAATGCATTGCAAAGCGGGAATCGCAGGAATCTTGTTGTGCGCGCTGCTCTTTGGCAGCCTGGCGTTATCGGAAGCGAACGCCGAAGAGCGCCCGCGCGCTCGTGACGTCGGGCTCGTGGTCGGGACCTTTCCGACCGGCCCGCTGAATGCGATAACCGATGTCGGCGGCGTTCGCGTCGGGCATGCAACACTGATCGCGGGCGATGACATTCGCACCGGCGTCACGGCAATCATTCCGGCGCCGGGTAACCTTTATACGCAGCCGGTGCCTGCCTGGGTTCATGTCGGCAACGGGTACGGCAAACTCATCGGCGAGACCCAAGTGAGGGAGTTCGGCGAAATAGAAACACCGATCCTGCTGACGTGTACGCTTTGCGTCTGGAGTGCAGCCAATGCGCTTAAGGAATGGAATTACCTGCAGCCGGGCATGGGTGAACACACGGTGAACCCGGTGGTCGGTGAGACCAATGATTCCGAAGTCAACAACATGTGGGCCGATCCGATCGGACGCGAGCAGGTTTTTGCCGCGCTGGACAATGCAAAGGCTGGCCCGGTCGAGGAGGGCAGCGTCGGTGCCGGCACAGGCACGCAGGCTTTTGGCTGGAAAGGCGGAATCGGCACCAGCTCGCGCGTGCTGCCGGACTCCCTCGGCGGATACACGATCGGCGTATTGGTGCAGACCAATTACGGAGGCGTATTGACCATGAACGGCGCGCCGGTCGGACGGGAGCTCGGCAATTTTTCCTACAAGGAAGAACTCAAGGCGAGCGGCGCGAGTGACGGCCAGGGAGACGGATCGATCATGATCGTCGTTGCGACCGATGCTCCGTTGACTGCGCGGAATCTCGACAGGCTGGGGATGCGGGCAATGATGGGACTTGCGCGCACGGGTTCGTTCGCGAGTAACGGCTCGGGCGACTACGTGATCGCGTTTTCGACAGACCGGAGCGGTCGCCGGCCGCGCAGCAGCGACACAGCCGTGTCATCCGATGTGCTGGTGAACGAATCGATGTCACCCCTGTTTGCCGCAACGGCTGAAGCCACCGAGGAAGCCATCTATAACGCGATACTCAAGGCGACCACGATCAGCAGTTCGCGCGGAACGCTCGAGGCTGTTCCGCTGGAGGCGGTCAGCGAGATATTGCAGAAGTACAATGTGCTTAACTGGGACAGGACACTGTCACCGGGAAAGCCGCAGACCTGACAGGACTAAAGCGAGCGCAAACGCATGTTAGGATTGCCAAAACGCAAAGCGGGTTGCGCGACGTCACTCCGGGGCTAGCGAGACCCGACAATCAACGATCAGGGAGCAACCATGGCGGGATCTGCGGGCTCGACAGAACAATGGTCTTCGCGGTTGGGATTCCTGCTGGCCGCCATCGGCTTCTCCGTCGGCCTCGGCAATATCTGGCGATTTCCCTATCTCACCGGCGAAAACGGCGGCAGCGCATTTCTTATCATTTATCTCTTGTGCGCATTCGCCATCGGGCTGCCGCTACTGATCAGCGAAATCACCATCGGGCGACGGGGACGCGCCGGCTCCTCCGGAAGCGTGCGCGCCGTTGCCGTCGAATCCGGTCGCAGCAAGCGCTGGGGCGGAGTCGGCACGCTCGGTGTGTTTTGCGTATTCATCATCCTCTCGTATTACTCGGTACTGACGGGCTGGACTTTCGACTATTTCCTGCGGGCTGCCGGCGGTACTTTCGAGGACATAGGCGCCGAGGCATCCGCGACTATGTTCTCCAGCCTGATGGGCGACCCCTTGAGGTTGTTGTTCTGGAACACCGTTGTCTATCTGCTGGTCATTTTCGTCATCCGGCGAGGTGTTCAGTCAGGTATCGAGAAAGCGGGCAAGGTACTTATGCCGGCCCTGTTCCTGACACTGATAGTGATGGTCATTTACGGCACGGTCGCCGGCGATATCGGCGCTGCGCTCACGTTCCTGCTGGAACCGGATTTTTCGAAAGTCGGTTTTCGTACCGTCATGGTTGCGATCGGCCAGGCATTTTTCTCCATCGGCATCGGCATGGCCGCGTTGATTACATTCGGATCGTACTTGCCGAAGGAAGTCTCGATTCCGCGTTCAGCGACAATCATCATCCTTGCGGACACCAGCGTTGCGCTGCTCGCCGGGTTTGCCGTCTTTCCTCTGGTTTTTGCTTACGGTCTCGAACCGTCGAGCGGCCCGGGCCTGATTTTCCAGACTTTGCCTATGGCTTTCGGCCAAATGCCCGGAGGGCAGTTTTTCGGTGGCATTTTTTTCGTGCTTCTGATCGCGGCCGCGCTGTCGTCGTGCCTCGGTTGCGCGGAAGGAGTGACCAACTGGCTGGAAGAACAACTGGGAATCCGGCGCCAGGTCGGCGTGGTTTACATGGCAACGGCCTCGTGGCTGGTCGGTCTTCTGACGATCATGTCACTCGGCGACTGGTCCCATGTCCGGCCACTCGGATTCATACCGGCGTTCGCCGAGAAAACCATCTTCGACACATTGGACTTTTTTGCAGCGAATATCCTGTTGCTCACGGGCGCGACACTCACGGCGGTATTTTTCGGCTGGCTGGTGCCTAAACAGCTGAAACTCGATGCAATGGGCGTCAGCGACGGGCTGTTTTTCTCTTTCTGGCGATTCATGATCCGTTTTGTCATACCACCCGTTCTGCTGGTGGTACTGGTCATGGGACTCATCGAGTAACAGGCGGGAGACCGTTGGGGAAATCCACCTTGGCTAACGGCTTTCACATGACCGGCTTGCTGGCTGTGCTTTCGTGTACAACCCTGTTGCACGCCGACGAACCGCCGACGATGGCGGCTGTCATCGAGTCGTCGAAACCTTCCGATTGGAGACGGCTTGACCAGGGCAGGTTGTTGTACATGAAATTGCCCGGCGGGCAGGTTGTGTTCGAACTGGCGCCCGAGTTCGCCCCTCGGCATATCGACAACCTGCGGAAACTCGTGACGCAGAAATACTTCGATGGGCTGGCCATCATTCGCTCACAGGACAACTACGTCGTGCAATGGGGCGATCCCGCCGCCGACGAAGCGGGACGCCGTGAATTCGGCGCCGCCGCAAGTTCGCTGCAGCCGGAGTTTTATCGAAAAAGCGAGGGCCTCGAATTCAGCCGGCTGGACAGCCGCGATGGCTATGCCGAGGAAGTCGGTTTTGTTGGCGGCTTTCCGGTTGGCCGGGATTCTCGTGGCACCTGGCTCGCGCATTGCTACGGCATGCTCGGAGCAGGGCGCGGCAACGCACCGGACAGCGGCAGCGCCGCAGAACTGTACGTCGTCACGGGGCATGCGCCGCGCCACCTGGATCGAAACGTCACTTTGATCGGCAGAACCATCTCCGGTATCGAACGTCTCTCCTCATTGCCACGAGGAACCGGCGCATTGGGCTTTTACGAAAGCGAGGATGAGCATACGCCCATCGAATCGCTGCGATTCGGCTCGGACCTCAGCCCAGGCGATCGCACCGAGTTCGAGGCGCTGAGAACGGACACGCGGACATTCGTGAAGTTCGTCGAAGCACGCCGCACGCGCCGCGAGGACTGGTTCGTCGATCCAGCCGGTCATGTAGAACTGTGCAACGTGCCACTTCTGGTGAGAACAGTAACGCAGTGACTACACTGGTCATCGGCGCCGGGCTCCTCGGTCTTTGTACGGCAAAATCCCTCCACGCCCGCGGCGAAACCGTGCGCGTTCTCGAAGCACGGGAAGGAGTGGCCCTGGAAACGAGTTTTGCCAATGGCGGCATGCTGACGCCGTCCTTGCCGGAACCGTGGAACGATCCCGGGGTACATCGACACCTCGCATCATCTCTTTTCGATCCCAAATCGGGCATGAGACTGCGCCTGCATGCGGTGCCGTCGTTGTTTTTCTGGGGCATGCGTTTTCTGCAGAATTCGTCGCCTTCCCGTTACTACAAGGCTTGCGAGGACAATTTTCTCCTCGCCAGTTACTCGCTCGCGTGTACGCGGGCCGTGACACGCGAATTGCAGCTTCAGTACTCGCAGGCAAGCGGAGGCACTCTCAGCGTGTTTCGCAACGAACGGGATCTGAACGCAAAGAAAGCTGTTTCCGACAGGCTGGCGGCCCTGGGCATGCGCTACTCGCTGCTCGACAGTGCCGGCGTTGTTGCACTCGAACCGTCGCTCGCCGATGTCGGGCACAAGCTCATCGCCGGCATTCATTTCAGGGACGACGAGTTTGGCGATGCGCAGAAATTTTGCGTCGCCCTCGCAGAAAAGCTGAGAGCTTCCGGTGTCTCGATCGATACCGGCAGGCAGGTCATCGGGATTGTTCACTCGAACGGCCGAGTGACCGGCGTGCGCACCAGGACTGAGGTGATCGCGACAAAACGCGTTGTGCTGGCTGCCGGACCCCATAGCCGGCAGATCCTGAAGTCGGTCGGAATGTCCCTCCCAGTGCAACCGGCGAAAGGCTATTCCGTCACCATCGATATTTCAGACATGACCGGCGGGCCGCGTATCCCTGTGCTCGACGACAGCATGCATGCCGGCATAACCCCGCTCGATCACCGCCTGCGGCTCGTCGGCACGGCAGAGTTCACCGGTTTCGACAAACGGCTCGACCAGGTCCGTATCGACAACCTTTTTGACCTGCTCGAAGCGTTGTTTCCATCGATCGATGCACGCATCGACCGGCAGAAGGCGTTGCCCTGGACCGGTCTCAGGCCTATGAGCGCCGACGGCAAGCCGATCATCGGCCGCACCTCGATCGAGGGGCTGTACCTGAATACCGGCCACGGCCACCTGGGCTGGACCATGGCCATGGGCTCGGCGGAACTGCTGGCAGACCTGATGCAAGGTCGGGCGCCTGCGATCGACCCGCAACCGTACGGCATCTCCCGCCGCTGATACCTGCGGACGCGCAGGCGCCCGAAAACCCCAACAAAAACCAAAGTCCCGGTTAGCGGAGTCGGTCACATCGCACGTCCGGTCGTCTGCATACACTCGGTTCTGGGTTGCTCCGGTTATGTTCGACAAGGCTTTCTTATGTCAAATGGATTGGCCGCGTGGTCGCTGCAGAAAAAAGTGTCGGTGACACTGCTCGGTGTCATGGCGACACTGGTGCTGCTGACGTACGCGATCCTTAGCGCCATCGTTGGCCCTGCCTTTGACCGGCTCGAGATCGATGACGCGACACGAAACCTCGTTCGCGCCGAGCGCGCCATCAACTCGGACCTGAATGTGCTGCACTCGATCAGTCAGGACTGGGCGTCCTGGGACGACACCTATGCTTTTGCCCGCGGCGAATACCCCGGCTTCACAAAGTCCAACCTGGATCGATCTTCCCTTACCAAACTGAATCTGAACCTGGTGCTGATTTTCGATGAAAACGGGCGTGCCGTGTGGGGGCAGGTGCTGCAGGGCGATGCAACCATGTCTCCTGCGGTACTCGGTGTGCTGGATGCGGCAGTACCGGATGACACGCGACGGATTCTGCATACCCGGTTGGATACTTCTACGCGCGGTCTTCTGCGTACCGACCTTGGCCCGATGTTGCTGAGTTCCAGGCCGATACTGACCAGCCAGGACGGGGGACCGATAGCCGGGACCCTGGTCATGGGACAATTTCTGGATCACGCCAGGATGCTGCGCCTGCGCGAGCGTACCGAAGTCGAAATGAGTTGGCAGCCGGTGCAGCCTGGCGAGCAGGACGAATTGCTGGTCGCGCGCACGCTGAATGCCGATGTACCTGCATCGATGCAGCATCTGACGACGGTGGACTCGATCGCGAGCTTCGGTGTGCTGAACGACCTCTACGATAATCCGTTGCTGGTTCTCGAGGTCATTACGCCGCGCAATCTGTCGGCACTCGGCAACCAGACGGTGAGTGCCGCCCTGTTGTTCCTTTCACTCGCAGGCATCGTCGTGGCCGTCGTTACGTGGCTGCTCCTCAGGACCATGATCGTGCTGCCGCTCGAGGGGCTGGCGAATCACATTACGCGCATCCGGCAAAGCGGCAATCTGGCACAGAAACTCAATCCAACGCGTTCAGACGAGATTGGCGCGCTGGCCACGGAATTCGACAAGATGACAGCGGAAGTTCACGATGCAAGGCGCCTGTTGCTGGAGCAGTCGTTCAAAGCCGGCAAAGCAGACACGGCGGCTGAAGTGCTGCACAACATCCGGAATGCAATGACGCCGCTGATCAACGGCCTCGACCGGCTGGCGAAACAATTCAAAATCGCCAATAACCTTCGGATCAACCAGGTGACCGCAGAATTGCGGAACCCGGATGGTGCGGGAGAGCGTCAAGAGAAACTGATTCAATACGTCGATTCGGCGTTCGATCATGTCAAGGAAAGCTCGAAGGCAGCGAGCGAGGAGCTCGGAGTCGTTTCACGACAGGCTCGTCAGGTCGAAGCCATACTGTCGGATCAGGAACGACACGCCAACGTTCCGCCGGTCATGGAAGATCTGGATATCGCCGAACTTCTGGACGAGGCGGTCCTCGTCGTGCCGACGAAGGATCACCCGGACGTCGAAATCAGCATGCCGCAACCGCCGCCTCGCTATCGCGTGAAAGGACATCGCGTCGGCCTGTTGCAGGTACTCGGCAACGTGATTCTGAACGCTTACGAAGCGATCAAGCGCTGTCCGTCCGGCACGGGAAGAATTGAGTTGCAGGCGCGTGTCGAAACTGTCGGCGACCAGGCCATGGTTCGCCTGACCGTTAGCGACACCGGGTGCGGGTTCGATCCTCAATCCGGCAACAAGATGTTTCAGCGCGGCTACTCCTCGAAAGTCGGTCATATGAGTGGTCTCGGATTACATTGGTGCGCGAACGCCCTTTCCGGCATGGGTGGCCGAATCGTCGCGGAGAGTACGGGGCCCGGCAAGGGCGCCGAATTTCATGTGCTGCTGCCTGCGGCACAGGGAGGCTGACAGTGAACACGCATGATCGCGAGAACAGTATCCGGATCCTGATTGCCGATGATGACGAGCATATTCTCGCCTGCTACCGAGAGGCCTTCGGCAAATCCGAGTCCACTGACTATATGAAAGCCCTGGATCTGCTCTCGGCAGAACTGTTCGATCCCGACAGGGCAGCCGAAAACGAGCCAGAGTTCGAGGTAGTGGCCTGCAGCCAGGGCGACGACGCGATCAAGTGCGCCACCGAAGCGGCGCGCGAGGGTAAGCCGTTCGACGTCGTCATTCTCGACGTACGCATGCCGCCGGGCATCGATGGCGTGGAGGCTGGCAGCCAGATCCGCAAGTTGGACCCGAACATCGAAATTGTCTTCGTAACTGGTTTCTCCGACATTGCGCGCGAAGAACTCGAGCGGCGCGTGCCGCCGCCGATGAAACTGCATTACTTCAACAAACCGATTTCGTTCATGCGACTCGCAGAAGATGTAGTCGAAATGGTCCGATCGCACTAGGCAACATGCTGTGACTCCGGACGAAACATCCAGCAATCGCGTCCTGGTCGTCGACGACGACGTCCAGCTCATTGGCGAATACTTGCGTTGCCTGGGCGAGAATTTCGAGCCCGCCAACGCAACATCGACTCTCGGCGACCTGGAGAAAGTGCTGTTCGGCGACGACACGGACGAGCGCGGCGCTGCGCGATTTGAAGTGCATTCACGAAATCACGGTGACGCCGCAGTGGCTGCAGTCGAGGAAGCTGTCAAAGTCGGCAGACCCTACGCCATCGTTTTCCTCGACATTCGCATGCCGCCGGGAATCGATGGCATCGAAGCAGCACGGCGAATTCGCGCGCTCGATCCGAACATCAATGTTGTCATTGTCACCGGTTCGCTGAGTCCGGAGCCTGAGAATCTCGGCAAGGAAATTCCGCCGGCCGATCGCATTTTCTTCTTCAAGAAACCCTTCCATGCGGTGGAGTGCAGGCAGCTCGCGGCCGCCCTTTGCGGAAAGTGGCACGCCGACCTGGCACTGCGGCACGCGAATGATGTGCTGGAGCAGCGCGTGTGGGAACGGACCGAGGCGTTGCACAAACTCGCGTACTACGATCCCGTTACGGGTCTGCCGAACAAGCTGAGGTTGACGGACGAATTCGAGCGGACCATCAGCGAGGGCGAGGGCGATGGCAGACAAACACTGCTGGTGTTGTTCGACATCGAGCGATTCAGTTTCCTCAACCAAACCATGGGTTACGACTCGGGCACGGATCTTCTCAAAGCCATAGGGGGAAGACTTGTGCGATTCTTCGGTGAGCGCGTGTCCGACGACGGACCCACGGTAAGCCGCTTCGGTGCCGACGAGTTCGCCTGCCTGATTCCGTACGTCAAGGACAATTTCGAGCTGCAGCAAATGGTCGAGCGCATCAAGGCCATTGTCGAGGAACCATTTCTGGTGAACGGCCGCGACCTGTTTCTCAAAGCAGCGTTCGGCGCTGCCTGGCATCCGGCACACGGCGCGAATGCCAAAACCGTTTTCCGCTGCGCCGAAGCGGCTCTGCATCGCTCGATGCGCAGACCCGATGGCGGTATCACCTATTATCACAGCGAGATGCAAAGCAGTGCGCAACACCGCTTTGAACTCGAATCGGAGTTGCGTCAGGCGCTCGAGAATGGCGAAATTATTGCCTATTTCCAACCGCAACTGTGCCTTAAGACCGGCAGACTTGCGGGAGCAGAGGCGCTGGCACGCTGGCACCGTCCGGATGGATCCATACTTCCGCCCTCGGAGTTCATTCCGCTGAGCGAGGAAATGGGTATCTCCGATGTTCTGTTCGAAAATGTACTACGGTGCGTCTGCGATTCGGTCCGCCGCTGGCACAGCATATCCGGATGGGATATCCCGGTCAGCGTCAACCTGTCGGCCCACCAGCTGAGGAATCAGAACCTGGTAGGCTTGATACAGGGCGTGCTCGAGCAAAACAAGGTTGACCGGCGATTGATCAATCTTGAGCTGACCGAGACGGTATTGCTGGAAGACCTGACGATCGCCAGGCCAGTGCTGAACGACCTCTCCCGGTTCGGGGTCGGCATTCACATCGATGACTTCGGCACCGGCTATTCGAGCCTGAGTTATCTCGCAGAGCTACCGGTGCAGACACTCAAGATCGACCAGTCATTTATCGAGCGCCTGACGGAATCAAAAACAAACGAGCGGGTCGTTCAGGCTATCATTGCGCTGGGTAAAGCAATGCAGCTTCAGGTCGTCGCCGAAGGCATAGAGACCGAACAGCAATTGTTGCTGGTCAACGAGTTCGGTTGCGACCTCGCACAGGGATTCTTCATCGGCAGGCCGATGGCTGAATCGGATTTCCTTGCTTGGTGCAGTGCGGTGGAAGAATCAACCAACAAGTACGTCGTTTTGCCGTTCGTCGCCGGACGCGTGAAATAGACTGCATCGTTCGGCGCAGTCGCAATCAGTCGGGAAGTGCAAACGCGACAACGTAGTCACCGACGGTGGTGCCTGCCCTCGGGTGACCGCCTGCGGCGATGACGACGTACTGTTTGCCCGTCTGCGGAAGCAGGTAGGTCATCGGCGTCGCTTGCCCCCCTGCCGGCAGTCGTCCCTCCCAGAGCATCGTACCGTCACGCAAGTCGAAAGCTCGCAGGTAGTCGTCCAAAGTGGCGGCGAGGAAAATCAGTCCGCCCGCGGTAACGACGGGGCCGCCCAGTCCGGGCACCCCGAGCTTCAGGTTAGGCACGATCGCAGGTGCCAGGTCCTGGATCGTGCCGACCGGCACCTGCCATCGAATGACGCCGTCCTTCATGTCGACCGCAGAAAGCATTCCCCACGGCGGCGCGTTGCACGGAATGCCGAGCATAGACACCAGCGCACGGCGTCGTACGCCGTACGGTGTGCCGCGTTGCGGCGCAAAATCGAAATCGTCGAATTCCCCGGAATCGCGGGCAGCCTTCAGCTCGTCTCGTGGAATAAGCGCCACTTCCATCGGCAGGTTCATCGTAAATGCAACCGCGAGCTGCGACTGCGGATGGTAAGCGATGCCGCCCCAGTTGATGCCGCCGGCGTAACCGGGATAAATGATCGTGCCTTCGATCGACGGCGGCGTATAGATGCCTTCGGAGCGCAGCTGCCTGATGCGTTTGCTGCAGCCACGCTTGTCGAACCACAGCATGCCCCAGGCATCATCCTCCGTCAGCGGGTCGTGGCTGACCAACGGTGGTGGCGCAACCGGAAACGGTTGAGTCGCGGACAGATGCTCGCCCTCGACGGCACCCTGGGGCACCGGGCGTTCCTCGATCGCGAAAATCGCGGAGCCGTTCCGCCGGTCGAAGCTGAAAATCATGCCGGTCTTGGTGCCTTGCAGGACCGCGGGAATAATCTCGCCGTCATGCTGCAGGTCGACCAGTGTCGGCTGCGATGCCGTGTCATAGTCCCACACGTCGTGGTGCACGAGCTGGTAGTGCCACGCCACCTCGCCGGTTTCGATCGACAGGGCGACGAGCGAGTTGGCGTACGCATTGTTGCCTTCGCGCTGTCCGCCGTAAAAATCGGGCGAGGGCGTGCCGGTCGGTACGAACACCAGCCCGTTAGCGACATCGACCGACAGCGGCGGCCAGGCGTTGGCGCCGCCCGTTTCCTTTACGCCGGAATGCCAGGTGGCGTAAGCCGGGTCCTCGGGATCGGTCGGGATCGGGTCCCACCTCCACAGCATCTCGCCGCTTCTTGCATCCAGCGCCCGCACGATGCCGCGCTCGACACCGACCGCACTGTTGTCGCCAATGGCGGAACCGACGATAATTCGGTCGCCCGCAATCGCCGGCGGCGACGTGAT
>CAYXKM010000303.1:0-7463 GCA_964465665.1 uncultured Woeseiaceae bacterium
CGCTGGCTGCCATCGAGCTGTTCCAGAATTCGGATCTGCGGACTGCCGCACGCGCCGATTTCGACCGGAGCATCGGCGACGACTTCCACTACGAGGCATTGCTCGGCGATCGGGATCCGCCGCTCGACTATCGAAAATAGAAAAAGGTGCCGGATTTATTTTTTTAACATCTTCTCGGTCAGAAAATAAATCCGGCACCTTTCTCAGTACCAGCAAAGCTAACGACACCTCAAGGTGTCGCCGGCGGGCTGGCACAGGTCCGGCCAGCCGTGCTCCTTCCAGAAATCCATCAGTCCTGCGGCGGTCACCAGTTCGACGAAGCGCGGGTCCTGCCGAAACTCGCTAACCGACGACCCCCACCAGTCAGGGCGTATGCCCTGAGCGGTCATGCCGTCGGCGGGCATTTGCATGTTGCCAGGCTGTGAATTTTTGTGCTCTGATCGCGATGCCACGACCGACCACGCGGTCGCAAACGCGGCATCCAGGTCGCCCGAATGCACTTCAACCTGGAAGCGCGCTACCACCGGTGGACCGTAAGCCATCAAGCCGTCCAGCATGCGCCGTGTGTCTGCATCGATGTGGCGTTTCCGCACGGCATCGAAGGCTTGCGCAATTTGCTCTGTTTTGCCCGGAAAGACGTCGTTATAGTGCGCTTCCACCTCGTCATAACGGCGCTGCTGCCAGAGAGCACCGGCTTCGAGTACTCTGGGTTCCCATGACGACCAGCCGTTTTCGCGGGACTTGACCGCAAAATCGCGCACTACGGTATCGTGACCGGCGATCAAGGCCGCAAACGCAACCTGCCAGGAAATTATCGGCGAAAGCGGGTCGAGCGCTGCAGCGCGTTGCTTTTCGGACCATGCATCGCGGAGGTATCCCGTAGTGAGCAGAAATGTTCCGTACCAGTTCCGTCCGTCGGCATTATTGGGCGCGCGAATTATGGCTTCGCGAAAATAGCGGTCAGCATCACCAAGGCGCCCTTCCATAAAGGTCCCGTAAGCCAGGATGAAATACGGTTCACCGAGTTGCGGTGCCATCGTGAGGCTGAGGTTGGCGGATTCGAAAGCACTTTGAAATCCGTGCTGGCCGGGGCCTGTGGTCTCGACGCTCATTGCCAGCGCAAGCAATAGTGCCGCTCGCAGGGCATGTGCCCTCGCGAAATCCGGGTCCTCCTCGATTGCTGCATTGACGAAAGACATGGCACTTTCGAGGTCCGCGCGAGTCACCCTGCCGCGATACAGGCTGCGCGCAGATACAAAGTTCTGCCACGCGCCGAGGCTGCCGGTGGGTCGCTCGCCGATCAGGGAAAGCTCGTCGGCGCTCAATGCCGTACTCAGTACGCGTGCAATCTCGCCCGCAACATCCGACTGGATAGCGAATACATTGTCGATTTCGCGCTCGTAGGTCTCGGACCAGATATGCGCATCGGATTCGACATCGATGAGTTGCGCCGTGACGCGTACGCTATTGCCGGATTTTCTTACGCTGCCCTCGACGACATGGCTCACGCCTAGCTTCCGTGCAATGGTCGGCAGGTCAACGGACTGCCCCTTGAACGAGAATGCCGACGTGCGTGACGTTACCCGCAATCCGCGCACATTGGCCAGGAGGTTCAATATTTCCTCGGTGATGCCGTCCGCGAAATGCTCCTGTTCGGCTTCCGCACTCATGCTGACAAACGGCAGCACCGCAACTGCGACACCCCTGCTTTCCGACTGGCCGGGGGCGGGGCGCTCGGGGAGGAGACGGTCGATGCCGATCACGAGGACGGCGAGCAGCGCAGCAGCAATTGTCAACAGGTTGAGCCGCCGCGCCGTGTCGCGCCGCACCGACCCGTCCGGGGCAACGGCGGAATCGCGCCGGATGCCTTCCGGCGTCAGTTCATACAGCCAGGAAAATACGAGAGCCGAGGGAAAGCCGATAATGAGCAACAGGACGACCAGTTTCCCCGCCCAGGACGGCAACCCGAGCAGCGATCCGAGTACATCGGTCGCCTGCAATACCAGCCAGCTCACGGCGAGATACATCACCGCGACTCGGAACACGTTGCGACGCTTCAGCTCGGAAAGAAGCGGCATAAGTACCCGTGGATACCCGTAATGGCGCAGGCGCACGCCGACCGGGGGATTCTAGCGAAAAAGGTGCCGGATTTATTTTCCCCGGGCGAAAAATAAATCCGGTAACTTTTGCTCAGTCGAACAACGCCCGCGACCGGCCGGCCGCGGCAATGACGCGGTCCACGTGGTCGGCATTGTTGTAGACGTGCGGTGACATGCGAAAGCCGCCGACAGCGGCGGTGATGATGCCCGAGTCCTTCAGAACGTCCGTTACCAGCCTGCCCGCGTTGTCCCGCGAGGCTTTGAGAATGATGACGCTGCTGATGAACGGCGGGTTGAAGCTCGAAACGAACGGCAACCCGAGATCGAGCAGCCCCGCGCGCAGGCGCTCGGCGACCGCCGCCGACTGTTTCTCGACCCCGGCTGGCGTCAGGGTCTCATGCAGCGTTGCGGCATTGCCGAGAGACGCAATCGCCGCATCGTCGCGCTGACCGAGTGCATCGAACTTCCTCGCGCCTTTCGGTGCCGCGTTCGCATCCGCGCCCCAGGGCACACTGACGACGATCGGCCAGATGCGACCGATGTTCCGCTCGCGCACAAACAACAGCCCGACTTCCCGCGGCCCCATGAACCACTTATGCGCGCTGCCGCTGAAGGAATCGCAATCGACTTTGCCGAGATCGAACGCGACCGCACCCCAGGTTTGTGCGCCATCGACGTGGATATGGATGTCGTCCTTTCTTTCGCGTATGGCCGCGCAGATTTCCGCGACCGGGGTGCGAAATCCGGTGATGTTGGAGATGTGCGTGAACGAAACGACGCGGGTATTATCGCTCACGGACTTGAGGAAAAGATCGACGACCTCGTCAATGCTGCCGGTTTCGGTCGGCACGGAAAACCGCCGCACCGTGCAGCCGCTGCGGGCCGCGCGAACATCCCAGGCGACGCTGTTCGACGGATGGTTTTGATCCCACAGCACGATCTCGTCACCGGGCTCGAGCGGCATGCCCTGCACGATGACGTTGTTTGCTTCGGAGGTGTTGCGCACGATCGCGAGTTCGTCGGCGGATGTTCCGAGCAAGGCTGCGAGGCGTGTTCGCGCATCCTCTTTCAGCGCCTCGATACGGCCGCGCGTGGCAGGACTGAGACCGAGGTCCAGTTCGCGCGCATACTTCGCTTCTGCCGCAGTGACCGTCAGCGGCACCGGGCACAGATTGGCGGCATTCATCGGCACGCTGTCGTCGGAGAATCCGAAATCCGGCACTGACGCAGCAGCGTTTGTTACAGGTAGAGCGACGCCGGTCAGACCGCCGGCAAGCGACGCGCCACCGACCACTTTCAGGAAATCCCTTCTTGCGATGGTCATGTCTTTTCTCCGCTAGGATGCCGCTATTCGCCCGTGCCCCAAGTCAAACAGATAACGCAAACAAGTGAACACCGGCATCGAAGTCTGAAGTCTATGCGGGCCGACCGGGCATCAGTGGCGGCAGGACTTCGATAGTGTCCCGCTGCCGTTCATCCGATAGTACCGCAAAGGACCGCAGAGCTTTCGCCAGGCGTTCGCCGTCCCACGGCACGCTGTGCGGCCCGTAACTGGCGTTGCACAGGACGCGCAGTTCCTTGGCCAACGGATCGGACACGCGCGTCGCGAGTTCGCCGATGCTGCGCGGCGCGCCGACCGGCCATTGCAATCGGCCCCAGGCAATCAGTGCCTCCTTGACACCGGCGGCATCGCCGTCGAGCGCCGCCTTTCTCGCTGTTTTGAGCAGTTTCGACTGTTGCTTGTGCAGCGGCGGTTCTTCCGGTTCGCGGGGCTTTCGTTCCGGGCGCGAGCTCAGCCACCACGCAAGTACCGTGAGTATCCACATGCCGGCCAGACCCATGCTGACCTGCTGCCACAGTTTGCCCTGCACCACGATGGTTTCGGTGGTCCCCTCGACGGCAGAGTCAGCGATGTCCGGCACCGGCGGTGGTATCGGCATTGCATTCGCAGAAGGCAGTATGTTGATGGCTGCTCCGGGCAGGGTCGCCACTTCCCAGACACCGCTGTCGATATTCCACCACGGCAGTTTGAGCTCGGGCAGCTCCACCAGGCCGGGCACGACACCGATCATCGCGTACTGGTCCTTGCGCGAAGCGAGGATGCCTTTGGGCACGGCGGCATTTCGCAACTCCGGTTTGTCCGGGTACACCTTGATGTTGTCCGATACGCTCGGTTCGATCACCGGGATCTGGGTTTCGAGCTGCCCGAGCGCCGTCACCGTGATGTGCCGTGTCACCGGCTCGCCGGCCGGCAGATTGTCCGGCGACCGCGACCAGGCCTGGTTCAGTTCCACCGACTTCGCCGGGAACCAGGCCGCATTCGGGAAGTCCGCCGGCGGCGGCGGAATCGGCGCTACCAGAATGTTGATCGGCGCCGATTCGAACACCTTGCGGCCGGTGATGCGATTGTCGCGCAGCACGCGCGCCTCGAACCGCGCCGGTGCAATGTTCAGTTCTCCGCTCTCCTGCGGAAACAGGGCGTACACGCGCTCGACCACGTTGTACGCTTTCCCGTTCAGGATCGAGTCGTAGCTGCGCTCATCGCCGGCCATTTCCTGCAGGACTTCGATACCCTCGACGCTCAGCTCGCTGAGCCGCGGCTGCCGCGTTGCGACTGCGCGATACACTTTCACCGTATAGAGTATCTGCGCCTGCACGAAACTTTCGGTGTGGTCGACTTCGCTCGTTACAAAAATGTCTGCCTCGCCCGGTACAACATCCGTTTGCGGCGATACCGTGATGCGCAGGGGATCGCTTTGTTCGGCGCCGACGATGATCGGCGGAATAGTGAGTTCGCCGTCGCGCTTCGCCATCAGCATGTAAGTCCAGGTGCGGCTGCGGGAAATCTGCCCGTTCACTATGGTGGTGTTGCTCAACTGGCTGGTCGAGCCGATGTAGAAGTCCTGCTCCAGCGCGGTGACATCGGGCACGATCTCGATCGCCGAATCGACGATGACTTTCAGAGTGAATGACTCGTTCAGTTCCACTTCGTCGCGATCGACACTGGCTATCACTGCCGCGGCGGACCAGCCGGGAATGCAAACGCACAGCATTAACAGTGCTGCAGGAAAGAATTGCCGCATTGCCGTTACCATGGTTCCACCTCGTCGTCGGGCCACAGTGCATTGCCGTCCTGGTCACGCTCCATGCGCTGGTACTGATACTGGAATTTGCGCCGCAACAGGCCGCCCGGATCGTCAGGTATTCTACGCAACCATTGTTCCATCGCCTGCTGCTGTTCCTGCATGCGGCGCATCTGTTCCGCATCAAGCTGGCTCATCGACTGCTCGTTTTCGGCCTCGCCCTGCTGCTGCTCGGCTTCCAGAGCGGCGCGCTCCAGCTCCTGTTGCATGGCCTCGAGGTCCTCCTGGCTCATCTCCTCGTCCCGCACCGCCGACTCACCCTCCTGCGACTCGCTGTTGGCGTCGCCGGCGGATCCCTCCTGCCCCTGTTGCTCCGACTGGCTGTCGGTTTCGGATTGCTGGGCTCCTCCGCCTTCGTTTTCCGATTGCTGGCCGCCCTGCTGATCGTTCTGCGAGTCCTGTTGCTGCTGCACGATGTCCTTCAGCAGGTCTCGGTTGTAGATGGCGTCCTCCATGTCAGGCTCGATATCGAGCGCCTGTTCGTACGCATCGATCGCCGATTCGAACTGGCCAAGTCGCGCCAGCGCGTTGCCTAAGTTGTACAGGCTCTCGACGTCTTCTCCATCGGCAAATCCTGCGGCGCTGCCGCCGTAGTCACCGGCGAGATAACTGGCGACCGCGCGCCACGACGGGTCGGCAAACAATTCCGCCGCCTCCGCCGCATTGCCCTCCTCGAGTTGCCTCTGTCCCTGTTGATCCCTGTTACGCCACAGGTCCTGCCAGCCGAAGGCCATGGCTTCCTGCGGCAGCGGCAAAACGATCAGCAGCAATACCAGCATCAGTCCGCGCCGAAACGACAGCGCTGCCAATGGCAGCAGCACCAGCAGCAACCACGGGCCTTCCTCGCGCCACTGATCCGTCGCTAAGGACTTGTCCGATTGCCGGGCATCGGCAATCTCGCCCGACAGCAGCGTATCGATGTCACGGTCGTCGGTCGTCAGCACCGTGTAACGGCCGCCGCCCGCCGATGCAAGGCGCTTAAGCTCATCGCTTTCCAGTTTCGGTACGGCAATGTTGCCGGAACGATCGGTGACGAATCCGCCGCCGGCTTTCGGAATCGGTGCGCCCTGCAACGTGCCCACTCCAAGGACAGACAATGTGTAGCCCGAGCTACGCAGTTCGCTTGCTGCACGTTCGGCGGCGCTGCTCGAGCCGCCGTCGGTAATCAGCAGCACCTCGCCGAAACCGACACCGGCCTGCACGAGCAACTGCCGGCCTTTTTCGATGGCGGCCGACGGATAACTGCCGCGGCTCGGCATGATGTCCGTCGTCAGGCTGTTGACGAGTGCTGCGACCGTATCCGCGTCCGTGGTCAGCGGCGTAACGGTAAACGCATTTGCCGAATACACGACCAGCGCCGTCTGGCCGCTCTTGCGGCGTTCCAGTATGTCGAGAATTTTCAGTTTCGCGCGCGCAAGGCGGCTGGGTGTGAGGTCCTGCGCGTCCATGGAGTAGGACAGGTCGAGCGCAATGACGATGGCCTGCTCCGAACGGAACACCGGTTGCTCGACCCGGTTCCAGCTTGGCCCGGCGATCGACAGCACGGCGATGATTCCGGAGAGCAGCATGAGCCACCAGCGATAACTCAGTCCGCGCGCCTGGTTTCGCACGAGTACGAAAGGCGCCAACGCGGGATCGACGATGCGCTGCCAGCTACCCGGTGCGAGCTGCCGGCGTGCCAGCGCGATGGCAAGCAACACGACGGCGGGGATGCCCCACAGCCATTCCGGGCGGAGGAAATGAAACTCAGACGGCATGGGCCTTCACTTTGGCCGCGCGACCGAGGCGCAAGCCGGACAGAAGGTTTGCCAGCGCAAGAAATGCCGCCAGCGCAATGGCGCCGCCGAGTGGCCAGTAATAAAGAGACTTGACCGGTCGAAACCCGGCTTCGGGTTCGGCCACCGGTTCCATTTCGTCCAGCAGCCGGTAGATCTCCTGAAGGCCGGCGGTGTCCTTGGCGCGAAAGTATCGTCCGCCGGTCAGGCCGGCGATGCGTGTCAGCGTTTCCTCGTCGAGGTCGGCCGAGGGGTTGACCCGCCGCAGTCCGCCGGTAATCGATGACACCACCATCTGTTCCGCGCCGATGCCGACGGTGTAGATGCGCAGGCCAATCTGTTGCGCGAGTTCCGCTGCTTTCAGCGGATCCACTTCGCCCGCAGTGTTGGCGCCGTCCGTCAGCAGCACGAGCACCTGGTCATCCGCTGTCGTGCCCTGGTCGTGT
>CAYXKM010000304.1:0-2501 GCA_964465665.1 uncultured Woeseiaceae bacterium
GCCTGCTGTTGTGGATACAACTTTATACGTTGGGGTTGATCAGCGATCGCCGGGACCACGCAATCCGCTTCGAGCTCGCAAGGCTCAACGTGGTGATGCCGATCGGGGTGCTGGCCATCGCAATGACCCGGCCCGTACCGGTCGACAACACCATACTGTGGCTTGCGGTGGCCGGCTACGCGATAGGTTCGTCGGCGCTGTTGTTGCGAGCAGCAAGGTACGTCGCGCAGACGCCGGTCGTCTAGCGCGTGCTTTTCACGTACTCGTCAATCACCTGTTCGATGGCGTCCGAGCAAACGCGACAGAAATCCGTGCTGCGGGAAAACATGATGCAATCCAGCTCGGACCGGTAATAGCCCTTCGCCTGGTAGTTGGCGCCTTCGAACGCACCGATGGCATCGCGGTACGGAGCCGTGGAAAACAACCCTTCCACGATATCCCGATCGTCCCTGAACAACTTGTTCATTTCTGATTCCGGCACGTTTTCTTCGCGCATTCGGGCTCGTTGCGCCTGGTAGGCGAGCGAATGCTCTTCGAACGCCTCCTTGGGCCAGGAGGTGGGTACCGGCGTATTAGCGTCGGCGTAATGCCGCCATTTGAGCGTGGCCGGATCTAGCAAGGCCGTGACATTCGGTTCGTAGGGCTCCGTTATCGTCCGGGGTGCTTCGTAAGCAACCGAGCTCGTGTAGTACTCGTCGGCGAGTCCGGCAAAATGATGGCCGAACTCGTGCACGAACAAATACGGGGCCCATTCACTGTGTGCCGCAGCCGTGCTGTACAGGCCGTAGATTCCGCCGCCGCCGTAAGTATCGCTGTTAACCAGTATCTCTACGAAATCGTAGGGTGCCGACGAAGCAATTTGCCGCCATTGCTTGTTGTCATAGGTCAGCACGTAACGTTCACTGCGGAATGCATCGTAGGTCGTGCCGATCGGTGAGTCCCGATAGACACCGGTCGAGGGTCGTGACACGCCGGATTCCCGTGCGGCCGGCGCGAGCGCCCAAACGTTGAAATCGCTTTTGCGCTCGCGAAAAGGGGAGGTCGCGAAAAACACCTCGGTCAGCTCTCGTGCGCGATCGAGAAAGTCTTCCGTTTCCCTCGCGGTAAAACCGTCACCGAGCAGCAGCAGATCCACCTTGGTCTGCGGATCGCCGCTGTACTCGATGGCCACGACATCGTTTCGATAGGGCGCGCCCTCGCGCTGGACCAAATAGTCGCCCGGGTCCAGTTCGAGCTCCCACAGCGTTTCGAAACGATTGTCAGCCGCGCGTTTGCTGATTACGACGTGAAACGCCGACTGCGGTTCCGGAAATCGCAGCGACTCATGGAAAGTGCGATTCATGGTTTTCGCTTCTGCGGTCGTCTCCCATTCGCCGTAAATGCTGCTGAAACTTCGGGACCAGAGAACGGCGCCCGAATCGGCGTCAAGGATGTCAAACGCGTATTTGCCTCGCAGCGTGTCATCTGTCGGTCGCGAGGGGTTGCCAGGCCAGGGCAGGGGCTCCAACACGAGTTCATCGACGCTGAACGACTCCGTGCCTGAGTTACCCGTGTGATAGTAGTCGAGGCGCATCGTGCGTACCGGCTCTCCCGCATGGGCAGGCAATGCCAGGCTCATCGTACAGATGACATGCAGGCTGAATTTCACGCCGAACTCCTGGTCAGATCGTTGTGTAGGGACGGATGGGAGTGCCATCAAAAAACCGGCTCAGACGGAACTCCTTGATGTCCAGTCCACTGTCCTTGCCGCCGAGCATGCCGGCTATGGCTTTGCCGGCGCCGGGGCCGATTCCAAATCCGTGACCGCTGAATCCGGTCGCGATATGAAATCCCGGGATACTTTCTGCTTCGCAGATGACAGGTATGACATCCGGTGTAGTCTCGACCATGCCCGCCCAGGATTCGACGATTTCCACACCGGCCAGTGCAGGAAACGTCTGGTCCAGATTCACACGAAGTTCCGCAAGGACTTGCCGGTTAGGTTCCGGATTGAGGACGCGGTTGTTCTCGAAAGGCGAAACCCGATCGAGTGCCCAGCGTTTCGGCGTGCGCAGTTCCTCGTAGAAGTCGCGCCCAATGGACAGGCGTAGCACGCTCAGTTCGCGCTGCAGGGCCCGCAGGAACTTCAGCGAGTGTCGCAACGTCGACGGCGTCAGGCTGTGATCGAGTACCGAACCGTGTGCGATGGTGTAGCCGCCATCCTGGCGGCGGCGAATTCCGATGTTTTTGTCGAAGACCGCGCCGTTCAGCACGACATCCGCAGGGGCCGTGCGCGCCACGGTACCGCGGACTCTCAACTGCGGAAGGCTGATGCCGATCGACCGGCAAAACATTGAGGTCCATGCGCCAGCCGCGCACAGAACCGTCGATGTCTTTACGGGCCCGTGTTCCGTGACCACGCCCGAGACACGGCCTGCGGCGGTTTCAATGCCGCGTACGGCACACCCGGTCAGCACGGTTGCTCCCAGGCGTTTCGCCGCACGCGCGATCGCCGGCGCTGC
>CAYXKM010000305.1:0-4400 GCA_964465665.1 uncultured Woeseiaceae bacterium
TCCGTAACGTCATAACGTGCAGCAAGGTCCGTGTACCAGATGGCCCCGGTTCCGGTTGCCACCGCGTTAGGGTTGGTGACCAGCGATGCGTGTGACATTGCGCTGATGTAGCGCGCGGTCAGCAGGAACTGCAGGGTTTCCATGCTATAGCTGCCCTGCACGGTGCCACGCCACTCCGGCGTTGCCGAACCTGTGGTCGCGCCAATGGTGCCCGAAAACTCGTTGAAGTTGTCGACGCTGGTCGTCTGCGTCTCGAAACTCTCCAGCCAGCTCGCGAGCACTGCCATGTCGAGTTCGCCCGGCCCCACATCAGCGCCCCAGTTCAGTGTCAGGTCGACTCCGCTGGTCTTCCATACGCTCTGGTTCCGCTGGAACTGCTGCAGGTCGATGACGCGTCCGTCCGCCACGTCGCGATTGAACAGCGCACACCATTCGTTGGTGGCGCTGTAAGTCGGGTTCGCGCCCTCGTTGTTGTAACAGCGGGTGATGATGGTGATCGCATTGACGGCCGAAACAACGTCCTCCAGCTCGATCGAGAAGTAGTCGAGCGTCAGGCCGGTACGCTGCAGCCACGGGCTGTTGAATTCCGGCGTGAGCACGAAGCCCGCTGTCCAGGAGTCCGCTTCCTCGGGTTCCAGGTTCGGGTTACCACCGACGATAGCCTGCGCCTGGCCGAATGGCTGCGAAAACGCAGCGCCGCCCGCAACCGCCGCCTGACCGTTACACAAGGCTTGTACCTGCGCTGCGTTCGGGCCCGTGCGGTAGGAGCTGTCGAAGTTACACGGATCCTGGCCAGCAAAGTTCGGGAAGTTGTTCAGCTGCGGCGCGAACAGTTCGTCGATGTTCGGGCTGCGAATGGCATGTTGCACGCCACCACGGAACCGGACCGAGTCCACCATGGTCCAGTCGAACGTTGCTTTCCAGCTCTCGGCATTACCGAAGATATTGTTGTCCGTGTTGCGGAAACCCAGCGTTGCCGACAGGTTTTGCATCATCGGCAGGTCTCCGACAATCGGCACCGCAACCTCGGCGAAGACGTCGGTGTAATCCAGCCGGCCACTGACCGGGAGCTGCTCGTTGAACCCGGCGACCAGGCCCGGCTGCAGACCGCTGTCCGGCAGGAACTGGTAGTCGATGTTGCGGTAGCTTGCGCCAAATGCCGCCTGCATCGTGCCCGCAGGCAACTCGAACAGGTCGCCGTTGACCACTGCTTCAGCTACACCCTGTTCCGCTACGGTCAGGTTCTTCGCCTGCAGAGCTATTCGGTTTTGGCAAGCCTGGCTGATCGGTGCGTCGCCGAACAGGTTCAGGCCGCCCTCGCAAACAGATGCTCCGCCATCGACGGCATCCAGCAGTGCTTCCGTGCGATCGAGCCGTACGTTTCCGCCCTGCACTTCGTTGCGCACCGAACGGCCCCAGGTGCCGTAAACGTCGTAAGACCACGAATCGCTGATGTCCCCCTTGGTGCCGGCAGCCACCTGCCACACGTCGTGCGTATTGAAACCGGTCCGACCGCCGAGTGAGCTGAAGCGCTTGTTAAAGGTGATGTCGGCGTTAGGGTCCTTTGCAACGTCGCAAATAGTGGGATCGACGGGGTTAACCACGGCGCATCCTACCCTTGCCGCGAGCATCCCTGCCAGTTCCGCAGGAATGAACGGGTTGGTCACCGGTATGGTGAGACCGCCGACCGGTGTCGCCGCCAGTTCCTGCAGCGCGTTGTAGTTGGTGAACATCGCCTGGATATAAGGCTGGAAATACTCGCTCAACTCCAGGTCCATGTGCGTGTACAGGCTCCAGCGCTCCATCGGCAGGACCAGGATGTTGTCCGGCTCGAAGTTGTAGGAGTAGTCGGGAAGAAACTGGGTTGCAATATGCTCTGTCGGGCCTTCGTAACCGACCATGTCCAGTGGACTGCCCGATACGCCGGTGCAGAACAAGGTACCGTCCGGGTTCAGACCGTAGCCACGCGTGCCACCGTTCGCAGCGCAGGCGCCCGGGCCGAACAACGCATCGATCGATGCCGTGTCAGGCGTGTTGGTGCCCGGCGACCAGGAGCCGTTGGGGAAAATGCCGGTTGCCGATGAGGCCTGCGCGGAGAATTCCCGCGCGTCCTTGTACATGGCCTGGCGGTCGAAATACGAGGCATTGAATACGGCACTGCCCATGCCATCGGCAAAAGCGCTGCCCAATGTCAGGTCGGCAGTAATTTCCTCGCCGTCGCTTTCCTCGGTAACGCGGTACTGGGTATCGAGGTTTATGCCTTCGAAGTCCTTCTTCATGATGAAGTTGACCACGCCTGCGATTGCGTCCGCACCGTAGGTCGCCGCAGCACCGCCGGAGATGATCTCGACGCGCTCGATCAGTGCGGCAGGAATGGTGTTGGTATCCATTACGGTACCGCCGTTCACCTGTCCCATGCCGCGCCGGCCGTCGATCAGCACCAGGTTGCGGCTGACGCCGAGACCACGGAGGTCGATGAATGCGCGTCCACCGGAGCTCGGGTTGTTCGATTGCGAACTGATGTTCGGAGTGATCTGCGGCAGCGTGTTCAGATACTGATCGAGTGTCACGTAGCCGCTGACCTGCATCGTGTCCTGATCGACAGTGAAGATCGGGCTTTCAGCAATGGCGTCGCGTTTTGCAATTCGCGAACCCGTTACCGTGATTTCCTCGACTTCCTCGGCTGCCGGCTGACCCTGGGCGTATGCGTTCGACAATGCGCCCGCGCCTCCAGTAGTTGCACCGGTAAGCAACGCAAGCTTTATCGCCCGCGCAAGTTTGGAGTTTCTTGCCATTTCAAACCTCCCCCTTAAAGAGATTGAATGTGAGCCGGTTCTGCACCGGACAGCATTTTTTGTGGCGTCGTAGTTGATGAGTGACTTTACTGTCACTTCTATAAGCCGCTTGTCGCGCGAACGCGTCACCCGGACTTACAACCGTGAGTCATTATAGGCACCAATTAGTCCGAATGGGAATAATTTTGCTCAAATACAACGAAAAGTTATAAAGCCGATCCGCCAGATTGGCGGTGCCGGCGCAGGGTCGGAAGCACCTTGCTCAATTTTTATGTTGCAGTTTGCCAACAAACGGCGCAGATACCGCGCCGTGGGCTCTTGAAGTCCGCGCCGGCCGCCAAATCCACTGGGTCCGTCACACCACGTTGGGCTTGCGGCCGGGCCCGCCCAGCCGCTCCAGGGCACGCTCGGCCACCCCGATTCCGGTCGCTAAACGGGTTATGTCCTGCCAGGAGTCGGCCTTTCTGCCCAGCTGCCGGAACAGGTTGCGTAGCTTGTAACGCTGCGCCGTCAGGTCTGCGCGGCCGAGCTCGTCCCGGTCGAGCGGGATCGCGACCGGTGCGGCTAACCCTTACATAAACCGGTACCTATTCCTGCCAGGATTGGATTCGCGAATCTGACTCTTCCCGGGAGATGATCACGTGAGCAAGGAACTGACCGAACTGCAGAAAACGCTGCAGCAGAACAAGACCTTGTTTCTGACGACCGCGAAGCGCGCTACGACTGAGCTCGAGCGGCAGCGAAAACGCCTTCTGACCGAAATCAATCGGGTCAATGCACGTGCCACGAAGACCCGGCTGCAACTCCAGCGTAGATCCGAACGGCTGCTGAACACGACGGCGAGCAAGGCTAAACGGGAATTGAACAAGCAGATCCGGAAATTGCAAAAGGGCCTAGAAGAGGCGCGCAACGATGCCGCAAAATTGCGCAATGACCTCGGCCCGGTGAAAGACGACCTGACCAATGCCCGCAATCACCTGGCGCATGCCCTGCATATCGATCGGGCACTGGCGAGAATTCAGCGACAGCTGAAGCCGAAGCCGGTGGCGAAGAAACCCGCCCGTAAGAAGGCGGCACGAAAGAAAGCGCCGAAGAAACAGCCGGTATCCAGGTAATCTTCAGTCGCGCGGGCGATCGGGGAACGTTTTCTCGAGCATGTACTGCGTTGCTGCATTGATGGTCCAGTCCGACAGCTCGTCTTCGCCGCCCTTTGCCGGCATTTCGAGATAACCGGCATTCGCATGTTCCATCAGGACCGCCTGCCAGTGGGGTGACCTGCCCTCCCATTCCGTCGGGTCGCCGGGGGCGGGCGCGCCGTCGACGCCCGTTTCGTGACAGCCGGCGCACACCTTGTTATAGGCATCCAGTCCCGACAGCTCTGCTTCCTGCTCCGGTGCGGGTTGCGGCACTTGCTGTTCGCCCATCGCGTCTCCGGCCGGCACACTGCGGTCACCTTCCGGGTTGCAAGCAGCCACGCACAGACTGCATGCGATGAGAAAAACGCCGCGATACCCGATGGTGATCATTGCTCAATGATGAGCGTCCGCGATGCTTCACACAAGCTACTGTGCGGACCTGGCAGGGCACCCTGCAGCGAACCCTACC
>CAYXKM010000306.1:0-3611 GCA_964465665.1 uncultured Woeseiaceae bacterium
GATCGGTACGACGACGTTTCGCCCGCCGTATACGCCAGTCCGTTTCGGCGCTTGTGCCGGCGAGGGCATCGGGCCGCTTTACGATCCGGTAAGGAAAACGGCGATGCACGGCTGGCACGAGCGGCAACAGGCGAAGTTCGAACCGGTCGGGCAATGGCTGCGGCCCGCGTACTTTCCGCTCGGCGACGAAGACCTCCATGCGGCGGTTCGGAGGGAATGCCTCGCGACCCGCCGATCGGTCGGAATCATGGACGCATCCACGCTCGGCAAGATCGATGTGCGTGGCCCCGATGCGTGCGAATTCCTCGAGCGCATTTACACGCACAATGTTTCAAAAATGCCGGTTGGTCGTTGCGCGTACGGGATCCTGCTTGGTGAGGATGGCATGATCCGCGACGACGGTGTCCTGTCGCGGCTCGCGGAACAGCACTTCTATGTAACGACAACCACCGGTGGCGCCGCCAGCGTACTGGGGTGGATGGAGAAGTGGTTGCAGACCGAGTGGCCGGGCCTCGAGGTCTACCTGACGTCGATGACCGAGCATTATTCGACGATAGCGGTCGCCGGGCCGAACAGCCGGCGCCTGATCGGGAAACTCGGTTGCGGCCAGGACATCGGCAGTGCCGCAATGCCGTTCATGACCTTTGGCGCAGGGCTCCTGGCTGGAAGACCGGTTACCTTGTCGCGGGTGAGTTTCAGCGGTGAGTTGGCTTTCGAAATCACGATTGACTCCAACCTTGCGCCGGATCTGTGGCTTGCGCTGATGGATGCCGGCCGGGAGTTCGGCATTACGCCGTACGGCACGGAGGCTATGCATGTATTGAGGGCCGAGAAAGGTTACGTGATCGTCGGCCAGGACACGGACGGATCGGTCACGCCCGTCGACCTCGGGATGAACTGGTTGTTGTCAAAGGACACGGACTTTCTCGGGAAACGATCGCTTGCGCGAAGCGATTTCCTGAGACCCGATCGCAAGCAGTTCGTCGGTCTCAAATCCATCGACGGAAAAACCGTGGTGTCGGAAGGCGCGCAACTGGTGACGGAACGACCGAAACAACCGCCGACCGGAATTAGTGGCCATGTCAGCTCGAGTTATTACAGCGCCGTACTCGAACAACCGATCGCGCTCGGGCTGATCCGATCCGGGCATTCGCGGTACGGCGAGACAGTCTTTGCCATCGGGTCGAACGGCGTCGAAGTGCCGGTAGAAATCGTGTCGCCGGTTTTCTTCGACCCGAAAGGGGCGCGCCAACGTGACTGAAGTGACGCCACGCAGGCACGCTCTCGAGGATTTCCTGCGGCGCCACGGCGGCGAAATGGCGGGGAATCCGGGAGTACGCGTAGTCCTGCAGGCCGATCGTGAATATCTCAACCTGCGCGGCCGTGCCGCAGATCCCGGGTTTCGCCACGCTGTCGAGTCCGTTTTGCGGCAGGGCTTGCCTACGACGCCGAATACCTTCACGCAGGAACCGAACACAGTTTACTGGCTCGGCCCGGACGAGTGGCTGGTCGTTTCTGCAGCCGGATCCGGCGTGGAGGACAGGCTGGGTATAATTCCGCAGACTCATTTTTCATCGGTCAACGGGCAGAGCGGTGGTTACATGCAATTGCGGCTGACAGGCGTGGCTGCGGGGAAGGTCCTGGCAAAGGGATGTACCCTCGATTTGCAACCGGCGGCATTTCAGATCGGGCAGTGCGCCCAGACCTTGCTGGCAAAAGCCGGAGTGCTGCTTGCCTTGGCCGACGATCGGCCTTGCTTCAACCTGATCGTGCGTCGCAGTTTTGCCGAATATGTTGCGCTGTGGCTCGCCCACTCCGGAAATGAATTCGGCATACGCTTTGTTGCAGGCGAATAGCGCGATGCCGGCCGCTCGCCCAAGGTGAATCCCGGATGAACTGCGTTGTGGACGCATGAACGAGTCGACTGACAACTCCGGTCAACCCCGTAGATTCGGCTTCCTGCTGCTGAACGAGTTTACGCTCATCTCCCTCTCGGCAGCGATCGAGCCGCTGCGCATGGCGAATCGAATCTGCGAACGCGAGCATTTCAGCTGGAAGACCATCTCGGAAGACGGCGCCGCAGTAGCCGCCAGTGACGGGCTGAAGATCAACGTGGATTGCGCGATCGACAGCCCAGGTTCGCTCGACGATGTTGATTTGCTGGTGGTATGCGGCGGGACAAACATTGAAAAGAACTGCTCGAGCGCGATCACCCGGTTGCTGCGCAGCGCGGAACGGACCGGGATCGCGCTCGGCGGGATCTGCACCGGCAGCCAGGTGCTGGCCGCGGCCGGCGTGCTCGATGGAATACGCTGCAGCATACACTGGGAGAACATCGGCGCCGTCACTCGTGCTTACCCGAACGTGCCGGTCGGCCGCAGCCTGTTTACCATCGACCGGCGGCGCTATACGAGCTCGGGCGGTACCGCGCCGATCGACCTGATGTTGCATATCATAGCTGCGCAACTGGGGTCCGCGATCAGCGTGGCGGTCGCCGAGCAGTTCATATGCGATCGGATACGCAGGACGGACGACGAACAAAAAATTCCACTGAAGCATCAGGTCGGCAGCAAATCGGCGAAACTGATCGCGGCGGTCGGGCTCATGGAGGCCAATTTGCGCGAGCCCATCGGTCAGGATGAGCTGGCAGAGTACGTCGAGCTGTCGCGGCGACAATTGCAGAGGCTGTTTGACAAGTACCTGCTGTGTTCTCCGTCCCGGTATTACCTGAAACTGCGATTGCGTCGCGCACGGGAACTGCTGCTCGACACCCGGATGAGCATTGCAGATATCACCGCGGAATGTGGCTTCGTATCGACGTCGAATTTCAGCAAGAGCTACAAGGAGCTGTACGGTTACGCTCCGAGTGCGGAGCGTGATCGCCAGTTCAAATCGAACTCACACGAAGTCGATGCAAACTGACTGAATTTGTCCTGGTACTGTCAGTCCGGACGTGGGGTGACCAGTTCCTGCAGCTCGATTTCAGTGAACCTGCCTGAGTATTCCTCAGGTGCCGGGCCGCCATTGATCATAACGACGACAGGCTTGCCGGCGGGCAGGGACTGGCCGGCGATCCAGGCCATGAACGGGCCGTCGGTGTTGTAACTGTTGCCGAAACCGCCGATCACGTACACCGGCTTGCCGGGTGTGGCGAAGGCACGGGCTTTCAGGATGTTCTCCAGGTGCTGGCGTTTGCCGTCGGCCCATGTAATCGGGTAAATCAGTTCTTCGGTCAACATGCCGTCGCGTTCGATCACACGGATGCCACTGATGTGAGCGGGATCGATGTCGAGCGTTGCTGCTGCGCCGCGTACGAAGCGTTCGGCACTGGCGGAGATGACCTGAATCCCGACACCGGCAGCCTGCAGGCCGCGGATAATGTCAACGGAAGCGGCAAAGTAATGCTCGCGGTACAAATTCTCGAAAGTCTGTGCCGAAAGAGCCGACACGTCATCGGCGCGAGCGCCGCGGAGCATTTGCAGGATGAAAGGGTATGCGATCCAGTGTCCTATGCTTTCGTCGAGCGTCCGGTAGTCATGCCAGAACGCCGGGAAGCCTCCTTTCCCCGAATACAGTTCGGAAAGGCCGTGCTCGATGGAAAGCTGCGCGAG
>CAYXKM010000307.1:0-5503 GCA_964465665.1 uncultured Woeseiaceae bacterium
ACCTGCTGATACTCGATGCGGCCGAGCCCGAGGCCGGCCCGGTCGCTACGGTCCGGCTGCCGTTTCGCATTTTCGGACAGGTGCACGGCTGGTGGGTGTCGGCGGAGGCCCTGCCCGGAGCGTAAGGCCGACAGTGAGAAAAAGGTGCCGGATTTATTTATTGCTTCGACTGTATCCGGCCTCAGTTGAAGCAATAAATAAATCCGGCACCTTTTCTACGAAGCGGACCGCAGGGAGCCATTGCGTCAAGGGGCACTCCCCCCGGGCCGCAGCCTGTTTGCCAGTAGCGCTGTCGGCCTCACTCTCCGGGCAGGTTTTTGGCCGACACCCACCAGCCGTGCACCTGTCCGAAAATGCGAAACGGCAGCCGGACCGTAGCGACCGGGCCGGCCTCGGGCTCGGCCGCATCGAGTATCAGCAGGTCGGAGCGGTTGCATTCGAGCATCTGCTCCGCCATGCCGAGGATATAGCCGTCGCCTTCCGGCGCATCGGGGCGCCTCGGTGCGAAACAGCACTCCTGCAGCGCGACGGTATTGCCGGCGCTGTAAGTCTGTGTGCGGCCGGTCGCGTGATCGAACTTGGTGTAGCAATTGTTCGGCCGGAAAGGCCGGCCGCTGACGGCAGGATGCGGAGGGACCGACAGATCGACGGTCGGCATGAATCCGTAGCGATAGGGAATCGTCTGGTAACGATCGTCCTGGCGGGGCAGGACACCGCTGTCGGGATACAGTGCCTGCATGTCGTAGCTGTCCGATTTCTTCGACAGGTCGACGGACAAGCGGGTGACGACGCCGGCAGCACCGACCGGGTCGAACGGTTCGCCGTGCAGGTTCGGAAAAAACGGAAACTGGTTTTTTTTGGCCATGTCCATGTCGACGTAACACCTGTCGCCGTCGGACCAGGCGCCCATGACATGCGTCGCGCAGCGCTCCGGGCCCTTGTACCAGCGAAGATCGCTCCCGTCTCCGTGTCGGCGCATGACGCCGAACCACGACGGCAGCGTCGAATCCCACGCAAAATGAACGCCGCCGGCCTTCATCTGCGCGAGGTTCATGGCCATGGGAATGGCGAGAAATGCGATGTGGCGCTGCGTGACCGCAAAATCGTGCAGCATGCCGACATAGGGCACCTTGATCCACGATTCCCTCACGAGATTGCCGGCACGATCGATGGTAATGATTGCGACGTCGTCCGACCCCAATCCTTTGGCTTCGTAGCCGAAAGCGATCAACTCGCCGGTTTCCGGATCGATCTTCGGATGCGCCGTGAATGTCCGGCTGGTGAGTTTACCGTCGAAAGTGACGTAGTCGTCCGTCGTCTCGAGCGTCAATGCATCCATGGCTACCGGCGGGCTGTCCTCTTTCAATGCCAGCAGGCGGCCCGCGTGATAGAGGACCGTGGTGTTCGCTGTACCGCGACTGACGTTTTCGAGACCGGCATCGTCCGTGAACGGATTGCGATACATGCCGAACAACGCGCGGCCCGCGCGCCGCTGAACATTGAATCGCTGTGTGCGTACGTAGCGGCTTTTGAGATCTACGCGGCCGGCCGAGAACCGGAACATGCTGACATGGCCTTCACCGTCGAACGGGATGTTCCCGGGAAACTTCGGCGGATACTGGAAATCCGGGCCGACCCGGTAAAAAGCTCCGTTCAGGTCATCGGGGATGCGCCCGTCCACTTCGCAATCGACCAGGTCGATTTCGGTGCGAAATGGCATGACCCCTGCCATTCGGTGCGTCTCAGGTGAGAGCCCGGTTGCTGACGAGGTTGCGGCGCCTGTATTCCCTCGGGGTGAGGTCGTATCGTGAGCGGAATGCACGCCCGAAATGGGTCGCACTGCTGAAACCGTAATCGAATGCGATCGAGGTGATGGTCCGCTTCCGCTGCGACTGCGATGTCAGTGCGCGGGCACATTCTTCCAGCCGCCTGCGCAGGATGTAACGTGCCACCGTCTCGTCTTCTTCCGAGAACAGGTGATGCAGGTACCGGGTGGTAATGCGAAAAGTCGTCGCAATCCGCGTCGGCGTCAGGCTGGAGTCGCCCAGGTGCTCCTCGATGTAGTGAATGATGCGCACGCGGTGCGCCGCGCCGAGCGAGCTGTGATCGATGGTCGATCCGAGGAGCTGCCGGTAGGAACTCGCAAGCAGTCCCAGTATGGCATCGGTCACGCCGGCACTGATTTCGAACTCGCGATCGTCCTGGCAATGTCGCCATACGTCGGCCAGGAAATCGGACAACAGTCCACCGATACCCTTGCTGCCTGACAGCCGCTTCGCGGCGATGCTCTGCGGATACTGGATATAGCGACGGAGCAGATCGTAGGGAAAGCCGAATACCAGCATGCGGTTCGGTTGTTCGAAGACGATTTCGTAAGGCCGGCTGTTGTCACAGATGGTGATGTCGCCCGGCCGCAGTCGCGCTTCGCGCTGGTCCTGTCGGTTGATGCTTTCGCCTTCGAGCTGCAGGTACAGAAAATGCATCGGGATTCGGGATCGCGCGACCGCCTCGCGGGAGTGCCGCACGACTTGAGGCTCCGAATAAATCTCGGCCACGCGTACGCGCCCTTTGCCGGCTTGCGACAGGTGGCCGGTGAAATCGATGAGGCTGGGAGAGCGGGGCTCGAACGCCGGGAACGCATCCGAGCCGATACCGTTCCAGTACGCCGCTTTGCGCCGAGGCGCGAGCCTCGCGGTGGAAAGCGTTTCCAGTTGTGTCATGAGTCCCCCCCGGAATTCAATCTTCACGTTGTTAGTTTGCCATTCGACGGTTGACTGTCTGCGCGGCCCGCTGGACGTTTTGACAGCTACCCGACCCGAGATTACTATACCACGAACCGAACCGTGCGGTTTGGCAGCCCCGTTGTCAACCGCCTCGGTTGCCGTGCGCCGGCAACCCGCCGCTGGCAACCGTGCGCCATACGCCGTACAGGAATCCCTATACATGGCAGCCGTCAGGAACAGTCACCACACCGCGGTTTTTCGCCCGGCGATCGACGACATGGCAGCGCGCATCGCCGGCGAGGATTGAGGCGTGTCCTATGTCCGAATTGCGACGGAGGAAGCATTTGCCACGGCGGAACTGTTCGATTGCTACCGGCGCATTATCGAAAAGAAATCGGTGGACGATCCCGGATTCTACAGTCTCTGGGGTCATTACCTGATCGACAAAGGTCCTCGCGCAACGGATATACGGCGAAAGCTGCTCGACCTCGGCGAGGAACGACTGCGAGACATGGACAGTTGCGGAATCGCGCGGCAGATTGTTTCCCTCACGGCTCCGGGCGTGCAGATACTCGATACCGCGACGGCGACATCCATTGCCACGTTGGCCAATGATCAGCTTGCGGAGGCAGTCGCAAGGCATCCGGATCGGTACACTGGTCTTGCAGCTATGGCGCCGCAGGACCCCGCTCGCGCAGCCGGTGAAATAGAACGTGCCGTCTCGGACCTCGGATTCCACGGCGTGATTCTCAACTCGCATACGCATGGCGAATACTTCGATGACCCGAAATTCTGGGAAATCTTCGAGGTCGTCGAACAACTCGACGTGCCGATCTACCTGCACCCGAATACGCCCTCGCCGCGATTGATCGGCCCGATGCTGGACCGCGGCCTGGACGGGGCAATCTTCGGATTCGCGGTGGAGACCGGCCTGCACCTTCTGCGCATCATCGTCAGCGGCGTCTTCGACCGCTTCCCCAAAGTGCGAATTGTCGTCGGTCACCTGGGCGAAGCTTTGCCGTTTTGGCTCTTCCGGCTCGATTTCATGCACGCGGCAATGGTGAAGGCCGCGCGGTATCCGGGGGTCAGGCCGCTCCGGAAACGTCCCAGCGACTACCTGCGCGAGAACGTCTGGATCACCACGAGCGGCATGGCGTGGGAACCGGCGATCATGTTCGTCCGCTCGGTAATCGGCGCAGACCACGTGATGTACGCGATGGATTATCCGTACCAGTTCGTGCCTGCCGAAGTGGAAGTGACGGACAAGCTGCCGATCACCGTTGCGGAGAAAAAGGCGTTCTACCAGGGCAATGCCGAGTCCGTGTTTGCTCTTGGTATGGGCTAGACTATGACAGCCCCGGGCTCCTGTTCGACAAACAACAACAGAAACGGTGAATCATGAACCGGCAACTGGCAGCCAGACGAATTCCTGCACAGCAGCAGACCAAGAAGCAGCAGGAAGTCCTGGCCGTGGCATCCGATTATTTTCTGAGCCATGGGTACAAGGGCACCAGCATCAATGCGATGGCGCGAGACTCGGGAATCTCGAAAGAATCGATCTATCGCTATTTCAGCAGCAAGAAAGACTTGTTCGAGGCCGTCATTGCCGAGGAGCTTGCCGCTTACCGGAAGCACCTGCAGTTCCTCGACTATGAGACAGGATCCATTGCACTCGACAAGGCGTTGCAGAAGACAGCCGAGACGCTACTCGGCGCCGTTACGAATGACCGGACTTTGTCGCTGCGGCGCCTGATCTTCCAGGAAGTGAAGCAGTCTCCGGACATAGGCCAGTATTACTACGAGATCGGCCCGAAAGCCGCGTACAAGAATCTCGAAAGGATTTTTGCCGCGCACCAGCACGAGACGGAATTCAAGCCGGAAGAACTGGCGCACTATTTCGTCGGCATGGTCCTGCACCGGGCCACGCTGCAGCGCGATTGCGGAATCATCAAACCAATGTCGAAAGCGCAGATCAAAACGCAGGCGGCCAAGACCACCGACGATTTTCTCAAGGCATACTTCAAATGAGCGATTCGATCTGGCAGTTCACGAGCGTTGCCCGTGATGGCGGTTTTCGCGCGGTACGCCGAACGGCAGGCGCGTTCCTGCTGGCGATCATCGTCGTTGCCTGCGGCAAGGGAGAAGTCGATGCCGGCGGGAACGAAGCAGAGCAGGCGGCGGGCGTCGCCGCAGTCGATGGCGCCAGGATCGAGGCGGCCGACAGCGAACCCGGCAACTGGCTGACGCACGGACGGACTTATGACGAGCAGCGTTTCAGCCCTCTCACGGATATCAACGCAGAGAATGCGGCGAAGCTCGGGCTTGCCTGGTACTACGACCTCGACACGAAGCGCGGACAGGAGGCGACGCCGATCGTCGTCGACGGTCAGATGTTCGTCAGCACCGCGTGGAGCAAGGTCAAGGCTCTTGATGCCGCAACCGGTAAACTGTTGTGGGCCTACGACCCGCAGGTGCCGGGCGAAAAAGCGGTCGATGTCTGCTGCGATGTGGTCAATCGCGGCGTTGCCGTGTGGAAAGGGCGCGTGTACGTCGGCACGCTCGATGGCCGCCTGGTGGCACTGGATGCCGCCAACGGCAGCCCGGTCTGGTCGGTGCAGACGACGGATCCCGCGTTGCCATACAGCATCACCGGCGCGCCGCGCGTTTTCAACGACAAGGTCGTGATCGGCAACGGCGGCGCGGAATTCGGCGTGCGCGGTTATGTCTCTGCCTACGATGCGAGCACGGGTGATCTCGCATGGCGTTTTCACACCGTTCCC
>CAYXKM010000308.1:0-2547 GCA_964465665.1 uncultured Woeseiaceae bacterium
CCTACTCGCGCATTCTGCGCCCATCAAGCCGCTTCCGCGCCCGCCTCGTGGCGAAGAAATTGTGGTGTCGCCCGAGCACTTACAAGGCACTTACGGAGCCCAGCACGGAAGTGAATCCGGCGAAGGTAGAAGTGTATGCTATTGGTTTTCATCGATTTAATTGGTGCCGAAGAGAGGACTCGAACCTCCGACCCACGCATTACGAATGCGTTGCTCTACCAACTGAGCTACTTCGGCAAGACCTTGAAATCAGACAGCGTGCCCGATGGCGGTCGCGAGCAATGCTCGCTCCTACAGAATCGTGCCACAATCGGTCGCCTGCAATGCAGGCTCCTACAGCACACACCCGACCAAATCGGCGCCTGCAATAGGGGCTGAAAAGGGAAGCGGCGGGAGTATAACGGCGGTTGTTGCGGTCGGCCAGAGCGTTGCGGCAATTACTGCCTGTCGCGGATTCGAATCAGTACCTCGACGCTTTCCTGCTCGGTTCCGGCCGGCAGTTCCGGCAGGCCCAGAATCTCGATCTGCTCGTTCGGGATGTCGCTAAGCCTCCCCGTCTCCACGTGAAAGAAATGGTGGTGAGCATGTGTGGTCGAATCGTAAAACTTGCGGCTCGGATCGATGGTCAGCTCTCGCACCAGGCCACATTCGGCGAACAGGTTCAGGGTGTTGTACACCGTCGCTTTGGAGACCCGGCTGCCGTTCGACCGCAATCTCTCCAGCAGTTGTTCCGCGGACAGATGTTGCGGGCGATCCAGCAGGACTTCCGCCACCTCGAGACGCTGAGGCGTCGGCAACACCCCGTGCTGTCGGAGTTTAGCGGCCATTTCCGGGCGTGACATCGGTGTAAGTCCATCAAATCAAGGATTTGCGGAGTATAGACCAATTCCAGATGAAAAAAGCCAGTGCTGTGCAGCAACGCCAACAAAACTGGCGGTTTTCCCGTGAAAAACCGGCATATCACAGCCGGGCGGCGCGATACGCTGGGATTTCAGACAAGGAGGTTTGAGATGCGCAGACCGGCGCCGGGCAATCCCGGATTCACTCTTTACGAACTCGTAATGACCCTTGCTCTCATCGCCGTGATTGTAACCGTGGGCCTGCCCTCCTTCGGCTCGATCGTCGCCAGCAGCCGGATCCGGGGCGAAACCAATGCGCTATTCGAAGCCGTACACCTCGCGCGCAAGGATTCGATAGTACGGCGCCGGGCGGTCAGCATCTGCCCAAGTCTCGATGGCCTGAACTGCGATCCGCACAACGAGTGGTCTACCGGCTGGATCCGCTTTGTCAATACCGACCGGGACGACCCGCCGGTTCGCGATCCGGACGAGCCGATCCTCCGCTACCACCGGGTTGAACCCGGCAGCATCATCGTTGCCAACCGGCGTGGTTTTACCCTGCGCTCGACGGAACTGCGAGCGACCAACGGGACACTTATAGTCTGTGACGGAAGGGACCGCGCCGAGGCCAGGGCCATCATCGTCAGTTACACCGGCCGGCCGCGTGTCGCCTGGCGGGATGCGGACGGCAAATCCTATGACTGTGCGCATTAAGTCAAACCGCGCGTTCCGATCGCTACCGCTCGTCCGCCATGCCCGTCCGCCCGTCGGATACTTGCCCGGTGGTCCGGATGCGCAACTATATTGCGCGCATGAAAAACCGAAACCAAAACGGCTTTACGCTGTACGAACTGATGATGACGTTACTGGTTATTGGCGTTGTCCTGACGATCGGTATTCCGAACTTCAGTGAATTCACGCAGAACAGCCGCATGACCAGTACGGCCAACGATCTTCATTCGAGCTTCCTGCTCTCCCGCTCCGAGGCCGCCCGCGCCAAATCGAATATCACGATCTGCGCCAGCGCCAATTCGATGGCCGGTGCTGCAGCTGCCTGCGGTGGCGTGTTCGACCAGGGCTGGATCATTTTTGTCGACACCGACGGTGACATCGTGCGGGATGGTGGAGAAAGCGTACTCCGCGCGCATCCCGCGGTACCCAACGGCCTGAACATCTTCCCGGACAATGGCGCAACCTATTTCAGCTTTGCAGCGACCGGGCAGGGTCGAGGTGATGTGGGCGGTAACCCGTCCTTCCAAACCGCAATCATTTGCGACGATCGCGGTACCGAGATTGCGGCCGGCGGTTCGTCGGCCGCCCGGCGACTGGTGGTCACGCCGATCGGGCGGGCCACCGTCATTCGGGACAAGGCCGTTATTGACGCTATCGGCGGCTGCCCGTAGCAGCCAGTACAGGAATCTGAATTTCCACTGAGTCATCCGGGACCAGACCAATGCCAGCACGAATGAAAACCATCCATCGAGTACCGCCGCTCAAAGCCAGGGGTTTTACCCTGATCGAAGTGCTGATTGCTCTGATCGTCATGTCTGTCGGCATGCTGGGCATCGCAGGACTTTACGTCCACAGCCTGCAGGCAGGGCGGACTTCGATGTTCCGCCACCATGCCGTGACGCTCGCCGGTGATGTAGCCGACCGCATACGCGCAAACCCGCGCGCCGGTGCGGTGTACGCGCTCGCCGGCGCCGAC
>CAYXKM010000309.1:0-8925 GCA_964465665.1 uncultured Woeseiaceae bacterium
AGCGGGTCTGATTGAACCGGGTGAACCGCTCTTCGAAATCATCTCACGCGAAGACGGCGCGGTGTCGAGAGGCGGCGACGAACGCACGGCGCAACCAGAGGTGCAACGCGAAGTCGTCGTCGGACTCGAACATGGAATACATGCGCGCCCCGCAGCTGCGATCATAGAAGCAATCCGCACATTCGATACCCGGATCGAAATTCGCGTTGCCGACGGCCGATCGGCCGACGCCCGTAGCGCAGTGTCGATGATGGCGCTCGGTATCCGGTGCGGGCAGACCGTAACTATCGCCGCCAGCGGCGCCGACGCGGCAGGCGCCCTCGCTGCGATCCAGCCGTTGCTGCATCCGATCGCGCGGCGCGGTGTCCACGAAATTGTATCGCCGACCCGCGCCGAGGCTGCGATAACAGTTCCGCCGCCAGGTTCCGTCCTGCGGGCGCAGGCCGCCGGTGTCGGATTGGCGACGGGACCTTCGGTCCGTATTCGCTCGCAAAGGACGTTGTCGATGGCGCCCGCAATGCCGCCTGAACGCGAGCGGGAACGCCTCAAAGCGGCGGTGGCCGCAGTCGCCGGTTATTTGAACGCGCTCCGGCTCGACCAGGGAGGAGCCGGCGGCGAGATCGCAGGTGCGCATCTTGCCCTCCTCGAGGACCGCGCCATTGCGTGCAAGGTCGATGCGCAAATCGGTCTCGGCGACAGCGCAGCCGTTGCCTGGCGCAAAGTCATCGGCGAATTTGCGGCTACGCTGACAACGCTCGATGACCGGCGCATGCGTGAACGCGTCGATGATCTTTGGGACATCGAGCAGCGCGTGCAACGGGTCCTCTGTGGCGAGCCGGCGGATTCGCGGCTCGAGCTGCCATCGAATGCGATTCTCGTAGCGAAAAATCTGTTGCCATCGCAGTTGCTCGAGCTCGACCGCAATGCCGTTGCCGGTATCTGCACCGCCGCAGGTGGCACGACCTCGCACGTCTCCATTCTCTCGGCATCCCTCGGCATTCCGATGCTGGTAGCGGCCGGTGACGGTATCCTCGGTATCGAGGACGGTACTGTGCTGTGCCTCGACGCCGATAACGGCGAACTGTTCGTTCAACCGGCGGCGGCAGTCGTTGACGAGTTCCGCGAGCGAGTCCGCAATGATAGCGCACGACGTCGCGACGAGCTTCGCACCGCAACCAATCCTTGCGTGCTGGCCGACGGCGCTCTTGTGCACGTCAACGCCAATATCGGTTCGCTTCGCGACGCGAAGGACGCAATACGATCCGGCGCGGACGGCTGTGGCCTGCTGCGCACGGAATTCCTGTTCATGGACCGGACGGATCCGCCCGATGTGGGCGAGCAACTGGACGCCTACCAGCAGATTTGCGCCGTACTCGATAACCGGCCGCTAATCGTCCGTTTGCTGGACGCCGGCGGCGACAAGCCACTCCGCTACATCGCCCGGTACAATGAAGAAAATCCGGCTCTGGGCGTGCGTGGCATTCGTCTCGGGCTTCGAAACCGGGCGCTGCTTGCGACTCAGCTCGAGGCACTTTACCTGCTCCGTCACTCGTCACCGGTGAACGTCATGATTCCCATGGTGACTTCCGTCGATGAGGTAGAGGATGTGCGCAGCATCGTATCTTCGCTCCGGCAGTCCGGCGCTGCGCACCCCGGCCTGAGACTCGGCGTCATGATCGAGACACCGGCAGCGGCGCTGATTGCCGACGAACTCGTACACTCGGTGGACTTCTTCTCGATCGGCACCAACGACCTTACCCAGTACACGCTTGCGATGGATCGCGGAGATCCGGAGTTTGCGGCGCAACTCGATGCGCTTCACCCCGCCGTGTTGCGGCTGATCGCCAATGCGACCGATGCAGCATGCGCGGTGAGCAAACCGGTTGGTGTCTGTGGTGCTGCTGCAGGCGACCCGCTGGCTGCATGCGTGCTGATCGGACTCGGTATTCGCGACCTGTCAATGCCTGCAGGCCTGATACCGCGGCTCAAGTCGCGGCTGCGCGAATTGACAATGGATAACTGCCGCGCGCTGGCACATGACGCACTGCGCATGCGTTCCGCGCGGGAAGTCCGTGCCATGCTTCGAGCTGCGCTGCGCGGCCGCGATACCGGGTAACGATCAGGAGTCCACCATGGCACGCATCTTCCCCGCTATGCAGAAACTTGGCCGCTCGCTGATGCTGCCGATTGCGGTACTGCCAGTCGCCGGCCTCCTGCTCAGGCTGGGACAACCGGATTTGCTCGACATGGAATACGTCGCGGCAGCCGGTAATGCCGTATTTGCCCACCTGGGGCTGCTGTTCGCCATTGGCGTGGCAGTCGGTCTGGCGCGTAACAGCAACGGTGCTGCCGGGCTGGCCGCCGTCGTCGCCTACCTTGTGGCTACTGAAGGCGCCAAGGTGCTGATTCAGGTGCCGCCAGACACCGTCGCCGATGCGGCCGACTCTTTGGCGCCATTGCTCGCTGCCCAGTTCCGCGATGCGGCAATAGCGAAACTGAGTGTGCCCGTCGGCCTCATTTGCGGCATCGTCGCAGGCAATTTCTACAACCGCTATTCCGAGATTCGATTGCCCGACTACCTGGCGTTCTTCGCAGGCAAACGATTCGTTCCGATCGTCAGCGGTTTCGCGGCACTCCTGATCGCTGCAGTGTTCGGACTCGGCTGGCCGTTCGTCGAGCAGGGGATGAATGCGATGAGCGAAGCGGTCGTCGGCGCCGGCGAGCTCGGCCTTGTTGCCTACGGCGTGCTGAACCGCCTGCTCATTATTACCGGGCTGCACCATATCCTGAATAATCTTGCCTGGTTCATCGTCGGTGACTACGGGGGCGTGACCGGGGATCTGCGCCGCTTCTTTGCCGGCGATCCGAGTGCCGGCGCGTTCATGACCGGCTTCTTCCCGGTGATGATGTTCGGGTTGCCGGCTGCCTGTCTCGCGATGTATCACTGTGCGACCCGCGAGCGGCGCAAAGTCGTCGGCGGCCTGTTCGCGTCGATGGCGCTGACCTCGTTCCTGACCGGGATCACAGAGCCCATCGAATTCACATTCATGTTTATCGCGCCGGCCCTTTACGCGCTGCATGCCCTGCTGACCGGCATCTCGATGGCAGTCATGCACTTGCTCGGCGCGCGACTCGGTTTCGGCTTCTCGGCAGGTTTGTTTGACTATGTGCTCAATTTCAACCGCGCAACTTCACCCCTGCTTGTCATTCCGATTGGCCTGGCTTACTCATTGATCTATTACCTCGGTTTCCGTTATTGCATCTTGCGTTTCAATCTGCCGACTCCCGGCCGCGACACGGCAGTCGACGCGACAGTGACAGTGCCAATGACCGGCGATACCGAAGGCGAGGCATACGTTCGCGCGCTTGGTGGTGTAATCAATCTGGTGGAGGTCGACGCGTGCACGACGCGGCTCCGGCTGCAGATCGCAGACCAGAGCGCCGTGGACGAAGCCGCTCTCAAATCCCTGGGAGCGGCCGGCATCCTGCGGCCAACCGCGGACACCTTGCAGGTCGTGGTCGGCACTCGCGCAGACGACATTGCCTCGCGGATACGCAAGATCACAGACAGCGGAACTCCCGTCCCAAGCCCAGCGCAATCCCGAATCTCGGACTTCGCTGGCCAGGGCACAATGGTGCCACCATTCGAACATGCACCGGATCTCATTGCTGCTTTAGGCGGTGCCAACAACATCGAGCGGATCGAGGTCTTCGGCGCCCGCCTGACCATTCTCCTCCGTGACCCCGATCGCGCAGACGAAGTCCGCGCCGTCGATACCGGGATTCGCGGGATCGCCTTGCTGCCAGACCGGCGAGTCCACGTGCTCACCTGCGGCAATGCCTCAGCTATCGAGGGTGCGATGCAGAACGAGCTGGTTTCGCCCGGGTGATGACGGGCTCAGCCAGCGCGTCGCGAAATCACGAAGCTTTCGTCATTGAACCAAAGTCCATTGTATTTTCGCAGCACCTTTGCTGTTGCGGAAAGATACTCTGTGGACTTCAGCACTCCCTCGAGCTTCTGGTCTTCTATCTGCGCGACATAGATTGCGGCGTTCCACGCGGCGAACAGCGTTGAGGTCCCGATGCTGTCGGCGATTTCCTCAGGCAGTGTGTGCATCTTGTACCTGAAAATCGATTTTGCATCCGAATAAGCGTTGAAGTTGTAGTTTCGCGCTTCGTGCTTCAGGTCGCTTTTCAGGACTTCCAGCAGCTTGTGCCGGTTGACAGTGAACGGATTCTCATCGGGCCATATTCCGCGAACAACTTCCAGCCCCGGATCGCGACCGTACGACTGAACCACCAGAACGCGCCCGCCAGGGCCCAGACAGCGGACTAGCGGCGAGAGTACATAGCGTGACTTGAATTCCGCGTTCATGCGAGCCCGCCAGGGTTGTGAAGCGATTACGAGGTCGTAGTTGGCCGTGGCCTGACCCGGCCGCGGTATCACGGAATTCAGGAGGAAACTGTGGTCCTTACGGTACATGATCAGCACCGACGGACGGACATAGACCGGATTGCCCGATTTCGGGCTGGCCGTTGCTTGCCATGCATCCACCAGATGATCGTCGAGGTCACGAAGCTGTTGCCCGTACTCGTAGGCGGATGTCCCGTCCAGTTGTACTTCTTTCCAGTTCAGTGCAGCGGCCGACTGCACACTTTGCGGCATCAGCCATGGTGCTTCGAGGTAATACAGATTGGTAAAGATGACCACGCTCGCAGGATGCTCGACGAAGCGATCCGGCAACTTTTCGAGACTGAGCCGGATATCCTCCAGGCTGATCTCCTTGCCGACGATGAAAAACGGCAGCGTTGGAAACCGCTGGTGCATCGCACGCATGACGTTGGCGAGAATTGTTCCGTCGCCCATGCCTGCATCGAACAGCCGCACGGCCGGCGGATTCGGCCGAACGTGCGCGAGTTCCCGTGATGCGCGTTCGGCAACCACCCACTTTTCGTTGCAGGTGTTGACGAAAGCCAGGTACTTCTGCCGGTTGTCGTAAAAACGGAACGGCCTGTCCGGCGTCGAGTGCGCGGCCTTGTCCTTGCCGGAGGGTTGCCGGCCCGGATCGCCGGCGAATTCGCGCCGTGGTTCCGTGCCTTCGCCGTTCTTCGCCCGATCGGGCTGGTTCTGGCGAATATAGCGGCGGACCCGCTCGGCCGTGGTGAGTGTAACGCTCTTGCCGCCCCGCAGCCTGGCGCAGAGCTTGCCGTCGTTTATGGCGTTTCGCCCGAAGGTCGACTCGGCAATTCCGCTGCGACGGCAGAATCGCTCTATTTCATGAAGCAGTGTATTGACAGTCTCCGATGTCACGCTGCGCTCCGTCGACGGTCGAAGCGCCGTCCCCGGCACTATCGTAGCCCAGTTCTACCGTTGTTTCAAAACGTGGGATTTTGCCCATAACGCCTACCGAAATAGGTAATTAAAATAATATATTGGAATCCGCCTGCAGCCTTCATCACTCAGCGCGCTGGCTGCGCAATGCCAAGAAAGGAAAAATGCCCACTGGCATTCAACAACCGGAAGGGCACGGACGCCGCAGATTCGAGCCGTCAGCGATCATGATATGGATTGCGCTGGGCCCATCCCCGTCGGACGAGAAAACCAGTTCCGTTCCATCCGGCGACCACACTGCCGCACGCTCTGTTGCCGGCGAATTCGTCAGACGTTGCACGTTGCCACCGTCTGCATCCATCAGGTATATGTCGCTGTTTCCGTCACGGTCGGATGTGAAGGCTATCCTCGTCGAATCCGGCGACCAGGAAGCCGCATTGTCGTTCGACCCGGTAGCAGCGATCAGCTGCACATCGCTGCCGTCCGGCTTCATCGTGTAGATCTGGTTCTTGCCTGTGCGATCGGAATAGAATATCAGGCGCTCCCCATCAGGGGCCCAGTTGGGCACCTGATCATTGGCCTCTCCCAACGTGATAGCTCGGAACCCGCTGCCATCGGTGTGCATGATGCAGATACGCCATTTCTTCTCATCAGCAAAGTCATTGCTCTCACGCCACTGAAACGCGATGAGTTTTTCGTCCGGCGAGTACACCGGCACGCCCGCAAAACCTCGCAGCCTGGTGAGTTGCCGCACCTCGGATCCGTCGGCGTTCATTACGTAAATGTTGGTGTCTTCGCCGTTTGCGCGAGGCGATTGAAAGAGAATCCTGCTTCCATCCCGTGAAAAGAACGGGTGTGCATCTCGCCCGGCGGCAAAAGTAAGTCGCTGCGGATTGGTGCCGTCCGCTTCCATCGCATAGATCTCCGGATCATTGTCACGATCCGACGTGAACACGATACGCTTCCCGTCATGGGACCATTGCGGAAACATGTTGTTGGGTGCTGTCTGTCGTTGTTCCTGCGCGTGCCCGGTGACAACAGCCAGGCCAAGGTTGACGGCGACAATTGCGCTAACGAAACTGGCTGAAAAGTTCGACTTCATGCATTCGATCCCAATGCGCTCGGCCGACCCGGCAAAGGATCGGACTATGGCCGGCGTCCGGTCATTCCGGCAGCCGATGGTTACTCGTCGGCTGCGATCGCGTCTACCGGCTCCTCGAAAGCGATGAACAGGATGCAGTCCTGATCGGAAACGCAGGTTGCATCGTGTCGCAGCGTGGCCGGGCCGTACGCATACGTGCCCACCTTGAGCACCACCGCGTCCTGTCCTTCGTATTGCACCCGCATTTCGCCGGCGACCAGTAGCATGCGTTCCGCCGATGAGTGCCAATGCAGCGGCGCGGTCGTCCCGGCTGGAAGTTTGAAGAAGACATCCGCATTCCTTTCGGCAGGGTTGCCCTGAAGTACAGCGAGGGCACAGCCCTTTGGCATGAACTCCGGGCACGGTCCCCATGCGATCTCGGTTGAATCCGCCGTTCGAATGAATGCACCATCGTCTGCAAGGACCGGAACCTGAGCGGCCAGTGCCGCAATAAATGTCGTCGCTGTCATTCCGCTCAGGATTCTTTTGCGGTTTGAGGATTCCTCGATCTTCATTGTTGGCTACTCCTTAGATTGCTGAAATTCGCGGTCCGTTCCGGCCCGGGCCATACTAGCCTTTCTGCAGCGCACGCACATCCGCGGTCGTGAGACATTGACCCCCGATTGCCCAGTCTCCACTCTCAACTTCGTGAAATGTCACCCAGGTAACGCTGCGCATGTTCTCGCCTTCGACGCTGACCATTGCGTCAGTTATTTTCTCGATCACTTCCCGCTTTTGGGCCACGGAAAAAACATCTTTGATAGCATGTACTTGCACGTGCGGCATCGTATTACTCCTGTTCAAGAACTGTGAACACTTGTCGCCTCAGGTGGAGGTGGACAAGTGGCTGAGACAGCAATGATACTGGACGTCGATCAGTGTAATCAGCGTTTAAACAAGCGTTGTAATTGACGCACGAATCTCATTGGCAACCCTGATCCAGCCACACATCGGGGACGGACCCCTTGGCCAGCGAACTGAAACCACATATACAACTTCTCGGCGAGATGCGGATTGTCTACCTGGGCCAAGCCAGGGCGTTGCCACGATCGCGCAAGACCCGCGGCTTGCTCGCCTACCTTGCACTGGTAAACCGGCGTCACCGGCGCGAGGAGCTTTGCGAATTGCTGTGGGACTCGGCAGGTGATCCTCGCGCAGCCCTTCGCTGGAGCCTGTCAAAACTGCGCCCGCTGCTCTCCGTCAACGATCAATCGGCGTTACAGGCAGATCGTGAATCGGTTGAACTCGATCTGCACCTCGTATCGGTGGACGTATCGGACATTCGGACATTGCTGGCCGAGCAGCCGGAGAAAATCAGCACCCGCGAGCTGATGGACCTGGACAACCAGTTCACCGGCAGTGCCCTTGACGGACTGAACGATATCGGCACCCACCGTTACCAGCTTTGGCTGGAATCCGAGCGAAAAGCGCTGGGTGAATTGCACCTGCGGATCCTGGACGAGTTGGTATCGCGCCGGCCATTGACGTCGGCCGAGCAACTGCGCCTTGCCGCAAAAAGAGTCGCACTCGATCCCTTGCATGACAGGTCGAATACCGAGTATCTGGGACTGCTGAGGAACTCGGCAGGAGTGAGCCACGCACAACAGGCGTTTCTGAGAGTCCGCGACTTCTATCGCGCCGAAGGACAAAGCGACAGTGCCCTGGTCGCCGCCTGGCGAACTATCTCGCAATCGAGAGCGCCGTCTCCCGACACGGGCGATCCGGCGGACGCGAGCGAGGTGCACCCGTTGCCGGACAAGCCATCGCTGGCGGTACTCGACTTTTCAGATCTTGGCTCACATCCGGATGGCATCGTTCTCGCACGCGGCCTTGCAGTCGATCTCAACTCGCGTCTGGCTCAGTTGCCCAGTCTGTTCGTCATCGCGCGGCAATCGGCTGCCAAGATCGATGCGGCTTCGCTGACCCCGCGACAGATCGGCGCAAAGCTCGGCGTTCGTTACCTGATCAATGGTTCGACCCAACGTCAGGACAAACGGATTCGCACTACGGTCTCGCTGCTGGACACCACGAACGAAAGCGAAGTGTGGTCGGAGCATTTCGACCGCCCGCTCGATGACATTTTCGAAATTCAGGACGACATAACGAACTCGGTAATCGCGGCGATCGAACCCGCCATAGAACAAGCCGAGATGCAGCGTGCGTTGATCAAGCCTCCGGACAATCTTACAGCGTGGGAGCTCTTTCACCGCGGCCTCTGGCACTGCTACCGATTCACGACCAGGGATAACGAGTTTGCACACCAGCTTTTCACGCAGGCGCTGGCAAGGGATCCGCGCTTTTCGCGCGCGCATGCGGGCATATCCTTTACACACTATTCCCGTGCATTCCTGCACACCGTTTCAGACATCGATGCAGAAATACACAAAGCTCTGGAAAGCGGAAAACAGAGTATTGACTTTGACGGGCGCGATGCGATGGGACATTGGTCGCT
>CAYXKM010000310.1:0-18827 GCA_964465665.1 uncultured Woeseiaceae bacterium
AACACCTGAGCGGCGATGAAATGGCGGCCGCCATCGGCAAAGCGCTCGGCAAAGTTGTCCGTTACAACGACATCGCACCCGAGGTATACCGGGGTTTCGGTTTTCCCGGCGCCGACGATCTCGGCAACATGTTCCAGTTCAACCGCGACTTCAGCAGGGAGTTCTGCGCAGCGCGAAAGCTCGACGAATCACGCTCGCTCAACCCCGCGCTGCAAGTCTTTTCCGAGTGGTTGATGGAATACAGGAACAACATCCCGGTCTGACCGTGCCCAATATCAAATTCGTTCAATACCGGGTGCCGGGCCGGGTGCTTAACTGCGGCCATGAACATACACACTCTCAAGATCCGTCCAGTGCTGGCCACACTGATCCTCGTGGCCAGCGCTCCATTCGCGACAGCATCGGATAGCCAGGCGCCCGATCAGGATGCCCGGTACACCCGGTGGAACGTGCACTCGAGCATGGGACTCGATGCAGCACTTTTTGTCGGCGCGTTGACGGGAGACAAACTGCAAAGCGAGTACTACGCAGCCGAAACCACGAGCTTTCTTAACAGCTTCGATGGCGAGACCGTTGCATCCATCGACCGGCTCTCCGCGATGGCTGCGCAAACCGGCACACTGGTCGGTCCGCTGCTTGCGCTGGTGTTTTCCGCCGCGCCGCATGACACGCTCGAGGACCTGATCGGGAGCGCGCGAGATCCGGAGGCACGGCTGCGCCCGGCGTTCGAAACGTCGGCTTACTGGAACGCAGATCGCTGGCCTGGCATGCGCGACCGGGTGCTGCCGGAAGTGCTGAGAATACTGCTGGCGCTCAAGGCGGGCGGTTTCGAGCAGTACTGGCAGGAGCAAATCGAACCGGCAATCGTGCCGAGAGTTGCGGAACTTGAGAAACTGGTAGGCCGATACGACGTCATTCCGGAACAACAGCGGTTGATCGCGCGCCCGCTCGATGCCGAAATCGAACTTGTGCTGCTGCATTTCACCAAACCGTATGGCGTCAAGATCATCGGTCAACGTTTCGTATCCCATTATTCCTGGGATGCGGATACACAATTGCGCACGGCAGCCCATGAGATCTTTCATCCGCCGTTCGATACTTACGACAGCGAACTGCTAGCCTCGCTCGCAGAGCTGGAGAACGACCCATGGATGAAATCGATCGTGAACGACCATGATCCGGCCTTCGGTTACAACTCCTTCGAGGGCGTGCTGAACGAGGATTCGACTTCGGCGTTGGACCAGATTGTTTCGGAGCGGCTGGGCTTTGCGCGGGATCCGGCGGAACGCTGGCAAACGGTCGACGATGGCATGCACATGCTGGCTGCCGCCCTCTATCAATTGATGAAGGAAGACGGATTTGCCGAGCGCGGTGGCAACTACCCGGAGTGGCTTGAATCCGCTATCGACCGTGGCCTGCTGGTGCCGTCCGAAGTCAAACGCCGCGCAACAATAGTCGTCGGAGAAGCGGCCGTCGCGAAATGGCCGGTGGTTTCGGTTGACCCGGTAGCAAACAATTGATCAGGCAACGCCGGACACTGGGTCCTTGCGCGCTGCGTTTCTCAATCGCTGCGGTGTGAGTCCCGTCTGTTGTTTCAACTCCCGGTTCATGTGCGGCTGGTCGGCGTAGCCGCATTCCGCAGCAATATCGCAAAGATCCTGTTCGCTTTCGCTCAGCAGGCGCAATGCGTGACGCAGGCGTTGCTCGCGACGGAACGTCACGGGCGCGATACCGAAGCGATTGCGAAATGCACGTGAGAGGTGCTCGGAACTGTAGCGATATTCCCTGGCCAATGCCGCGATCGATCGTGCGGGTTCCCCGACCAACGCGTCTGCCAGTCGATCCAGCCAAAGCTCCGGGGTCCGCGACGTCTTGGGGTGCTTGACCTCGTCCGCTTCCGCGAGCGCAGCGTACGGGTCGCGGCGCGACACGCGTTCAAGTCTGCCCGGGTCCGGCAATGCATAGACGCCGTAATGTCTGCGATCGAGTTTCGCTTCGCTGTGCATTGGCAACTCGAAATTGAGGACCCTCGCGCCACCGTTACCCATCCGGTTGGCGTGCAGGTGGTATGGCGGGTGCACGACCAGCTCCCCAGCGGAACATTGCCAGACGCCGTCCGGCCCGGTCTCCTGGTAGCTGCCTGACAATACCAGTGCGGCATAGGCATGCCGATGCCGGTGCGCGGCAATTCGGGTGCCGGCCGAGTGCCGGGTTTCGTGTGTCTCGATCATTGCCCCATTCGATGAGCGAAGCCGGCGAACGGTTTACCCGTGCCAGAATTCGGGGTCAGACCGCACGTGCCGAAGAAATGGTGGCCTGACCTAGTCTTGGTGATGACCTGCTTTCAAATCAGTTACTTGTGTCACTATTCTCAACCCGGTCTTTACATGGGGATTTGCCTGCACTAGACTGCGACAGCTAAACGAAATCTCAACAAGAGCCTTCAAACCCATGTTTGAAAAGGCCAATCGAGGTGAGCACCATGACCCCTCCGCAGCTGGCGCGTAGCTGTCCCGTCGAAACGACGGACGCAGACGTGCATGACTCGTTTATCACCGATGGCCAGCGCAATGCGCTGGAGCGACTGCAGCTTGCCTACAACGCCGGCCTGCCGCTGGCGACGTTGATCGGCGAAGGCAAAACGGCTGCCAGTTTCGTGATCAGTCGCTTCCTCGAGGACAAACAGGACGATGATATTGCCGTCGCCCGCATTTCAAAGCCCTGCGATGAAGCGACCGCCGGCATGCGCGAGATCATCCGTGCGATCGGCTTTCAACCCAAAGACATGAACATCGCCGATCTCGAAAAGATCTTTACCATGTTCCTTTCCTATCAGCGCACACACCGGCGACGCACGATTATCTGCGTCGAAGAGGCTCAGGACAGCGGTGCCTGGATGCTGGACAAAATTCGCCGACTGGTCGAGCTGGAAACAGCCGGCAAATTCGGGCTGAGCGTCATACTGTCGGGCCGGCCGGCACTTAACCGGCTGCTCGGTGAGCCACCGTTGAACGCGATCCGCGCGCAGTCACGCGAACGCATTTATCTTGCGCCGCTGACCGAGGCCGAATCGCGCGAGTATGTGCAACGGCGGGTCGAAACCGGCAGCAACAGGCTGGTGGCCGATGTCTTCGATTATCACGCACTCGGTGTGCTGCACGAACTCAGCGACGGCGTACCCGATGCGCTGCGCGACCTGTGTTCGACTTGTCTCGAAATTTACGATAACGAGAAACTGCAACTGGTGACGCTCGAGGTCGTGCAACGCGTTGCAGGACTGTTGCACCTGGCCGATATCGATTTGTCCGGGGAGACTGCGGACCCGACTGCCACCATGGAAAAGCAACGCATCGATGCGCGCCTTGTTGCCAATATGAACGGCGAGCTGCTTCATGAGCTGGCCCTGAACCGGGGTCATGTGCTGATCGGGCGCGACGTGATGTGCGACATTTGCATCAATCACCAGACCGTTAGCCGCTACCACGCCCTTGTCGTCAATTCGCCGCGGGGTGTCAAAGTGGTGGACCTCGGTAGTACCAACGGCACCTACATCAATGGCCGGAAATTCCGGCAATACGCCTTGCTCGACAGGGACAAGTTGTCAATCGGCGCGAGCGAGATCCATTTTTTTGCCGGCAGCGATCGCTGTACTCCGCTCTTCGATACCGAGCGCACCGATCAATTCGAGGCGCAGGATGCCGATATCAAAACGAATGGAACGGAGCGGATCCGCGACTTCCGGTCCCTGGCCGCGATCAGCGCCGCCAATTCGTCCTCCGGAAGCTGACACAATCGGGGTCAGACGAGCCAGAGTAAGACGAACGGCGCGGTCAGCCACAACAGGCCTTTGACCAGGAAAAATACGAAGCCTGCGGTGCCGACGCGGCGCAAAACGGCGTAATGGCGCGGTTCAGCGCCGGCGTGACGAGCGGTAGTTGCGGCATCGGCTTGTTGCGAAGTGCGCAGTACACCTGGCGCAGGCCGAACAAATCAAAGTGATTGATCAGGAACGTGGCATACAGCAACTGGGCCCAGCTCGCGAAGTACAACGAGTACAGCGTGTACTGACCCCACTGGCTGCCGACGTACCAGACCACGCCGCCGAGCGGCGCCCACTGCCAGAACAGCAGCGCAAGGCACGCCGTCGACGCCAGTACATAGGTGCTGCGCTCGGCGTCCTCAGGGATATACCGCGTCAGCCAATGTTTGAACGCCGGACGCGCCATGCCGCTGTGCTGCACGGCAAACAGCACGAGCAGGCTGAGATCGATCAGTAACGATTCATCCTGCATCTCCTGTAAGTGTTTGTTTCAAAAAGCCTTCTGGTTTGGGGCGTGTTCTCGGGCTAAACTCGGTGACAGTCCTGACCGGCAGCGGACGAAGTCCTGACCATTCGATGACCAAAGGCCGACCCGGGGCGCTTTTTCGCCTTGCAAGGCCGATTCGGAGAGCATGCGAGCGTGATTTTTCGATTCGGAGCCTACGAACTCGATGACGCCGGACGTGAACTCCGGCGTAACGGCGAACGGGTCGATGCCGAGCCGAAAGCTTTCGAGCTGCTCCTGTACCTGGTGCAGAACCGCGACCGTGCCGTCAGCAAGGACGAATTGCAGACCCGGCTCTGGCCCCGGACCATCGTCACCGAGGCATCACTGACGCGCTGTGTCATGAAAGCCCGGCGCGCTGTAGGTGATGACGCCGAGCAGCAATCGGTCATTCGCACTCTCCACAGCCACGGCTACCGGTTTGTCTCGCCGATCGAGGAAACCGTTACGCCTTCCACCGGGAATCCGCTGGAGGACTTCAGCAACACCGTGACCATGGTGGCCCTGCGGAAACGCTGGAGACCCAGAGCCACCCATTACCTTTTTGCAGGCGCTGTCGTGCTGGTGCTGGTGCTCGCCATCAGCCTGCTCGGATTGCGCGATCCGCCGCCGCCGCTGACCTCGGGCGTCGTTGCAGTGTTGCCGATCGAAAACCGCGTGGAAGACACCAACCTCGGTTGGGTGCGGCTGGGACTAATGAGCCTGCTCACACGCATGCTGGAGGATGTCGGAATCGAGGTGGCTCCGGAGCGTGCGGTCCTGCGTATCGTCGGGGACGCCGACACCAGCGGTCCGCCGGATGACGAATGGCTCGCACGATTCCGGCTCGAAGCTGGCGCGGACGTGGTACTGAACACGTCGCTCGACCTGACCGGCGGCCTGTACCGCCTCGGTGCCATCGTGACTTACGGTGACGGCCGGCGTACGCGCCGTGTCATCGTCGGCGATTCACCCGCCGAGCTTGCCGCCGACATGGCGCGCGTCATCGGCGGCATTGTCTCCGGCAGCGGCATCGATACGGTCGGCCGGTTCGCCAAGGTATCGGCCGATCCCTTCGTCAACGAAACCTATGCGCGCGCCCTCGATCTCGAACTGCAGGGCAAATACGCGGAAGCACGAAACCTGTTCCGGATCGCATCCAGCGAAGAACCGGAGCTGTTTTTCCTGCGTTACGAAATCGCCCTTTGTACCCGAGACCTGCGGGAATGGGACGAAGCCGAAGCCCAGTTCGAGGCTCTTCACCAGGAAGCACTGGCCGGTGACGATTCGCGGGCCCTGATCGCCACGCTGAATTCCCACGGCGTCATGGACTTGAATCGAAATATGCTCGATGCGGCTGAACCGCGCCTGCGCGAAGCTCTCCAGGTCGCCGGCGACGAGCGATTCGCCGACGAGCGCGCTACGGTGCACGTCAATCTCGCACTGACCGCTGGCCGCAGGGGCGACACGGTGACGGCCAGGCATCACTACGACCTGGCGCTCCAAACGTACGAGGAAGCCGGACGGGAACCATCGCCGAATTTCGATAACAATTACGCAGGGCTGCTGATGGACCTCGGCGACTACGCCGCTGCTCAACTGTACTCCGAGCGTGCTGTCGAAGGGTTTCGGGTGCGCGGCCAGCGGCGATTCGAAGCGCCATCGCTCAATCGCCTGGCCAAGATCCTGCGGCATCGCGGTGACATTGACGGCGCGATTCTGTTGCACCAGCAGGCCATGCTGATTTACCAGGAAATCGGCGATACCCTCGGAGAAATTTCGGTCATGACGGCAATGACCAGCGCTTACCGCGAGAAAGGCGACCTCACGCGTGCGCGCCTCAACGCCGTTGAGACGACAAAGCGCGCCGAAGCCGAAGGCGATGACTTGTCGCGCGCCGATGCGTACATGCAATCTGCCTACGTCGAGCGTGATTTCGGGTTGCACGAAGTGGCGCGCGAAAACTTTGCATCGGCACTTGCGCTTTTCGAGGAACTCGGCGATCCGGCTGGGGTAAGGGATGCTTATAAAGGCATTGCACTTGCGGCACTGGCGCTCGGCGATGCCGCGCACGCACTGAACATTGCACAGCTCTCGCTGGAGACCGCGGTGGCAGCAGAAAGGCCCGCCGACGAAGCCCGCGCGCGCTGGTTGCTCGGACGAATAGCGCAAGCCGGCGGCGATGCAACTTCGAGCATCGCGCATTACACGGCGGCGCTCGACTATGCACGCGACAACGCGAACCAGTCGCTGCTGCACGATTCGGCGGCCAGCCTCGCACAGCTGTACCTCGACAACGGCAATACCGACGCGGCCGAAGAGCTGATCGAAGAGATCCGCTATGCCGCCGCCGCGCGACACGAGTTCATGCGCATCGATGCGCGCCTCGCAATAGCCCGAAGCGACCACGCAAAGGCGCTGCTGATCATGGGCCGGCTTAGAACTCTCGCCGGCGAAGCCTGGCAACCCGCGGATGAAGCCCTGTTGCTGGAACTGGAGAAAACGGACCAGAAAGACGGAAAAAACGGGGTGTGACCCCCTTTATTTTCAATAATTCGTTGATTTACAGGGATTCGCGGATATACTGCGGCCAGCTTGAAGTTCCGGCTAGTATTTATGTACAAAATTTCGATGTCCCACCATATGTGTTTCGTCCTGTTTTTCATAAGTAACCGTAACATTTCACGCCACATGACCTTTTCCCAAGGTCGCAATTACTTCTGATTAAATAGGATTAAAGAATGACTACCACTACCGGCACCGTTAAATGGTTTAACGACTCCAAAGGCTTCGGCTTCATCGAGCAGGAGTCGGGCCCCGACGTGTTTGCCCATTACAGCAACATCGCCGGCGACGGCCACCGCTCACTGGCAGAAGGCCAGAAGGTGCAGTTCACGGTCACCAAAGGCCAGAAAGGCCCGCAGGCTGAGAACATCGTCGTACTGTAAACGGTACGAATCGCGAAGCCGTTACGGCTGAGCACAGAGAGGGCGAGACTTTGCGGTCTTGCCCTTTTTTGTGCCTGCCGGAAACGCACTTGCCAAGGCCTGTCCCGGGTTGCTATCCAACGGTCGGGGGTCTAGTGTTCGCTGCTTGAAAGCACTACGCGCCGATCGTGTGCCGGTGGTGTTCGTCGGACACGGCAGTCCGATGAACGCCATCGAACAAAACGCGTTTCACCTTGGCTGGCAGAAACTGGCGCACGATATTCCACAACCGGAAAGCATCCTGTGTATCTCGGCGCACTGGGAAACGTCCGGGCTCGCGGTAACGGCGACCGACGAACCGGAAACCATACACGATTTCTATGGATTCCCGCCGGCCCTGTTCGAGGTGCGCTATCCCGCTCCCGGCAGCCCGTCGCTCGCGCATCGCACAGCCGCCCTGCTCGCCCCGACCAAGGTCACGATGGATGCGCGGCGAGGTCTTGATCACGGCGCCTGGAGCGTGCTGGTCGCGATGTATCCCGAGGCAAACGTGCCGGTCGTGCAGCTCAGCCTCGACACGACGCAACCCGCATCATTTCACTACGAAGTCGCGAAACGACTTGCCCCGTTGCGCGACGAAGGCGTGCTGATCCTCGGCAGCGGAGACATCGTGCACAATCTGCGGCTTTTCGATTTCCGGGAGCCGAAGCCTACGGATTGGGCTGTCGAATTCAACGAGACCGTCAAGGAACTGATCATGGCCCGCCGGCATCAGCCGCTCATCGATTACGAATCGCTGCGTCCCCACAGCCGCCTCGCCATTCCCACCAGGGAACATTACCTGCCGCTGCTCACCGTGCTGGCGTTGCAGGACGACGACGACCCCTTGCGCTTTTTCAACGATCGCGTCCAAAGCTCGATGTCGATGACTTCCCTGCTGATCGGTTAACCGAAAGTCGGGGTCAGCAATTAGGGTGACAGTTACCTTAATTCGATGTCCTTGATTAGGGGACGGCGTGCCCAGTGAATCGAGGGAATTGAGGTAACTGTCACCCTAATTGCCGTAGCCCTCGGGCAAGGATATGCCGAGGTTCCTGACGAGGAACGCCCAGCGATCGGCATAATCCTCGATGATTTTCGCGGTGGGCACGCCGGCACCGTGCCCGGCGCGCGTTTCGATGCGAATGAGGACCGGCGCGTCACCAGCCTGCGCGGCCTGGATGGCGGCCGCGTATTTGAAACTGTGGCCGGGTACGACGCGATCGTCCGTATCGGCCGTGGTCACAAGCACCGCAGGGTACTTCGTGCCGGCCCTGATATTGTGATAGGGCGAGTAAGCCAGTAGCGCTTTGAACTCCTCCGGATCGTCCGCGGAACCGTAATCGTCGACCCAGAAACGCCCCGCCGTGAACTGGTGAAAGCGCAACATGTCCATGACGCCAACCGCCGGAATGGCGGCGCCGAAAAGATCCGGCCTCTGGTTCACGACCGCACCGACCAGGAGACCGCCGTTGCTGCCGCCGAAAATCGCGAGCTTGTCCGGCCGCGTGTAATTCTCCCTGATCAGGTACTCGGCCGCGGCAATGAAATCATCGAACACGTTCTGCTTTTGCAGCCTGGTGCCTGCCTGGTGCCACTCCTCGCCGTACTCTCCGCCGCCGCGGAGATTTGCCACGGCGTACACGCCGCCCATTTCCATCCAGGCGAGTCGCGTAATGCCAAACGTCGGCGTTTCCGAGACGTTGAAACCGCCATAGCCATACAACAGCGTCGGCCGACCGCCATCGGCAATGACATCCTTGCGATGCGCGATGAACATCGGCACGCGTTGGCCGTCCTTCGAGTTGTAGAACACCTGTTCGACCGTGTAGTCGTCGCTGTCGAAATCCATTACGGACTTCTTAAATACGTCAATTTTGCCAGTAGCCAGGTCGAAGCGATTGATCGTCGGCGGCGTATCGAAGCTTTCATACTGGAAGAAAGTCTCCGCATCGTCCGCTTTGCCGCTGAATCCCGAGGCACTGCCAATGCCGGGCAGGTCAACGGAGCCGACCAAGGCGCCGGTCAGATCGTATATGCGTACCAGTGACCAGGCGTCCTGCATGTACTGCGCAATAACGCGGTTTCCAACCAGGCTCGCTTTTGACAGGACGTCCTCGGCCTGTGGAATCACTTCGCGCCAGTTCTCGGGATCGTCCAGGTCGATGGCCATCAGCCGACCGCGAGGCGCATCCTTGTTGCTGCGGAAATACAGTTCGCTGCCGACGCTGCCGGCGAGCGTGTAATCGTAGTCGAAGCCTTCGATCAGCATCACCGGCTCGGCATCGTCGATCCGGAGGTCCTTGACGATGATCTGGTAGCGATCGTCGGTACCCGTTGCGACCGTGATTACCAGCCAGGCACCGTCGTCGGTTACCTGCGCGCCGTAAAGCCAGTCCGGGTGCTCCGGCCGCAGGTACACCAGCGTGTCATTCTCCTGCGAATCGCCGATACGGTGAAAATACACAGCATGGTTCTTGTTCAGCGACTGGAACTTGTCTTCGTCGCCGGTTTCGGGAAAGCGGCTGTAGTAGAACCCGGAACTGTCCCCGGCCCACGAAAGGCCGGTGTACTTCAGCCATTCGACCTTGTCGTCCAGTACCGTCTCGTTATCAAGACTCATGACCCGCGCCGTACGCCAGTCGGATCCCGCGTCCTGTACCAGGTAGGCGAAGTAGCGACCGTCCGGGCTCGGGTGATAGCTGGCGAGTGCCACAGTGCCGTCGGCCGACCAGGTATTGGGATCGACGAGCAGGCGCGGCTCGTCCTTCAGCGTCGCCTGCACGTGAATCACGTACTGGTTCTGCAGCCCGTCGTTGTAACTGTAGAAATAGCGCCCGCCTTCCTTGACGGGCAAACCGAAGCGCTCATAGTTCCACAGGGCTTCGAGCCGCGCACGAATCGCTTCGCGTTCCCCGATGGTGCCGAGATAGGCAAAGGTCGTTTCGTTTTGCTTGTCGACCCATTGCTTCACCGCCTCGCTTTCGCGGACGTCGTCCTCGAGCCAGCGGTAGGGATCGGCCACGGTAGTGCCGTGGTAGGTGTCGGTATGATCGCTTTTCACGGTCGCAGGATACTGGATAGTGTTGGAATCGGGGCCTTTGTTGCCGCACGCCGCCAGCGTCAGTGTGGCCAGGATCGCAATCGAATATTTCCGCATCGGGATTTCCTTCGTGTACACATCGGCGTGACCCGATTGGATGCACCACGTGATCGGGAGTTCCGTAGCGAATTATAGCGATTCGGTCAAGCGGAGAGTCGGCGGAGCCGCCAGCGGCCTCAATCGAACTGTTTCACGTAGAGATCGAGGCCCTCGCAGGCCAGATTGACCAGTTCCGGGTGGACGCTGGCCGGCCGGAAGTCGATCCATTTGCCGAGCGATCGTGGATTCAGCACCCAGACACCGGAGGTCTTTGGCGCTTCGCTGTCGCGGATATGCCAACCGGGAAACAGCAATATTGGCCGCACGCTGAAGTTGCGCTCAGTGTGCTGTCTCAGAAGTCGTTCGAGTTGCTCGGCCTGGGCCTGCACGGCGATAACCGGCGCTTTATCCGGCGGCCCGTCGTTGATCGAGATCCCGCTGCCGTCAAACTCGACGATGCAGTCCCCGTCGGACGGCCTGCGCCGCAGGATCCTGCTGACGAGAAATATGCCTTGCGTGCATACGATGACGTGGTCGAAATTGCCGCTGTCACCGGGAATGTCGTCGTAGATGCGATAACTCTTGACGCGCAACCAATCGAGGTAGGAACCCAATGGAAGTTCGCTTTCCAGCGTCCTGCGCCGATGGCGAATGCGGCGGCGACGAAGGTACTGGCGAAACTGGTGCAATACGTTGTAGCTCTGCGTGGCTTTGATATTCGGGATCAAGAGGCAGGCCTCATCTCACCGATATGAACCGGCAGCGTAATGACACCTGTAGCGCGATAACAGAACCTGCGTCACATCGACGGAAAGTCCTGAATTAAGTTCAATCGACACCGTCGGGACTGACTGCTACCGGTTGCAGCAACGCGTCACCTTCGATGACCTGAAACGATACGTCGCCCACCATCAGCGTCGCAAATCGTGGTTTGCGCAGCGTGATCTCGCCGTTCTTTATTGCCTCGATGGGATCTGAACCCGTTGGCTGTCCCATGCGGTGCGCCAGTTGCACACTCAACCAGTTTCCATTCTCCTGGTAATAAATACCGGCGTGATAAATATAACCGTTCTGTATCTGTATCAGTGCGTACTCGTGCTCGCCGTCCGCATCCAGGTCCGTGCGAATCATGACAGGTTGCGCCGCAAAATACAGAGTGAACGACTCCATCGCGATTTTCTGCCGAACGCCTTCCGGTACCTCGAATCCGACCGGCCTGTAACTCATGTTTTTCCACAATTCGCCCGCGGACAGTATCGTTGTCCCTGCCGCGACCGGCACCGGGTTGGTGATCTTCTCGAGTAACTCCGCATCGCTGTCGCCCACCTGCACTTTCATTGCCTCCAGTGCCAGGTATCCCGGTCGTGCCAACTCGTTGTGCGCGTACCAGAAGTCGAACTCCGCCAGCGTGATCTCGCTGGACTCGATGCGTTGTAACTGGCTGGCGATGGAAATCTTGCGAAAATCGAGCAACGGGCTGTTCACCAGCATCATAAGGGCGAGGATCACGAGGCCCATGCCGGTGTTGACGCGCGCCAGGTCCTCGGTCCATGCGTCGCGGCGACGCGCTATACCGGTCACGTATCCCACGGCAAACAGCGACAGCACCAACCATACGACAAAGGCCCAGCAACGCGTAACGGTCCAGCCGTACTCGTCCAGTCGCAGCCAGAGGCCGTAGAAACTGATCAGGGAAATCAGTGGAAGCGTGACCAGGCCGGTGTATATGCAGCGGTGCAGGAACAGCGGATACGGCTTTTCGCCGCGCCCGTCCTGGTAAACGGCATTGGTAAAGAACAACACCACCGCAAGGAGCCATAACAACAGTGCGGTGCCGTGCCCGGTTGACCATAGGGCATCGAGTCCGACGATCGGCAGGGCCAGCAGGAACAGGACTGCAACGCCGATGACCAGGGGCAGCAGCAGCCGGATCAGGCCGGCAAGGAGCCGCGTGATGCTGTCGATGACTGGGGTCAGGTTGCGAAAAATGCTGATCGCCACACCGAGAGATACTGCAAGCACGGGAAACAGGAACCAGTCTTCCCGGAACAGTTCGTGAAAGAAGTCGACTTCGATAGCACGAAACAATTCGGCCCAGAGCATCAGAATCAGCCAGTACACGACGACGAACAACACGGACAACGCAAACGTCAGTGCATTGCGCCACGAGTAGCTGAACAGTGCTTCATATGACATCGCCTGCCGCGTTGCGCGCTGTTGCAGGTACATCAGCGCTTTGAATGAGGCGAGTCCGATACTGGCAGCAAATACGAAGATCAGGGCATGGATAGGGAACTCACCCTGTGGCTCGGCCTGCCCGCCGGTGTAAAGGGCGAGCACCGCCAGGACCGCGCCAAAAGCAGCGATGAGCAAAGACGTGCGTCGCTGTGTGGCATTCTCGAGCGACAGCAGGAACAGGATCGGCACGGCTACCGCTATCGTCCACAACGGGAAAGCCCAGATCGGTGATTCGCTCGGCCAGGTGCCGCTCTCCACAGAACGGTAAAGAAACAGGAGTGCAAGTCCTTGTGCCAGCGCGATCAGGAGCAGGGTTTTTCGTGGCAACCCCGTGGATTCGTTTATCATTGCGGCTCCGGTAATCGGCAATCTTTGATCTCTGGCGCCGATTTTGACACAGCCGGCTTGATTGTGGTCTGACCCCGATTCTAATCAGGAGAAAACGCAATGTTGCAGCGGCTCGACGTCAAACTGGCATTGGCAGCCATTTCGGGTGCGCTGGTGGGTCTGCTTTCCATGCAGGATGGCGAAGACTTCGGCTGGCTGGCTTCTTTTTTCTATTTCTACGGAGTCTCCGGGGCTCTGTTCGCCATCTCGATCCTGTGGCCCTATCTGCAGGGTGACGATCGTTTTCTGCCCAAAGCCTTTGCCCTGGTCGGCGTCAGTGTGCTGAGCTTCTGGCTCGCGTTGCACACTCCGAACCACATACCCGGCATCCCGGGCTTCAGTTCTTCGGGAGCGATGCAGTTCATCGCGGCCAGTATCATCGGCGCCGGAGTGGTCTTCGCCGCAGTGAAATACGTTGTTCCCTTCAACTGGTCCAAACGCTACCTGTCAGTCGGCTTGATTGCGGCGGTCGTCGGCGGATGGGCATTCGATGCGTTGATGAATACGCCGGTACTCGATATAGCGGCAAGTTTCATCGCCTGGCATTGCATTGTGTGCGCGGCCTTGCACTTCGGAACACCTCGCGGGGGAGAACCGATTCATGCGTAATAAGGTATTCGCGGCGCTGCTAGGCGTCATCCTGCTGCATTCTTGTCCAATCGCAATGGCAGTAGGCGCGGCATCGCCACCGCAGTACGGTGTCGTCATCCGTGAAGCATCGATTCCCATGCCCGATGGCGTAATGCTCGCGGCCGACCTGTACATGCCTGCCGGCGGCACGGCAGACGAACGGTTTCCGGTGCTGCTGGAATACCTGCCTTACCGCAAGGACGAATCCCGCGGACGAAACTATTCGCACTTTTCCTACTTTGTGGAGCGCGGCTACGTGGTCGCGCGCGTCGACATGCGCGGTACCGGCAGAGCCGAAGGTCGCGTCATTCCTTACGAGTACTCGGACATCGAACAGGAGGACGGCGAGGTCGTCATCGACTGGTTGTCGAAGGCCGGCTGGTCAAACGGCAATGTCGGCATGTTCGGCATTTCCTGGGGCGGCTTCAACGCGATCCAGTTGGCCGTGCGCAATCCCCCTGCGCTGAAAGCAATCATCGCTGTCGATGCGACCGAAGATCTGTACCAGGACGACGTGCATTACATGGACGGCATCATGCACCTCGATTCCTGGGAAATGAGCATGGATCTCGAGAACGCACGGCCCGGTGCGCCGGACTACGTCATCGATGACGACAATTTCCGCAACCGCTTCGACACCGAGCCGTGGATGTTGACCTACAAAAAGCAGCAACGCGACGGCGCGTTCTGGGACCGCGCCTCGGCGCGCGACAAGTACGACCGGATTCGCATTCCGAGCTTCCACATAGGCGGCTGGTACGACGGTTACCGCGACAGCCTGCCGCGCATGCTCGAAAATGTAAAAGGAGCCCCGGTCAAAGCGATGATCGGGCCGTGGTCGCATGCCTGGCCGAACGAGCCCTACCCGAATCCCGGCATGGAATGGCGCTTTGAGGCGGTGCGCTGGTTCGACCAGTTCCTGAAAGGAAAGAACACCGGCATTCTGGATGAACCGCGCTTTGCCGTTTACGTTCGCGAGTGGCATCCGCCCGGCCCTTACTTGGAACACGCGCCCGGACACTGGCGCTGGGAAGACGGCTGGCCGATCGCGCGCATAAAAGATGAGCGCATGTACGCGCAGGACAATCACACGCTTTCGGAAAAAGCCGCAAGCAAAGCCGTGCATCAATTGAAATACACACCATCGATAGGCATCGAGGCCGGCGGACCGGTGATGTGGTGGGGCGATGTCGCACACGATCAGCGGCCGACCGATGCGTTCAGCCTGGTGTACGACTCCGATCCCTTGCAAAACGACACCGAGATTCTCGGCCTGCCGAAAGCCGTGCTGAAAGTCGCTGCGGACGCGAAACGCGCCAACTGGTTCGTGCGACTTTCCGATGTCGCGCCGGACGGTACGGTCACGCAGGTGGCCGGCGCCGGTTTCAACGGCACGCACCGGAATTCCGCGCGCGAACCCGAGGATCTCGTGCCAGGTGAAATGTTCGACCTCGACATCGAGATGCATTTCACCTCGTGGGTATTTCCCAAAGGGCATCGGATCCGTTTCGCCATTGCGAACGCCCAATGGCCGATGCTCTGGCCGACGCCCTACCCGATGACGAGCTCGCTGCAACTTGGCGGCACGGACGGATCGCACGTGGTGGTGCCGGTGGTTCCACCCGGCAAGCGACCCGCACCTGCGTTCTTGCCACCCGTAACGAGCCCTGACATGCCGGGTTACGAGTCGCTGGATTCGGGCACCAGTTCCGGTTACGGCGAAATATCGTCGGTCGATCGCAATCCGCAGACCGGTGAGGTTACTGTCACCGCCTCCAACACCGGCGCGACCCGCTATCCCTGGGGCACGGAAACGTACCGCGAATCCATCGAGCACAAGACCTCCGATGCGCATCCGGAGAACACCTCGATGACCGGCAGGCACCGGCTCGAAGTGAGCCTGCCGGAGCGCGTACTGCTGTGGGAAGCGGAACTGGTCTTTCGCAGTGATCTCGACAATTTCCACTATCACTACGTCCGACGGGTGAGCGAGAACGGCAAAGTCATTCGTGAGAAGAGCTGGGACGAAGTCATTCCGCGGGACTATCAATAGTCAGAGGTTGTTCCGTGCCTGAATTCAAAATAGCGAATATCGGCAAGTACAAACTGACCGCGGTCGCGGACACGCCGGACTTCCGTGACTGGATCTACCAGCCGGCGCTGCTGAATCTTGCGAAGAAAATCGATCGCCCTGCCCGTCTGAAAATTCTCGACCAGGGCGAGGAAGGTTCGTGTACCGGCTTCGCCCTGACCGCCGTCATTAACCTTCTGCGCCAGCATGGCGGCCATTCCGGTTTCGTCAGCCCACGCATGCTCTACGAAATGGCGAAACACCACGACGAATGGCCGGGATTCAAGTACGAAGGATCGAGTTGCCGCGGCGCGATCAAGGGTTGGTACAACATGGGCGTGTGTCTCGATGCGCAATGGCCGTATGTCGAGGGCAAACCCGGATTTCTGACCGTAGCGGCAGCCAAAGACGCCCGGAGAAACACCCTGGGCGCGTACTACCGGCTTGGCACGCGCATTTCGGATCTGCACGCGGCATTGAACGAGACCGGTGTTATTTACTGTTCGGCGGACATACACGAGGGATGGGAGAAACCGAAACGCGGCGTCATTCCCTATGCAGGCGAGTCACTCGGCGGTCACGCTTTTGCCATTGTCGGTTACGAAAAACGCGGCTTCTGGGTGCAGAACAGCTGGGGCCGGGAGTGGGGCGAGAACGGTACTGCGCTATGGCTGTACGAGGACTGGCAAGACAACATTTCGGATGCCTGGGTGCAGCGACTCGCCGTGCCGACACCGCAAATCTGGCACCTGCCGAAAGAAGGCGGGTCGGACGCCGGGCGCGCCGAGGGACTGTTCCGCGACACGCCGACGCGCGCCGAGATTGCCGGTCACTTCGTGCACATCGACGATGGCCGGTATCACCAGCACGGCCGTTACTGGAGCAACGCAGCCGACGTCCGGCAGACCGCCGAACTGGTCGCTGCCAGCGACAAGTACGACCATCTCCTTTTCTATGCGCACGGCGGGCTGAACAGCGTCGAGGACTCGGCACGACGCATCTCGGCGATGAAGGAAACGTTCAAGGCGAATCGCATCTACCCGTTTCATTTCATGTACGACACGGGACTGCTCGAGGAACTGAAGGACGTCCTGGCCGGACACAACAAGGATGTAACCCAGCGCGCCCGCGGCCGTACCCACTGGACCGATAGCCAGATTGAACGCAGCACACAAAAGGCCGGCCGTGCCTTGTGGCGGCAGATGAAACTCGGCGCCGAGCGGCCGTTTCGCGAAGGCGGCGCCGGACTGTCCGTGCTGCAGGAGTTCGTACAGGCCTTCGCGAAGAACAACCGACCTTTATCCATCCATATCGTCGGCCATAGCACCGGCGCCATACTGCACGCCTACCTGCTGGCCGCGCTGGCGAAACTGTCACCGAAACAACGCGTCGCGAGCGCCAGCCTGCTGGCGCCGGCGGCAACCACCGACCTGTTCGGCGCGTTGTACAGTCCGTTGCTCACGGCAGCAAGGTCGCAGGCAGGCATCAACCGCATGGACATCTACAACCTGTCGGAGAAACTGGAACTGGAAGACAATGTCATCAGGGTGTATTGCAAGTCATTGCTGTACCTGGTCAGCCGCTCGTATGAGGAAGACCCGTTGCCGGCCGGCATACTCGGTCTCGAGGCCCACAGCAATACGCTCGCGAAGCAACATGCGAATCTCGTCCTGCACTCTAGCCACGGCAACGTGCCGGTCTCGAAATTCTCCCGCAGCGATTCGCACGGCGGTTTCGACAACGATTCGCTGACCATGAACTCCGTGCTGCAGCGAGTACTCGGGAAAAGGCCGCAGCAGCCGTTCAGTAGCGTATCGCTGCGGTACTGAATCGCTGGCGCAAGTCGCACGCTGCCTGCACTTCCCACGCTAAGCCCTTGATTCTTCTGGCCGTGCCTATGGCAGGCGCGCTTTTTTGGAGTAGTATTGGGCGCGTTCATCAGAAAAACAAAAGAAAGGCCAGGATGACCGAGCATCTCCGACAAGGCTTCCTGCTGGGTGAGTATCGTATCCACCCGCCGACCGGCACGGTCACGGGTCCGGGCGGAACGCAACACCTGTCGCCGCGCGCCATGGACCTGCTGCTGTATTTCGCGCAGAACCCGGATCGCGTGCTCAGCCGGGAGCGGCTGATCGAGGCCATCTGGAACAATGCCGATTCCGCGGATGCATCGCTCACGCGTTGTATCGCGGATCTGCGTCATCATTTCAACGATCACGCCGATCAACCACGTTACATCGAAACCTTGCCGCGCCGCGGATACCGTTTGCTGGCGGCGGTCCGGCCGATGTCCGAGACTCAGGATCACAAAGCCGATCCCGACGCAAACAGCGCTACAGTGACATCGAAAGCCGATTACCGGACGTTTTTCGGGGAATTGCGCCGCCGACGTGTGATCCGGGTCGGGCTCGTGTACCTGGTCGCGGCGTGGCTGATCATCCAGGTGGCGCAAGCAACGTTTCCGGCACTGCTATTGCCGGGCTGGTCCGTCACACTGGTTGTCGTGTTTGTCGTGCTGGGTTTTCCGCTGGCGCTGATCCTCGCGTGGGCCTACCAGGTGAGATCCGAAAGCGCGGATCCGTCGGCAACGACAGTGCATTACATCGTCGACAGAAACCGGAAAATCGATTTCGTTGTGATTACCGCGCTGGCTGCCGCGGTCGCCATTCTCGCCGTCGCGCGCTTCAACGTCGATGAATCCATGACTGCGCCCGACCCGCCGGCAATGGACGAGGCAGGGCCACGCCCGACCGATCGGCCGTCGATCGCGGTGTTGCCGTTTGTCAACATGAGCGACGATCCGCGCAATGCGTATTTCAGCGACGGGCTGACTGAGGAAATCCTGAACCTGCTGGTGCGCATGCAGGTCATCGATGTTGCGGCGCGGACCTCATCGTTTTCATTCAAGGGCAAAGATGTCGATATCAAGACGGTCGCGGCACATCTCGGTGTGCGCAATGTGCTCGAAGGCAGTGTCCGGCGCGACGGTGAAAAAGTGCGGGTAACTGCCCAGCTGATCGACGCCGCATCCGGTTTTCATTTATGGTCCGACACGTACGAGGAGGAAATCAGGGAAATCTTTGATATCC
>CAYXKM010000311.1:0-10006 GCA_964465665.1 uncultured Woeseiaceae bacterium
GAGAGTTCTCGATGCAATGGAGAATTGTAGATCTCGTCAAACAGTACAATGTCCGCCTGATTCGAGATAGGAACGTCGGGTTCCGAACACACTATAAAACCCGTACCAATGCTGAATCGTCGCGGTAGAACCCGTGTCAAAAATCTGCGGAAACGCTCCTCGTCGTTGCGACCTCGCTCACCGAGATGCGGGAGAACGCTCGTCAAGATTTCCGACTCTAGTCGAAATGTGTCCTGCATCGCACGATAGTATTGTGTCGGACCCACGAGTTTGCTTGACCGAGCCATGCGGATGCCTAACGCTTGAGCTCACCCGCGCCAGAATTTGGCGCGGCGGTTGCACCTGCAAGCGCCGTGACAAATACGGCCGGCGGCGGGTGCAGCGATTTGTTAGGCGACACTTTGCAGACGGTTAGCGAGGTCGCGGCCAGAGGTTGCTGGAGGCAGCGGCCTTCCATCTTTCTTGTAGAGGGTAATCGCTTCCTCGACAATCTGGCAAAGCTCCTCAAAGACAGCTCGCTCATCATCGCCGTGGCACCCGCCAAGAATCAGACCAGGGGCGCTCCCGACGTAGCAATTGTCTTCATCGGACCACTCCACGATTTTTGCGTACCGGGCACTAGCTTTCATTTCTCAAGCTCCACGAGGACGTTCCGCACCGCTTTAATCTGATACTGTTTCGCATCGTCACCAAGTCTGCCGGAAATCGTAATAGGTTTCGACAATTTCGGGTGAACATAATTTCTATGGCTTCCTTTTCCGCCACGATCTTCGAAGCCGGCACGCTCCAACTGGGCTATCAGTTCTCTGATTTTCGGAGGCATCGCGCAGGAGGCCGCTGGTGTAGCCTAACGCTTGAGCTCACGGGCAACGGCGCGCCTGGCGCGGCTTTGCCCTTACTGCAAAAGCCGTGACAGGCGCCCGTTGGCCCGTGCAGCGATTTGTTAGGCAGCGCTTGCGACATTGTTAACCCGTTTCTGACGATTGCTCGATCCTTCTACACGCGAAATCGACTGCGCCAGTTTCGCCCAGAAGCTCCATTCGATCTTCGTCAATCCAATGTATCTCGTTTCGTGTGCTACGGCCTGTTTCATACTCTCTCTTCAGAAATGTCGCAACCTCGTCGTCTTGCGCGGGGTTAGCGGACGGATCCCAGCTTGATACAAGTACTTGCGCCATTTCCCGCACCAGAAAACCACGGTCGACGGACCAACGCCCCCAGATATTCAGTGAGGTAGCGAATCTCTCACCATTCGCGAACCGTGCTAGAAGCTCAGCATTGGCGATGTACCAGCCTTTGCCAGAAAACTCGAAAATCTCTTCCGATTCCAAGGTAAAGGCGTCTTGCTCGAAACTGCCTCGTCGGCATTTCCATTCTCCGGCTATGGAAAGCTGATCGCAGACCGATACGGCTGAGGTAAGCATTGCGATCCCGAGAATTGTGACTTTCGTCGAGATCGAACTGACGCCCATTGAGCTGCCTAACTATAAGTAGCGAGGAATAATGCAGCATTTGATTGCTGCAAAAATGCACGATATCGATGGATGGGTTCTTTAAGTGCTTGAAGTACAAGGACTGGCATTCTGATACCTTGCGTAATCGCGATTTCGTAACATTGCGGAGCCAAGTACAACCAGTCGGGCTGGAAAAGCTGTAGTAAAAGTCACGACAGGTTGTTGTGCTACTCGCTGTGCGTCCGTACAAACTCCCGCTTGGTGGGAATTATGCGCCCGTCCGGCTGAAAAACGATACCGGGAGAGCCGAAGTCCTGCTTGCTGAGCTGCTGAATCAGCTTCAGCGCGCGTTGCTCCTCGTCCGGAACGGGACCGCCCGGGCGAATTTGGATCGTCGAGTGTATCTGCCCTTCGATGAACCGGCCTTCGTCATCGAGAGTTGTTATCAGAACAGGCGCAATGCCGCGGTTGCCCTCGACGCTGATGCCGTAATACGTAGCGAAGTTCCCCAGGCTGTAGGCGATCAATCTCTCTTTGTAATACTCCATCGCGCGAACGACATGCGGCCCATGGCCCAGAACGAGATCCGCGCCGGCGTCGATCATCATGCGGGAGAATTTGACAACGTCACCGCGCGGCTCGCCGAAGTACTCTTCCTCTGCAAACGGCAGGCGTTCGACGTTCAAACCCTCCGCGCCGCCGTGGAACGACACGATCACGATATCGTGGTTGGCCGCGTGCGCTGCTACCAGTGACGCGGCAAGATCGTAGTCGTGCAGGAGGTTCGATTCCTTTGTGACCGCAAACGCCAGCAGTGCAACCGCAAGTCCCTTCGATTTGAAGCTCGCGAAATCGCCTTCGCGCCCCGAGTGACGAATGCCGGCATCGGCCAATGCCCGCATGCTCGAGCTGCGGCCCTCCTCGCCAAAGTCCCGGGCGTGATTGTTGGCGAGGCTCATCACGTCGAAGCCGGCCGCGACATAGTGCTGAACGTAGCGGGTCGGCGAACGGAACAGGTAGCAGACGTTCAGGTTCTTGCACACCTTGGCCGGCTCACCACCGTCCAGCAGCACGCCCTCGAGGTTGCCAAAGGTGATGTCGGGCGACGACAACCACGGTGTGACGGCTTGCAGGAAACTGACGCCGTCATCGTCCGGCAGATGATTCTGCGGATAATCGGTGCCGAGCATCATGTCGCCAACGGCGGCAATGCTCACGATCGCTTTCGGCGACACGGGTGGGCTCTGTGTTACAACGAGGGGCCGATCCGGAGCGTCCTGTGCGGCGGGCGTTGCCTCAGTTGCGACCTCCGGCGTGCTGCTGCAAGCGCCGAGTGCAAGGAAAGCGACCGGCATGAGCAGCCGGCATCGGGTAACAGCGGTTCTAATCCCCGAGACGAATTCTGAGCACATCGATATTGGCCTGGTGCAAGCGGCTACGCAGCACATTGAGTTCTTTGAGATCCGAAGTCGGGCCGATGCGTACCCGGTGATAAGTTTTGTCGTCGATGGATACCCGCTGAATGGTCGATTCGATACCGTGCAACGCGAGTTCCGCGCGTCGCCGGTCCGCATCCCTGAACTCGCTGAACGATCCGGCCTGCAATACGTACACACCGGGTTTCTCGACTGCCTGCGGTGCCACATCGACGCGGACATCCGGTTCCTGCTCCGGAATCACGACCTCGAAATTCGGCAACATGTTGTAGAAATCGAAACGGGGTTTGGCCGGTGCAGTGTCTTTGGCCGCGGTTTCATTGTTCTTGTCTACTGCGCCGGGGACCGGAGCACTGATCTGCGGCGGCGCGGCCCGGCGCACCCCACTGCCCGGGCTCCTGTCCTTTACGTAGATTGCGAGCGCCACCGACAGGCCGATGGCCAGACCGAATATCATCCAGCTCCAGGCCGGGTACTCCTCGCCGCGGTGGTGTCGTCGTTTCGCCATGGGCTTACATGGACTCCGGCGCCGAAACGCCGATGATTGCGAGCCCGCTGGCAATGATGGAACGCACAGCAGCGATCAGCGCGAGTCTTGCATTTCGCGTCGCTGCATTGTCGACAATAAAGGTGTGCGCGTTGTAATAAGCGTGGAACTCGTTTGCCAGCTCGCGAAGGTAGTTCACAAGGTGTTGCGGCGCCCGGTTGGTTGCCGCGAGATCGACAACCTCCGAATAGCGGCTGATCGTCGTCATCAGGGCTTTTTCGTGCGCTTCATCGAGTTTATTCAGGTTAGCGGATCCATCGTGCTGGTCCCAGCGTAGTGCCTTCTCCTCGAGCTGGCGAAACACGCTGCAGACACGCGCATGCGCATACTGGATGTAATAAACGGGGTTATCGTTGGAGCGGCTCTTGGCGAGTTCCAGATCGAAGTCGAGGTGCTGGTCGTTGGAGCGCATCACATAGAAGAATCGCGCTGCGTCATTGCCGACCTCCTCGCGTAGCTGGCGCAAAGTGACAAACTCGCCGGATCTTGTGGACATCGACATCTTCTCGCCCCCGCGGTACAGCGTCACGAACTGCACCAGCTCGACCTCGAGGCAGTCACCGGCATAACCCATGGCCTCGAGTCCCGCGCGCACCCGTGCCACGTAGCCATGGTGATCCGCGCCCAGAAGGTCGATCAGTTGATCGTAACCACGCCGCCGTTTGTCGTAGTGATAGGCGATGTCCGAAGCGAAGTAAGTTTTCTTGCCATTCTCGCGCACGACAACCCGGTCCTTTTCGTCGCCGTAGTCGGTGGCACGAAACCATGTAGCGCCGTCTTTTTTGTACAGCATTCGGCGTTCTTTGAGTATGGCGAGCGCCTCATCGATGAGGCCTTCAGTTTCCAGGCTTTGTTCGGAGTACCACCGGTCGTAAACGACACCGAACTCGCTGAGGTCCTCACGAATCTCATCGCGGATGGATTCGAGAGATTGTTGACGCAAGTGCAGGAAACTCTTCTCGCCCAGCAGTTCAATCGCGCGATCGATCAGTGCCGAAATGAACACTTCCTTGTCGCCTTCGGGCTCGTCCGCGGGCAGGCCGGCCGTGAGCTCATTCGCCGTAATCTCCGGCACGCCGCGGGTGTCGAGTGCTGCGGCGATGTCGCGGATGTAATCGCCGCGATAGCCGGCGCTTGGAAACGGCACCTCAAGTCCGGTGGCCTGCAACCGCCGCAACCACACACTCAGGCCCAGGATATCCATCTGCCGCCCGGCGTCGTTGACGTAGTACTCGCGATCGACGGGAAATCCGGCCGCTTCGAGCAGGTTGCCGACGGTCGCACCGAAAGCCGCGTGCCGGCCGTGACCGACGTGCAGCGGACCGGTCGGATTTGCTGATACGAACTCGAGCAGGATTTTCGGCGATGCTTTCGGTGGCAGGCGCCCGTAAGCGGTACCGAGTTTCAGGGCCTCTCTCAGCTCCCGATGAAACGCCGGCGCACCGACGTGGAAATTGATGAAGCCGGGACCCGCAATCGCGGTCTTCTCGATCAGTTCGCTTTTCGGCAGTTTTTCGATGATCGTTGCTGCGAGGTCACGTGGATTTTTGCCAACGCTTCTCGCCAGCCGCATGGCGACATTGGTCGCGAAGTCGCCGTGGCGCGGATCGCGCGTGCGCTCGACATCGACGTTGACGAACTCGATGTCCGGCAGTCCGGCGAGTTCGGGAATGGCGCGAATCGATTCCGCGACAAGGTCTGCAATGCTGCTCTTTAAAGTCATTGTTCTTGGGACTTTTTGGGGGGTTCAAGATGGTCGCCGCCGCCGGCGAGTCGGCAATTCTAACGTGCAGTCAGAAAAGCTCAATCGGATCGACGTCGATGGACCATCTTACGCGACGGGCCAGCGGGCTGCCCTCCATTTTTGCCTGCAACTGTGCGAGCAGCGCATGCAAGGGTTGCCGCTGGCGGGATTGCAGCAGCATCTGTGCGCGGTATCGTCCGGCACGACGTTCCATGGGCGCGCTGACGGGACCGAGCACACGCAGACCTTCACCGGCCTGCTGATCCGCGAATCGGCGCAGGCCGTCGAGAAACTGCCAGCAGTCCTGACGCTTCGGTGAGCTCGCCCGTACGAGCGCGAGGCGTGAAAAGGGCGGCCATGCCGCCGCTTCCCTTGCGGCAAGTTCGCTGCTGGCGACCCGCTCGTAACCGCCGTTCAGCAACTCGCTCCAGAATGGATGCTGCGGAAAAGCCGTCTGTATGATGACGCGGCCCTGCTTCTTCTCGCGGCCGGCGCGGCCGGAGACCTGGATTAGGCTTTGCGCGAGCCGCTCGCTGCCGCGAAAATCGGTGCTGAAAAGACCCTGATCGGCATTGACCACGACCACGAGTTCGAGGTTCGGGAAGTGATGTCCCTTGGAGAGCATCTGCGTGCCGACCAGGATCTGCGCCTCTCCCGCGGTCGCCATGGCCAGCGCTTTGATCATCGTGCCTTTCAGTCGAGTGCTGTCGCTGTCGATACGGGTGATGACGTCTTGGGGGAAATGGGCACGCAGCGATTCCTCCAGACGTTCCGTACCCTGGCCGAGTGCGCGACATTCGCCTCCGCATTCGGTGCAGGCAGGGTCGAGGCGGCGCATGGCTCCGCAGTGATGGCACTGCAACTGGTTTTTCGCCGCGTGCACCGTGAGGCGTGCATCGCAGTGATCGCACTCGGCTATATGGCCGCAAGCCGTGCAAATGAGCGTCGGTGCAAAACCACGCCGGTTGAGAAACACGAGTACCTGTCCGCCGAGCGAGAGCGTGCTGCGAATCGATTGCAGCACCTGCTGACTCAGGGCATCGTCGGGTGGCGTCGTCGAGACATCGACCAGGCGCATTAACGGCGGCACCGCGCTGCCCGCTCGCGTTGGCAACAGCAGGTGCTGATACGCGCCTTCGCGGCAACGCTGCAGCGACTCGAGAGAAGGTGTTGCGGAACCGAGCACGATCGGCACATCGAACTGTTTGGCGCGGGCAACGGCAAGGTCGCGTGCCGAGTATCGGAATCCCTCCTGCTGTTTCAGCGATGCATCGTGCTCTTCATCGATGATGATCAGGCCGGGATTCTTTAGCGGCACAAAAACCGCTGACCGCGTGCCGATGATCAGTGGCGCAGACCCCTCGGCCGCCGCGCGCCAGGTGCCGAGTCTTTCGTTGTCCGACAGCGCCGAATGCAGCAACACCGGCTCGAACCCAAGACGTTTGCCGAAGCGGGTGACGAGTTGCGGTGTCAGTCCGATCTCCGGGACCAGCACCAGCACCTGGCACCCGCTTTGGAGAGCGTCCTGAATCAGGTGCAGATAGACCTCGGTCTTGCCGCTGCCGGTGACGCCGTGCAGCAGGCTTACGCCGAATCCCGTGGATTGACGAATGGCCGCGAGAGCCGCGGACTGATCGCGGTTCAGTGCCATGCCCTTTTCCGGAGGTCGGGGCTCAGGCCCGCGAGAAACCTGCTCGCGGGTCTCGGTTTCGAGCAGCCAGCCCTTCCCCGCCATGGCTTTGTAAATGCGCCGCCAGCCGGGCATCGCCGCATCGAGCTCTTCGAAACTCAGCAGCGGCCATTGCCGCAGAGTGTCGAGGAGCTCCGCCTGCTTCGCCGCACGTTTTCGTAACTCGTATACATCTTCCGCTCTGCCCGCGTCACTCAGTGCCAGTTGATGCACGATGGCATAAAGCGGCTTGCCTGAACGCAGCGGGCCCGGCAGCGCGGCTGCCACCACCTCACCGATCGGGTGATGGTAATAGTCGCTCGCGAAGCGGATAAGCCACAGGTCGTGCGCCGAAAGTATCGGCGTCTCGTCAATCACGGCGTATGCCTCGCGCAACTTTGCGAGCGGCAGTTCCGATCGATTGGTGAGTTCGACCAGCAACGCCGACTCCCGTCGCCGGCCAAAGGGGACGAGCAGGCGGCTGCCGGGTTGCAGCGATTCCCGGTCTGCGCCTGCTGGTGGCAGGTAGTCGAAAAGACGCGCCAGCGGCGCATTGACAGCTACGCGAAGGATCACGGATGGGGTCCGCGGACGGCGGCTGCGTTTTTTCATTTTTATATAAAATACATATAGTTACAGCGTGTTTACGCGAACCGCTGTGGCGAATTCGCGGGGTTGCCAGGATTCTGGAGGCGCCCCGGCTGTTGCGGGCCTGTCAACCGCGCGGCCGGTAACGCGTTCTATGCTTCAGGCCGGCGCACCGGGCCCGGTGCCGATATTAGACCTCATAGCGCAGGCAGGAAGAAGGGAATGGCAAAGAAGGATCTTTACGGGGATTTCGGAGCCGGGCGAGTTCGATGAACGCCGGCACCAACGTTTTTGCGGTATCGTGCTCCCGCGAAGATGTATCGGGGGTCGAAACGCTGCAACGCGAACAGGAACTCAACCGGTTTTTGGCCGACGTGGAGAAACGCGCTTTGCGCATTGTCGAGATTTCGATACGCGATCGCGACGAAGCGCTCGATCTCGTGCAAAACGCGATGATCAAACTGGTACGAAAGTACTCGGGACGTGCGAGCGTGGAATGGACGCCGCTCTTCTATCGCATCCTGCAGAACGGCGTTCGTGACTGGCACCGTCGGCAGGCGGTGAGAAAGCGGGTCATCGTATGGTTCGGCGGCTCGGACGACGACGAGCCGGACGTCATTTCGGGCGCACCGGATACAGCCGGCCGAACGCCACAGGAGCAGCTCGAGTCGCTCGAAGCGATGCGGGGCCTGGAACGGGCACTGGCCGCGCTTCCCGGACGACAGAGAGAAGCATTCATGCTGCGCACATTTGAAGGCCTGGATGTTGCGGGCACGGCAACCGCGATGAGGTGCAGTGCAGGCAGTGTAAAAACGCATTACTCCCGCGCAGTGCATTCCCTGCGCGAAACCCTTGGAGAACACTGGCAATGAGCGAGCATAAGGACGAGGAACGCTTCACGAAAAGAGCGAAGCATCTGTTCGACGAGAGCGTTCAGGATATCGATGGTCAGACGCAGTCGCGATTGAATCGCGGCCGGCAGAAAGCGCTCGCGGAAAACGGACGACGCCCGGCGATGGGCGCGCTCGGCGTATGGGCGCCGGCGACCGGCATTGCCGCCGCTGCTGTTGTTGCCGTCACTTTATGGAGTGGCTTTCGGCAACCGGCCGACATCGCACCGCCGGCAACCGCGACCGATTTCGAGATTCTGTTGGACGAGGACAGCCTGGAGATGCTCGAGGAACTCGAGTTCTACAGCTGGATGGATCTGGACGGAGATGCCGGCGCAAATGTCGGCTGAGGAGAAAAGGAAGAACGTCATGCTTCAGCTGGCCGTGGTCTGTGGCTTGCTCGGGGGTGGCATGGCGGGTGCAGAAGATGCGCCGGAACTTGAGTTTCTCGAATACCTTGGGAGCTGGGAGGAATCGGATGAGGACTGGCTTCTGTTCAAGGCAATCGACACCGAACCGGCGACGGTTCCTGATGAGCGGATCGATCCCGCACCGACAGGTGAAGAATCGACGGAGACTGAAGATGAAAGCTAATTTTGCAGTGTTGCTGATGGCGATGACGATGCTGGCAATAAGCGGCAACGCCATCGCCCAGGATCAACCGATCGCCTGGAGCAGCCTGAATGAAGCACAGCAACGGGTATTGAATCCGTATGCGGCGGAATGGGACTCTCTCGGCCCGGAACGCCAGACGCGTCTCGCCGAGGGCGCACGGCGGTTCGCGGAAATGTCGGATGCCGAACGTGCGGCCGCCCAGGAGCGATTCCGGGCATGGACCAGCCTGACGAGTGAACAGCGCGCGCTAATTCGCGACCGCTACCAGCAGTTCCAGAACCTGTCGCCGGAAGAGCGCGAGAGAATCCGCCAGAACTACGAGCGTTTTCGCGACCTGTCACCGGAGCGCCGGCAGCAGCTTCGCGATCGCTTCCGCCAGATGACACCCGAGCAGCGTGACCGTGTCCGCGATCGCCTTCGCAGCCGTCAGCAAAGACCCCGCCCGGCGGGAACCCGTTAATTTGGCGGTCGCCCGCGATGCGGGCATCCTGCAGATGCTTATCGCGGTGCATCGCGGTCTGATCCCGATCCTGCTATAAAAGCGACCACGCACCTGACAATCGGGGGGGTTATGAATAGGAAATTTCTACTTGCGTGGGTTGTGATTTTTGTTGCGTGGATGGCCGGCAGTTTTGCAGTGCACGGGGTACTTCTCAACGCCGAGTATTCGCAATTGCCGAATCTCTACAGGCCGCAGGCCGACGCGGAAAACTACATGCACTTCATGCTGTTGGCTCATGTGTTGCTTGCAGGCGCTTTTCTCTGGGTTTACCGGCGTGGTCGGGAGGACAAGCCGTGGCTCGGGCAGGGTATTCGCTTCGGACTGGTGATCGCGTTGATGACCGCCGTTCCGACTTACATGATCTATTACGTCGTCCAGCCGCTGCCCGGCATGATGGTCGTCAAGCAAATCGTGTTCGATACTGGATTGCTGCTGGTGTTGGGTATGATCACTGCATTCCTGGGGCGGAACGCGTAGCAACAATCGGGGCCGGACCTCGATTGTCGCGTCGCCAGCAAATCAGGCTCCAACAAAGCCACTAACAGGCAACCCCCCCTGCCA
>CAYXKM010000312.1:0-24709 GCA_964465665.1 uncultured Woeseiaceae bacterium
CTCCTGGCCCACGTGGACGGCCGGGCCAGCGTCCTGGTCGGAGACTTCTTGTATTCGCGGGCCTTCCAGATGATGGTGGAAATCGGCCAGATGTCGATCATGCGCATCCTGGCGGATGCGACCAACACCATTGCTGCCGGCGAAGTCATGCAACTGATGAATGTGCATGACCCGGATGTCTCCGAGCAGGACTATCGCCAGGTGATTTACCGGAAGACGGCCCGGCTCTTCGAGGCGGGGGCACAGATCGCTGCCATCCTCGCCGACCGGCACGCCGACGATGAGGACGCGATGATTCTGTATGGCCGGAATCTGGGCACCGCGTTCCAGCTCATCGACGATGCCCTGGACTACGGTGCGAGCGCTGAGGAGCTCGGCAAAAACCTCGGAGACGACCTGGCGGAGGGAAAAACGACCCTGCCATTGATTTTTGCCATGAAGAATTGCTCCGAGACCGAGCGCAAAACGATTCGGCATGCGATCGAGGACAGCGAATCGGCCAATCTCAGGGTCATACAGGCGATCATTGAATCGACCGGGGCCCTCCAGTACACTGCGGCGCGCGCTCAGGAGGCCGCCAATCTGGCGATTGATGCATTGTCCGGAATTCCCGAATCGGACTGGAAAGACGCACTGATCGCAATTGCAGAGTTCGCTGTCAGTCGACGTTCCTAATGATCGAGAGCGATAGTCGAGATCGTCAACAATTGTTTTTGAGCACGGGGTGTAGCTCAGCCTGGTAGAGCACTGTCTTCGGGAGGCAGGGGCCGTGGGTTCAACTCCCGCCACCCCGACCAGTTTGTCCTCAAACGTCAATCCCTTGCTTACGCATACCCGGCTCGCAAAGCGGCAACCGGGGCGCCGCAGGTGTGCAGAATGTCGACGAGTTCGCCACTCCCGAAAATATCGGCGTCGTATTCGACGAACAGCTGACGCGTGTTGCCCCCCCATTTGGCATCCGCGACGCCGTGTATGCCGCGAAGACAGCTGATCAACCACTCGCATTCGAGTGTCGGCAGCTGCTGCCGTAACTCAATCTCCGAGGTATTCAGATTTCCGCCACTTTCGAGCACGCTTCATCCTCCGTGTAGGCTTCACCGGTAGACTTCCATACGGCTCGCCCATCGTCTGTGCGTTAACACACCAAGAGGCTTGTCACGAAGGAGCCTCACGCATAAGCGCTGGCGTATAGCTCGGAGAATGTCTGATCTCTCAGCAGGATAGCGCTGGATATGACGCGTAGGCCTTTCTTGGTCGATCGCCAGCGCCGGGAGCGAGACCTGCCACGACCCGCAACTGGCGAGCGACCGCTGCTTCGTCGCCGGACGTCACCTCACAAACCGCCCTGGAACCACTTTCACGCACCTGCTTCAGTACTTCAGAAGGACATGCCGGCTGCCAGGTGCCAGGAAACTGTCGATATGGCGACCGACCAACTCGTCTTGCTTTTGGCGCCGGGGCGGGGGCCAAACGCGTGTATTCCCGGCTGATCGTCGCGTAGCACTCGCACACCCGCTGCTCCAGCGCCGGCCGGTCTGACACGTGGATGTGGCCACGCCGATATTCAATTATACCGGCGCTTTGTAATTCTCTTGCCACCTCAGTGACACCCTCGCGGCGTACGCCCAGCAGCTCCGAGAGTATGCTCTGGGTCACGTATATCTCGTCGCCACATAAGCGGTCAAGGCTGTGTAGCAACCATCTGCACAGCCGCTCCGACAGCTTGTGGCACCTGTTGCACACTACGGTCTGCGCGATCTGCGCGATCTGCGCCTGAGTGGCACGCAGCAGCAAGTGCTGCAATTCGCCGCCCCGCTCGAATTCCTTTAGCAGGCGATTTGCCCGCATCCGGTAGGCATAACCGGCGCTGAGCACGACCGCTCGGCGGCACGATGATCTGGCTCTTAGTCCCTCGAGAATCACGGACACTCCTACCACACCTTCGTTTCCGATGAGCGCAATGCCTGTCGAGGTGCCGTTAGCTAGTGGAGTCAGCAGGGAAACGATGCCCGATGTCGGGAAAAATACATGAGTCACGACGTCGCTGGGTTGATAAAGGACTTGACCGCACAGCAGCGGAACGAATTCCATTTGCGGTCGCAACGCTCGATAGTCCGCCTCGGGCAGCGCTGCAAGCACAAGATTGTCTGCCGGCAGAGAACTTGCCGTTATAGCAAGCGGCGTATGCAGCGCCCTATTCATGGTTGGACTCCAAATCGCCCGGGCGTGGCCCCGTTCTCGGCTCTCCTGTTCAAGACACCACTGCGAGCGAAACCAAACTAGCAGCCCGCCACGCGATCCGCAATGTGGGTTCTACGTACTGCGCCTGTCTGCGCGAGACTGAGCTCGCAAGGGGGAATCCAGACTTTCTGCAAGGCGCATCAGAATCGCTTACGACTCTGCGTCGTGGTCATCGAGTCCTTCAACCGTCGAACGGGTGGTCTGCGCCGATTGTTCTTCGCGACTCGCACGCCAGCGCTTGCCAAACCGTCGCTCATTCAGTTGATTGACGATCTGTTCTACCGCATTCATCACCACAGGATGACTTCCCTGCCGGTAGCCGCGCATCGAATTACTACCCTGGGCAATGATGTAGCAATGCCAGCCCACTCCTTGCATGCCGGCCGGAGCTTCGGCTGGCTTTACCGAGTCGATCCGGTACGCTTCCCCAAAAAACGACGATTCATCTGTCATACGATCTCACCTAAAAATAAAATGGACGAAGGCGCGAACCCCCTAGTAATACCAGTGGAATCGACGAGCCCGCACTGCCGAAACCGATTCTTAAGGGGTGCATCATCTGCCTGGCCTGGTACGGGATTTGTCCGCCTCGGGCTTACGCGGTCACCGTAGCCGCCTGATCAGCGGGAACTGCAAAAGGAGGGTTTAGACTGAAAATGTCCGAAAGCTCGATAAATGCGTGGCCGTTGGCCTTGCAGTATACGCCTAGTTCCCGCCCGGTCATACGGGGACGGTGCTCATGCGCAGACCCGTTGTACGATACTATTTAATAATTGAGCGATTCCTGGTCAGGAACCGGATCAGCGTCTCGATGTCCTCCTCATCGTTGAACAGGTGAACCGATACTCGTATCCGACCATCGTCACCCCAGAAGAGAATGTTCTCGGCAGCGGCCAAAGCGACGAGTTTTCCGGGCTCTGCGTGGCCAAAACAGATATTACCCGCTCGTTCGGCAGCAAATTCCGGCGTAATGATATCGAGGTCCAGCTGACGAAGGCCCTGGATCAACAGGCCACCGAGCCGAATTACGTGCTCGCGAATCGCATCAATACCGATTTGCTGAATGTATTTCAGCGATTCGCGTAGCAGGTATACGTCCAAATGGTTCGAATTGCCGACCTGTGCACGATTGGCATCCGGCCGCGGAACAATCTCGCCCGTAGTCTCGTCCACGATGGCCGATCGCCAGCCAATGCCCCTGGGTTCGAACGCCGGCCGTCGCGTTCTGTTCCAGGTGAAAATTCCTGTTTGCGTGCCCAGCAGCCATTTGTAACAAGCGCACACCGTGAAGTCTGCGTGCTGTCCGTCAACCGGAGTTACGCCCAGTGCATGGCTGGCGTCGTTCAGCAACAGGGTGCCGCGTTCCCCGAGTTCGGCTGACAGCCGCGGCATGTCAAGCAGTTGTCCGGTTCGATAACTGACCTGGCTGACATAAACCAGTCGCGTTTTTTCATCGCATGCATCGACAATTTGTTCGATGTCCATGCGCCATTCGCGTGGTTCGACCATCCTTGCTCCCACACCGAACTTCCGCAGCCCGGAAAACGCGAACCGCCCGGACGCATATTCAATCGCTGTCGTTACGGCGTTATCGCCCCGTTGCCAATCGATCGACGAAATCACCTGCGCAATGCCCTCCGATGCGCTGCCTATGAGCGAGATCTCATCCGGTTGCAGGTGCAGCAGATCGGCAAGCAGTGCTCGTACTTCTTCGTTGACCGCCCAGTGACGCCAGTAGCCGGCATAACCTTGCGCCTTGTCACGCGCATACTCCTCGAATGCCTGCCGATGCGCTTTCAGCAACGGCGGCTCGCCCCCGGCGACCAGGCTGGTAACACCTTCGGGCATGATGAAATCCGACTTTGGAACCAATCCGGGCACGCCAATTCTCCTTTGCTATTGTGGCCGCATACGATGCACTGGGCCCGTGCTGCCGACGCTAATCAGAGTATGCCATTGACCAGGATCATGACGATCGTGAGCGGCACGACGAAACGCACGAGGAATCGCCAGGCGCGAAACCGCAGGCCACTGCCGAGCTGCAACTCTTCCGTTGCCGTTTTTTCCGAGACGATCCATCCGGCGAATACGGCCACCAGCAATCCTGTCACCGGCATCAGTACAGCAGAGGTCACGTAATCGAGAACCTCGTATATTGTTTTGCCAGCCAGCGGTTTGAAGTCTGCCAGAGTACTGAATGACAGTGCACAGAAGATACCGATGAGCCACGCCGTCAGGCAAACGATGTATGTGCTGCGGGCCCGGGAAAGCCGGTACCGGACCTGCAAATGATCGGCGGGTGGCACAACGAGGCCAACGGACGACGACCACGCAGCCAGCACCAGCATGATAAAGAATGCAATTCCAATGATATTGCCGAATGGCATCTGCCCGAAGGCAACCGGCAGGGATTGAAAAACCAGGCCGGGTCCGGATGACACTTCCAGGCCGTTGGAGAAGACGATGGAGAATATAATCACGCCCACAACCAGGGCAACGGACGTGTCGAGAATCGACACGATAAGCGCAGCGGGAGTGAGCGCAATGTCGCGGGGCAAATGTGAACCATAGGCAACCATGACGGACTGCGCCAGCCCGAGACTGAAAAACGCATGCCCCAGCGCAACCACGACACTCCCGGTAGTGAGTCTGGCAAAATCCAGGTTGAACATGAACGAAACACCGCGCCTGAATTCTGGTGTCACGGTCGCATAAGCGAACAACAGCAGCAGGATCAGGAACATGCTCGGCATGAGGTACCGGGCCAGGCGCTCGACACCTCTGGATACTCCCCGCACGACCACGGCGACGGTAATCAACATGAAAACGGAGTGCCAGAAAATCAATTGCAACGGCGAATGCATGAACTCGGCAAACTGATTCTGCCCTTCCATACCGGACAGTCCACTGAAGCCAGTGCTGACGCTTTTTACGAGGTATGCCAGCGTCCATCCGCCGATCACGCTGTAAAACGTCAATATCAGGAATGAAACAATGACACCCAGGGTCCCGACGACTTGCCAGTGGCGCGGTTTATTTGCTTCTTCCGCCAGGTTCCTGAAACTGTCGCTCGGGCTCGATGCGCCGCGCCGGCCAATGAAAAACTCCGCCATCATGAGTGGAACGCCGATCAGGCAGACGCAGGCAAGGTAAACCAGGACAAATGCACCACCACCGTTCTCGCCAGTGATATAGGGGAATCGCCAGATGTTTCCAAGGCCAATGGCCGCCCCTGCTGTCGCGAGGATGAATCCGCCTCGAGACGTCCAGAGGTCGCGCTTATGCGCATTTGGATCGGCGTTATTCAATGGCGGCCACGGTAAATGAAATTCGCGACTATCAGGCATCTGTGAAGCCCTATGCATTCTGCCACCCATCATTTGGCATGGATAGCGAGCCAATGAATCCCTATAGGGCGACGATCCGGGTAAACTAATGGCGACCTGTTACTGCAAGCCCCTGCGCGTGGCAGGGAATCTTTGCGTGCGGTCGGAGTCGCATACGAACGCAGCACACTTTTACGGGACTCTTTTTAAGGAAGTCTTCAGCTTCGCCAACGGACAATCCATCCAGTGAAACTCCATGTACTTATTGGCGTGACAACCTTTGCAATCCTGGCTTCAGGCTGTGAAGGCGGCAGGGATGCCCCGGTCAACAACCAGGTTCGCGCGGTCAGTGTCGTTGCCACCCGACTGGAGTTGCAGGATCTCATCGACGAAATCCAGGCTTTGGGCACGGCGGGCGCCAATGAGTCGGTGCAAATCACACCGCGTATTGCCAGCATCGTGACCCGAATCGCGTTCGAGGAAGGTCAGCGTGTAAAACGCGGAGACTTGCTGGTAGAACTGGAGAACAGCGAAATTCGTGCAGGCCTTGCGGTCGCCGAGGCCGCTTTGTCCGAGAGCCGCGGACTTTACAACCGCAGCGTGTCGCTGGCTTCGACCCAGGCCATTTCCGCATCGAATCTGGAACAGCTTCAGGCGGCCATGCAGGTCAACGAAGCGCAGGTCGAAGCGGCGAAAGCGCGACTTGCCAACACGATGATTCGTGCGCCCTTCGATGGGCGCATCGGGCTGCGCCGGGTCAGCCCCGGCAGTTTCGTCGATAGCTCGACGGTCATTACAACGCTCGACGACACCGAAGTGATCAAACTCGATTTTTCCATACCCGAGGCATTTCTCGGGGTCGTAGCCGAAGGCATGAACATCATCGCCCGCAGCCTCGTGTACCCCGACCAGCTCTTCGTCGGCAAAGTCGCGAGCATCGATACCCGGCTCGACCCGGTCGCGCGCTCGGTTCAAGTGCGCGCCATATTGCCGAATCCCGATGGCCACCTGAAGCCGGGCATGTTCCTGACCGTGAATCTGCAACGGGATCGCGGTCCGGTGCTGGTCGCACCCGAAGCCGCCATCGTGCCGGAGCGCGGCCTGCAACACGTCTATCGGGTAGTCGACGACAAGGCAGTTCAGCAAGAAGTCACCCTCGGCCGCCGCGCCCCGGGGCTGGTCGAAATTGTTGCCGGCGTATCCGCCGGCGATCTGCTCATCACCGAGGGTACGCACAAGGTTCGTGACGGCAGTCTCGTTGAAATCGTCCAGAAGCCATCCCCGGACGACCGGTCGCAGCTTGCCGACGGCAAGCTCTAGAGGTTGCACCCATGTTGATATCGGATGTTTCAGTCAAGCGGCCCGTTTTCGCGGCCGTTATTTCGCTGATCCTCGTCATCATCGGGTTGATGTCACTGCGCTCGCTGTCGACACGCGAATACCCGGACATCGAACGACCGGTCGTATCCATCAATACGAACTACCGTGGTGCAGCGTCGGACGTCGTCGAGCGGCGCGTTACCCAGATCATCGAGGACCAGGTTGCCGGCATATCCGGAATCGAAAAGATCAGCTCGGTAAGTTACGACGAACGTTCGTCCATAACACTGGAATTTTCGCTGGATCGCGACGTCGATGCCGCAGCAAACGACGTGCGTGATCGCGTCGCGCGGGTGCTGGCCAACCTGCCGGAGGAGGCCGATCCGCCAGAGGTCGCCAAGCAGGACAATTCGTCGGAAAGCTCGATGTGGATCGATCTTTCCAGCGATACACGCTCGATCATGGAGCTGACCGACTACGCCGAGCGCCATCTCGTCGATGCACTCTCGATAGTCGACGGCGTTGCCTTTGTGCGCTTGAGTGGCGAAAGGCGACCGGCCATGCGGATTTGGCTGGATCCGCTACGCATGGCCGCCCGCGATCTGACGGTCACCGACATCGAGGATGCATTGCGGCGCGAGAACGTGCAGATTCCCTCGGGTCGCATCGAGTCCAGCGACCGTGAATTTACGTTGCGCACCAACACCGGCTTCGTGTCGGAAGACGATTTTCGCAATCTCGTGCTGGCCAGAGGCAGCGACAATTACATGATTCGCCTCGGTGAAGTCTCGGACGTCCAATTGGCGGCCGAAAGTGAAAGGAGCTATTCACGAACCAACGGTGCGCCGGGCATGAGCCTCGGCATCATCCCTCAAGCCAAAGCAAATATCCTCAAGGTCAATAGCGACGTCCGCCGGCGCATCGAGGAATTGCGATCGACTATTCCCGCCGACATCAACTTCAGCGTCAATATCGATACCTCTGTTTTCATCAGCGAATCGCTGAAAGAAGTTGGCAAAGCACTCGGCATTGCGTTGATGCTGGTGTTGATTGTCATTTATGGCTTCATTGGCACCCTGCGCGCGACCTTTATCCCTGCAATCACGATCCCGATATCGATCATCGCATCATTCACTGTGATGGCGGCAATGGGTTTCTCCATCAATGTCATTACACTGCTCGGCCTGGTTCTTGCCATCGGCCTTGTTGTCGACGATGCGATTGTTGTTCTTGAGAACATCGTACGACGCATCGAAATGAAAGAGCCGGTATTGCTGGCGGCGACCAATGGCACACGCGAAATCGGGTTCGCGGTAATCGCGACCACACTGGTGCTGGTCGCTGTGTTCCTGCCGGTGTCATTCATGCCGGGCAATATCGGCAGGATCTTCACCGAGTTCGGCATCTCGCTGGCCGCGGCCGTACTTTTTTCCAGTCTCATTTCGCTGACTCTGGTTCCGATGCTGAGCTCGAAGTTTTTTGCGACCGGGCTGCATCGGGGCCGATTGACCCACGTCATCGACCGTTTCTTCAAGCGTCTGTCCGCCCGATACACTGCCATGCTGCGCCGGGTCATCCGGCATCCCTGGCTGGTGATCACCAGCGCACTGCTGATCTTTGGAGCGAGCATGTTCCTGTTCGCCAGCCTGCCGGTGGAATACATGCCGCGCGAGGATCGCGGTATGGCGCTCACGATGATTACCGCTCCGGACGGGTCGAGCCTCGAGTACACCTCGAATTACGTTCGCGATATCGAAAAGATCATGATGAAAGATGTAGAAACGGGCGAAGTCTTAAGGGTCGGAACGCGGTCCGGCGCCCGCGGCGCGGGCGGCGATGTCAACACCGCCCGGGTATTCGCGCCTATGGCACTGTGGCACGACCGTGAACGCACGGCCCAGGAGATCGTGGAGAACTGGAATCGTCAGTTTCCGGACCTCCCGGGCGTATCGGCGTATGCATTTGTGCCGGGCGGCGGCGGCGTCGGGCTGGGCAGCCGGCCGCTGCAGGTTGTGCTCGGCGGCACGGATTACGACGAACTCGCCGACTGGCGCGATATTGTGATCGAGGAACTCGAAAAGATTCCTGGCTTATCCAATATCGATTCCGATTACAAGGAACGCAAGCCGAAAATTGATGTGAGCATCGACCGGGACCGCGCCGCAGACCTCGGTGTATCGCTGTCGAACGTCGGGCGCACACTTGAAACCATACTGGGGTCGCGCGTGGTCACGACCTTCATCGACCGTGGTGAAGAGTACCGGGTGATCCTGCAGGGCCACGATGACCGGCGTCAGACACCCAGCGATCTTGATCAGATTTACGTGCGCTCGGATCGCATGCAGCAACTGATTCCCCTGTCGAACCTGGTCGTGCTCAAGGAAGTTGCAGGACCCGTCGATCTGCGTCGCTTCGACAGGCTGAGATCCATCACGATTAGCGCCAGTCTGCAGTCAGGCTATTCGCTTGGCACCGCCCTCGATACCGTCGAACAAATCATTCGCGAAAATCTTCCGGAGTCGGCCCAGATCAATTACGACGGTGAATCGCGTGAACTGAAGACTTCCGGAAGCTCACTGTACTTCACGTTTCTGCTGGCACTCGTGATTGTTTACCTGGTGCTCGCCGCACAGTTCGAAAGCTTCAAACATCCGCTGATAATCATGACGACCGTACCACTCGCCGTGGCCGGAGCATTGATAGGCCTGAAACTTTTCGGCTCATCGATTAACATTTTCAGCCAGATAGGCGCGATCATGCTGATTGGTCTTGCAGCAAAGAACGGCATACTCATAGTCGAATTTGCCAATCAGCTGCGCGATCGTGGCCGGGAATTCCGCGATGCCGTCATCGAGTCGGCGACCACGCGCCTGCGGCCGGTGCTCATGACCAGTATGTGCACCGCATTCGGCGCAGTACCCCTGGTTGTGGCAACCGGTGCCGGCGCCGAATCGCGGCAATCGATCGGTGCCGTAGTGTTCTTCGGCGTGACATTTTCCATGTTGCTGACACTGATTGTGGTGCCGGCGGTTTACGCATTGATCGCGAGAAAATCCCATTCGCCTGAGTACATCGCACAAATGATAGATAAGCTGAAAAAGAGCGAAGCCGGGCTCCCCGGCGCTACGGCGGCAATACAAGGTACGCCTGGGCAGCCGCAACCGGCGCAGAAATAACTCCAACGAAAGGCAGTCCACTCCGCTCGGAGTGGAAGCCCGCGCTGGCCCAGCTTATGTTGATGCACGCTGCTTTTGTGCCGTCGTGTTTACGCATTCGACATATACAAGAGACCCTGTTGCCGACAGCCTGCCATTATGTCGCATCCTATTCCTTTGTTTTTGAACGCATTTACACATTAAAGAACTGACCTCACAAATGCGAAGGCAGTTAGTTGACAGCTCCATTTTGTCTGTGGAACTCTTTGCAGACATTTGAAAAAGGCAAACCTTCCGTGAGGAAGGGACGCAAAGCCACCGGTCTGATTTTCCTGCAGACAGCGGAGTTACCAAGATGACCTTCCTGCTCAGCATTACGCCATGGCCTGTCCTATCCGCATTGTTGTGGATCGTACTGGTCGTCACTGCCCTGTTCTTTGCACGTCCCGCCGCGCACAAGCTGATCCTGGCAACAGGCAGCGCACTGCACAGGATGTTTCGTGTCGCTTCGCTTTCGGTGCGCAATGCCGAGAAACGCCTTAACGAAAGAAACCGCGAAGTGCTGCTTGCGGCCGGCCGTGAAGCCAAGGAACGGATCATCGACCGGGAGTTCGACCGCATCAACGAGACCGTCCGCAAGGACCTGGCGAACTTCTCGGCCCTGCACCGCAACCTGAGCGAATCGATCAATCGCATCGAAGACGATCACAGCGCGGCAGTCGATGTGCCGCCGGACCCGCCGGGCTGGGTGAAAGCCGTGCAGTCGGTTGCCGCGATCGACTCGAAAGACAACCGTGTCGGAGTAGGTGATGTCCTCAGCGACATTCACAAATCGCTGGTCAAGGCACACAAGGAGGCGATGGTTGCCTATCACGAAGCCAGCGGCAAACGTCATGCGTTGCTGAGGAAGATGCGTCCGGAATGGCGCGAGATCCAGCAAACACTCGCCAAGGTCGGCAAAATTGTCGACAGCCTGCTGCTTCGTTCCTCGAGCATCGATCGCCACATGAAGGAATATGAGGACATCGTCAAAGGCGAGGATCGTTCGGTATCGATTCTTTCCTCGTCGTCGCTGGTGTACTTCTTCGTCTCGGCGCTGGTGCTGGTGGTGGCAGTCGGCGGCGCAACGATCAACTTCTCGCTGATCGCTCGCCCGATGGCGGAAATGGTCGGTGGAACGAACCTCATCGGGGGCTTCCGCACCGCGGACATCGCTGCCCTGGTCATCATCCTGGTGGAGATCTCCATGGGTCTGTTCCTCATGGAATCCTTGCGCATCACGCGATTGTTCCCGGTCATAGGCGCTCTCCCGGACAAGACTCGCGTTCGCATGATCTGGATAACGTTTACGATCCTGTTCCTGCTCGCCAGTGTCGAGGCCGGCCTCGCATTCATGCGCGAGGTGTTGCTGCACGACGAACTCGCAACCAGTGCCCTGCTGCGTGGCGACGGCGCCGCACCTGTCGCGAACGAATATATGTGGATTACAACCGCGGCGCAAATGGGCATGGGATTCATCCTGCCTTTCGCGCTGACGTTCGTCGCGATTCCGCTGGAGACTTTCGTGCATTCGCTTCGCACGATCGTCGGTCTGGCGGCAATCGGCGCCCTGCGCTTCACGTCACTCGTCCTGCGGCTGCTCGGCAGCGGATCGCGTTACATCGGCATTCTGATTGCGCAGTTGTACGACCTGCCGCTGTTCATCCCCCTGTGGTGGACACAGAGGGGCAGCGGTGATCGCAAGGCCAAAAACGAACTGCGAAAGGTGGCGCTATGAAGATCGCCGGCCTGATTTTTATCTGCGTCTTCTTCGCCGGCTGTTCGCCGTCTCCGGCGAACAATACCGGTGTCTACATGCTTGTCGATACGTCGGGAACCTATCGCGAAGAGCTGAAGAAAGCCGAACAGATCATCCGCTACTCCCTTTCACGGTTGGATGCGGCCGATTCATTTGCGGTCGCCAGGATCGACACCGGCAGCTTCAGCGAGAAGGACATCGTGGCAAGCATTACGTTCGACGACCGCCCCAGCACGATCAATCGCCAGAAACGCGAGTTCGCGGAGCAGATCAGCCAGTTCGTGAGCAGCGCGCAGTCATCGCCCTATACGGACATCACGGGTGGCCTGCTGCAAGCGGTCGAATTCCTCAACGAGAAAGGCCCGGCAGACAAAACGGTGCTGATTTTCTCCGATCTCAAGGAAGAGCTGGACCACGGATACATCCGCGATATCCAGTTCGACCTCGACGGGTTCAATGTCATCGCGCTGAACGTGACAAAACTGCGCTCGGACAACGTCGATCCGCGCGAGTACATCGAACGCCTCGGCCAGTGGCAGGCAAAGGTCGAGGGCTCGGGTGGTCGCTGGCAGGTCATCAACGACCTCGACGGACTGGAAGGGTTACTCTAGCCGAGTGCGCTGCTAGACTGGCATCCGTAGCGATTTGCGGATGCCGTGGTGACGAAGAAGCTGAAGAACGAGACGGGCCTGCTGCGCGAAGCCCTCCGGATGGTCATGGAGGATGCGGTCCGCCGCGGCATCGTCGAGTTCGAACCCACCGACAGCCACGACCTGAAAATCGAATACGCTTACCGCCTGCTGGTTCACGACAAGGAGATCATCCCCTTGCCGCACGACCAGAAATCCCTGCCGAATATCCGCCATCGCCTGGCCATGTGGGTCACTCACAAGCTGCCGGTGGATCACGAGCTGCTGAAGTAGTCAGCATGCCGCAATGCACTGTCAGCGAAGCCAGGACCGCGTTTCGCGAGCGCCGTGTCGCGCCTGGTTACTCCGGCCCGAGGCACCTTGCCACAACGATTGCGGTCAGCCTGGGAGTCGCATTGCTTTGTGCGCTCATGCTCGATGATGTCCGGCCACTCGAGTGGCTGACAGTTCCCCTGACGTTCGTTTACGCGAATCTCAGCGAGTACCTCGGCCACAGGGGCCCGATGCATCAGCGGAAGCGCTTCCTCGGTGCCGTTTTTCAACGGCACTCCATCGAGCACCACGCGTTTTTTACCGATGAAGCCGCGACTTTCGAGTCCAGCCGGGATTACAAAGCCGTTTTGTTTCCGCCCGTGCTGCTGTTGTTTTTCATCAGCTGTTTCGCCGCGCCCGTCGGGACGATCCTGTATTTTTTGATCTCGTCCAATGTCGCTTTTCTGTTTGTGCTGACGTCTGTGTTGTATTTCCTGAACTATGAATTGCTGCATTTCGCGTACCACTCGGAGCCGCAATCCTGGATCGGCCGGCTGCCACTCATGCATCGCCTGCGACGGCATCACATTCACCATCACAACAGGCAACTGATGACGCGCTACAACTTCAATATTACCTATCCCTTGTGCGACTACCTGTTCGGCACGGTGTACCGGGATCCGGTTCGTTAAACGGTATCGCGCGCCACGATCCCGTCAATGGCGTGGTACGCCGAAAGTATGGCTCCTTCCTGCCAGCCTTGCAGAAGACTCAAGTGCTCGCCGGCGAAGAATATGTTCTCGTCCGGCGACAGCAATATGCCAGGATCCGAGATGCCCCAGGCGCCGAGCTGAAACGGAACTTTGAGCCAGGCCACGCTGATGCCGCGGGACACTTCCGCAGAATACTGCGCATGCAGGCGGCTTCCCTGAGTGACGCTCGCATTGATTCGCTGCTGCGGCGACTGCGCAGCAAACGTGTTGCCGGCGCTTCCGCCGAACATGTAGGCGCCGACCAGGACGCCATTGGCACGGCCGAAACCGTGATTCGGGTACCAGATCTGCGTAATATCCTGTGTCGTCCAGGAAATGCCGCCATAGATGTTGTGGTCCTGCTCCCAGAATCGGCGCGACTGGAATCCGATTTTTCCCGCAGAGGTGTAACTGAAACTGGCTATGGCTGACTGGTGTGCGGCCGAAAAGTCATTTGCGATGTTACGCAGCACCGTTGCCGGGATCGTGCACACGCAATAATCCGCATCGAGGTTGAAAGCCGAGCCGAACCGGTCCTGGTACACCACTCGTACGCCGCCGGCGATCTTGCGTATTTCACTGACCACGGCTTCGAAAACGATGTCCGCCGCGACCTGTAGTTCGAACGCAATGGCAATGCGGTCCATGCCGCCGACCGGCTGCAACATCGTTGGTTGCTGTTCGAGGTCCTGCGCATAGTCCTGCCGCAACTGCCAGAAAGTCTCACCGATGAGTTCCTGCAACTGCAAGGGCGATACCAGTTCGCCGCGCTGCCGGCTGCCAGTATTCTCCTGCTCTGGGAACCCGGCTCGTGCGGTACCTGTATAAGCGTAACTGCCGTTGAGATCGCCGAATTCCTGCAGCATTGCAAGAATATTCATCTTGTCGGCGGCCGACAGATCCTGGTCGAGCGCATTCTGGTTCACCGCCTTCGCCAGCAGTCGCGCAATGTTGCCGCGAGTATCCGCAACTATGCGGCGTTTGATCTGCGGTACTCCGCCGAACGATGTCGTCGAGTGCAGCAGTGCTGCGTGATTGTCGTTGACGAAAGTTTCCACTGCGACACCGAACTGGCGGCAGTAGCCGAGCAGAAACTCGTGATGGTGGGAGATGCGTGCCGGGCCAGGGTTAAAATAGAGATCGGCGTCGACATCGAAAGTGCAGACCTGCACGGAATCTGTTTCGACGGCGCTGTCGCCCGCACGCAGGGTCCGGTTGCGGCCGCCCGCTACAGTGGTGGCCTCGAGAATCGTGCATGCATAACCGAGTTTTCGCATTTCGAACGCCGTGGTCATACCCGCGATGCCGGCACCGAGTATCACAATGCTTTTGCCCACCCCGACGTTGGAAGGCCAGTCGCCGGGCCGCGGCGATTGCAGCCGCGGAGGCGGCGGTGGCTGAACCGGCGCGCCGGGTGCGGCGGATGAGGAACCGCAGGACGCTGCGGACGCGCCGACACCCATCGCAGCCATCGTGCGTAACATCGCGGCGCTGCCGGCAATGCGGCCGATGGTAGCCAGGAATTCCCGCCGGGGAATGTTTTTATTGTCAGTTGTCATGGCCTCCCCCGCGCCTCCCTTGCGCGACCTCCTCATTCGACCGGCTAAACCGGCGGGAATTCCCGGTGCAGGTCAAACCAGCGCCTGTAATAACTGCTTCGCTTGATAGGTCGCGCCGAGCAGGCCAGGTTCGGGATAGACGATAAGTTGCGTGGGAATACGTTCCATGAGGGAACGGTGCCGTCCCTTCGCTTCGAATCCGCTGCGAAAACGGCTGCCGACCAGCAGATCAGGGTAACGGCGCGCGATGCCGCCGGCGATGTAGATCCTGTCCGTCGCACCGAGTGCAAGGGTCAGGTTTCCCGCGACCTGACCCAGGATCTCGAAGAAAAGCTGCAATGCCTCGCCCGCCCGCCCGCTGTTGCTTTCGGCAGCCAATCGGCAGATCTCGGCAGCGGAGAGGCTTGCGGACTTGTCGCCGTGAATTCGCGACAAGGCCCAGTAAATATTCTCGAGGCCCGGGCCGGACACGAGCCGTTCGTCGGATACGCGGTCGAAGCGCTCGCGCAGCGCCGCGAAAACATCGATCTGTACCTGCGTTTCCGGCGCAAAACCGACATGCCCTGCCTCGCCCACGACCGGAAAGATGCTGTCTCCGCGTTTGTACAACCCGGCCGCGCCGAGTCCCGTTCCCGGTCCGATGACGCCAACGGTAAAATCGTCATCCGGCAACGGCCCCGGGGCCGGGAGGCCTACAGGCAGGCAATCGGACTCCTGCAACAGGGGAATGGAATAGGCAATGGCCTCGAAGTCGTTGCACAGGCCTACCGCCGGCTCGCCAAACTCCTTGCGCAAATCCTCTGCATTGATGCTCCAGTCGTTGTTGGTGAAGCGCACCCGCCCATCGACGATGGGGCCAGCAACCGCCAGGCAGATGACAACAGGATCCGCAGCGTGCACCCGCGTCAGGTAATGCCGAATCGCAAGTTCCGGCGATTCGAAGTCCTTGCAATGCAATGTCACTTCGGAATGAAACCCGCTCCGCTTCGGCTCGACCACTGCGAATCGCGCGTTCGTGCCGCCGATATCACCAATCAATAGACTTTGCGTGCGGATCATGACTCCGTGATTCTATCGGTCTGTCGCTTGCAGCGCATGGCCATTTATACTCTCACAGAACCTGCCATGACACCGCGTTGCGTTGTCCGGGCGACCCGTCACTCGAAGTTGATTCGGATATTCCATGACAATCGAAACTCACAAGGAAGTCGAGACCTTGCCGCGCCAGCGGCAGGCTGGCATCGGACTGCACATAACGTCACTGCCCGGCAATTACGGTATAGGTGAAATCGGCGACGCTGCCCATGCGTTCATCGATGCGATGCTGCGGATGAATTTGCGCGTATGGCAGTTCCTGCCGCTCGGGCCAACGGCATTCGGCGATTCACCTTACCAGCCGCTCTCCACTTTCGCCGGCAACGAACTGCTCATCGACACGGCATCGCTGATACGCGCAGGCTTGCTGACGTCGAATGAAGCAGACAGCATGCTCGGTCTGCCCGACGCGTTTGTCGACTACAGCTCCGTAATTCCCAGGAAGAAAGCCCTGTTGGAACGCGCAGCCGGCCGCTTCGACGCGCAGGCGAATGCAGCGGTCAAATCGGACTTCGACCGGTTCCTGGAGCGTCACGATTCCCGCTGGCTCCACGACTACGCCATGTATCGAGTGCTGAGAACACGCCACGGCGAGCAATCGTGGCCGAAATGGGATGCGCCGTTTGTGCACCGGGATCCAGCTGCGTTGCGCAACCTGCAATCACAGGCCGCAAACGAGATTGCAAACGCCAAGATCATCCAGTTCCTGTTCCACAGGCAATGGCAGCACTTGAAGGACTACGCAGCAGAGCGCGGAGTGCTGATGTTCGGTGATATGCCGATTTATATCGCTCTCGACAGTTCGGATGCCTGGGCCAATCGCGAGATTCTCAATATCGATGACCAAGGTCGTCCAGATTACATTGCGGGCGTGCCGCCGGATTACTTCAGCGAGGAGGGACAGTTATGGGGCAATCCGCTGTATGACTGGAAACATCACGCGACCGACGGCTACCGGTGGTGGATCGAACGGCTGCGGCAGTCCGCAGAGCTCGCCGATATCGTACGCATCGATCATTTTCGGGGTCTTGAATCGTATTGGTCCATACCGTCAAGTGCGACGTCCGCACGTATCGGCGAGTGGCTTCCAGGACCTCGGGACGAAATCTTCGACGCATTGAAAAAAGCCCTGGGTCACTTGCCGATCGTTGCCGAGGACCTCGGTGTGATCACACCGGAGGTCGATGCATTGCGCGAACGGCACCGGATTCCCGGCATGAAAGTCCTGCAGTTCGAAGTCGGAAACGACAGTTTTACCGCCGGTAGCATCGTCGAAAATTGCATTTGTTACACCGGCACTCACGACAACGACACCACCGTCGGCTGGTTTCATGGAAGTCCGGACGATTCCCGCAGCCAAACAGAGATTGCAAAGACCCGGAAAGCGCTGTTGGAAATTACCGGCGGAAGTGCAGAAACCGTACATAATGACTTGATCACATTGGCTTTTTCGACGCCCGCAAAACTTGCAATCGCCCCACTGCAGGATTACCTTGGCCTGGGGTCCGAAGCACGCCTGAATACGCCGGGCACATCCGCAAACAACTGGCGCTGGCGCATGCAATCAGAACAACTGAGCCCCTCACTGATGGACGCGAACGGGCAACGAGTCGAAAATGCCGGGCGAGGCATGGCGCGCTGATAGTGAAAAGACGGGGAGACTGATTCGATGCCTGCGACCAATGAGTACGAGGACAGTCGTTATGTTAGTCGGCTGACGCGGGACACCCTGGCGCTGATACTTGCGGGCGGACAGGGATCCCGGCTGTATGAGCTGACAAAATGGCGCGCCAAACCGTCACTGTACTTCGGGGGCAAGTTCCGCATCATCGATTTTCCACTGTCCAATTGCGTCAATTCCGGGGTTCGGCGCATCGGGGTGCTGACGCAGTACAAGGCCCATTCGCTAATTCGTCACCTGGTACTTGGCTGGTCCTGGTCTCACGCAGGCGACCGGGAATTCATAGAAATTCTTCCGGCGTCGCAGCGCATCGGCGGTGAGTGGTATCGCGGCACTGCGGATGCGGTGTACCAGAACCTCGACATCATCCGCGCGCACAAACCACGGTTCGTGCTCATTCTTTCCGGGGATCATATCTACAAGATGGATTACGGCCCGTTCCTTGCGGCGCACGTCGAAAAGGAAGCGGACATGACGGTCTGCTGCATCGAGGTGCCGATTGCGGAAGCAGCCGGGGCACTCGGCGTCATGACCGTCGATGAAAACGACCGTGTCGTCGCATTTCACGAGAAACCCGAGCAGCCGACGCCGCTGCCGGGACGGCCCGATGTGTGCCTCGCGTCGATGGGAAACTACATATTCAATACCGGTTTCCTGTTCGAGCAGGTCATCAAGGATGCCGATACGCCGGGCACCAATCACGACTTCGGACGCAACGTCATTCCGTCGATCATCCGGAATTACCGGGTTTACGCCTATCCGTTTCGCGATCCCAACACCCAGCAGCAAGCGTACTGGCGCGACGTCGGCACACTCGATGCTTTCTGGGAAGCCAACATGGAACTGATTTCGGTTATTCCGCAACTCAACCTGTACGATGAACTGTGGCCAATTTTTACCCACCAGAGCCAGTTGCCGCCGGCGAAGTTCGTGTTCGACGATGCGGACCGACGTGGCGAGGCCATACAGTCGATGATCTCGGGCGGATGCATCGTCTCAGGAGCGAGCGTCAGAAAGTCAGTGCTCTTCTCCAGCTGTCGCATTCATTCGTACAGCAAAGTGAACGATTCCGTCGTGCTGCCTGAGGTGCGCGTCGAGCAGAACTGCCGCGTCAACCGGGCGATCATCGATCGCGGAACCATACTGCCGGAAGGGACAGTCATTGGAGAGGATGCCAAATTGGACCGGGATCGTGGTTTCCGTGTCACCGACAGCGGCCTTACGCTGGTTACCGCGGAAATGCTCGGACAGCAACTGCATTTCACGCGCTAGGCCGGGTTGTCAGCCATCAAGAGCCAGCAGATAATTTTCATTGCCGCCGAGAATGCGGCGTTGCCCGGCGGCAAGGTCGGCGGCATCGGCGATGTCGTGCGTGATCTGCCACGAGCGCTCGCCGACGCGGGTTGGCGGCCGCTGGTGGTCACACCCGCCTACGGGATACTTGAAAAACTCCACGGTGCGCGACAGGTTTCAGCACTGGATGTGCCTTTCGGCAGTGGTAAGCATCGCGTCGATGTCATCGAAGTTCCCGGGCAGGATACCCGCGTGCGGCATATCGTCCTCGAGCATCCGTTATTCTCTCCGCACGGTGCCGGACGGATTTACGTGGATGACGGGCCCGACCGGCCTTTTGCCAGCGACTCCGGCAAATTCGCTTTCCTGTCAATCGCCGCGGCAACGTATATTCGGCAACTCGATGCGCCACCGCAAATCGTGCATTTGCACGACTGGCACACGGCGCTGTACCTGCTGCTGCGCGCTTCCGACCCGCGCTTTGCCGGCTTGCGTGGAATCCGCACCGTTTTCACCATACACAACATGGCATTCCAGGGCATCCGGCCACTGACAGGCGACCCGTCGTCGCTGGACAACTGGTTTCCGCGGTTGCGATACGATCCGAACGTTGTCACCGATCCGCGCTACCCCGACTGCGTTAACCCGATGGCCGTTGCCATTCGACTTGCGGACAAGATCAACACCGTATCGCCAACCTATGCGAACGAGATCCTGCAGCCGAGCGATCCGGTTCGCGGCTTCTCCGGCGGCGAGGGACTGGAAACAGAACTCCGGGCCGCTGTCGCGCGCAAGCGCCTGGTCGGCATTCTCAACGGTTGCGAGTATCCAAAGCGCGACCGGCGACGGCCCGGCTGGCGGCGGATCCTGGAAACGATCAGTGCGGAACTCGAACTTTGGCGCAGCCGCAATCCGGAATCGGACAGGATCCATGAGCTGTCGGCCGCGTGTATCCGCAAACTGCCACGGCGCCGGCCGACGACCGTGTTGACCAGCATCGGCAGACTGACCGGACAGAAAACGGATCTGTTCCTCCAGCCAACCGGAGGTGCAAGCACAACGCTGGACTCCATACTCCGGCGCCTCGGCAGAAACGGCGTGCTGATCATGGTCGGCAGCGGCGACAAAGTGCTGCAGCAACGCGTTGCAGCCATCGCACGCCGGCACGAAAATTTCCTTTTTCTTTGCGGGTACTCCGAAACATTCTCCGAAATGCTTTACGCAAGCGGCGATCTGTTCCTCATGCCCAGCAGTTTCGAACCCTGCGGCATCAGCCAGATGCTGGCCATGCGCAGCGGGCAGCCTTGTGTCGTGCATGCGGTCGGCGGCCTGAAGGATACCGTTCGTGACGGCGAGACCGGTTTCACATTCGATGGCAACGCGCCGGAAGAACAGGCCCGCAACTTTGTCAGCGCCGTCGACAGGGCACTGGATATGCGCGCGAACGATCAGGATCGCTGGTTGCAGATGCGTCACCAGGCGGAGGCGCAGCGTTTCAGCTGGCAGGCGACAGCGGAACGTTACATCCGGGACTTGTATGAAATCGTCCATGGCTGAATCGGCACCGGGTAGATCTGTACTCGACGCACTGGCAGCCGGCTTGCACAGCAATCCATTTGCCGTGCTCGGGCCACACAGGGAGAACGGCCAACGCCGCGTTCGCTGCCTGTTGCCGCAGGCGGCGTCGGTATGGCTGGTCGATGTGAGAGGCAATGTCATCGCCACCGCGGAGCGCATCCACGACGCCGGTATCTTCTCGGCACAGTTGCCGGCACGCATCCGCCGTTATCGCCTGCGTATGCTGACAGCATCCGGCTGCGCCAGCGACATCGAAGACCCGTATCGCTTTCCGTCGACGCTCGGCGAACTGGATCTGTACCTGCTGGGCGAGGGCTCGCATCGCGAGATATACAGGAAACTCGGGTCGCATTGCATGCAGCACCTCGGAATAACGGGAACACGATTTGCCGTGTGGGCGCCGAATGCGCGCCGCGTCAGCGTTGTTGGCAACTTCAACGACTGGGACGGGCGCCGACACGTAATGCGGCTGCATCCCGGCAACGGCATCTGGGAAATATTCCTGCCCGAATTGGCCCCCGGCGCCAAATACAAGTACGAACTGCTCGACCAGGCCGGCAAACTGTTGCCGCTGAAGTCGGATCCGTATGCGCATTACTTCGAACCGCCGCCGCACAATGCCTCGGTCGTGTACCAGAGCCGATACAACTGGAACGACGCCCTGTGGATGAGCCAACGCAGCACCGTGCCCGCACTTGACAGGCCACTTTGCATTTACGAAGTACATCTCGGTTCCTGGCGGCGCAATACACTGGAGGGCAATCGCCCGCTGACCTACCGCGAGCATGCGCGGGAGCTGGTTGCTTATGTCTCCGAAATGGAGTTCACCCATGTCGAGTTGCTGCCCGTCACGGAACATCCGTTCGACGGATCATGGGGTTATCAGCCCATCGGCCTGTATGCGCCGACGCAGCGATTCGGAGAGCCGGACGATTTCCGTTATCTCGTCGAGCAGTGCCACCGGGCCGGCATCGGCGTGATCGTAGACTGGGTGCCAGCGCATTTTCCCCGCGACGAACACGGCTTGCGCCGTTTCGATGGCACGGCCCTGTATGAACACGAGGACCCCCGAAAAGGCGAACATGCAGACTGGGGCACCTTGATCTTCAATTTCGGCCGCCGCGAGATCATCAACTACCTGGTTGGCAGTGCACTGTACTGGATCGAGGAATTTCATATCGATGCATTGCGTGTCGATGCCGTTGCCTCGATGCTGTATCTCGACTATTCGCGCAAGGACGGCGAATGGATACCCAATGAGCTCGGTGGCAACGAAAATCTCGAAGCAGTCGACTTCCTGCGCCGCCTCAATCGGGAAATTCATGCCAGGGGCGCGATGTCGTTCGCCGAGGAGTCCACCGCATGGTCGGGGGTGTCGCGCCCGACGGATTACGGTGGCCTTGGATTTACCTACAAATGGAACATGGGCTGGATGAACGACACCCTTGCTTACATGAGTGAGGATCCGGTGCATCGGCGATATCATCATGACAAGATGACATTTGGCCTCGTGTACGCATTCAACGAGAATTTCGTATTGCCCCTTTCACACGATGAAGTCGTGCACGGAAAACGCTCCTTGCTCGGCCGCATGCCGGGAGACGAATGGCAGAAGTTCGCCAATCTCCGTGCGTATCTGGCCATGATGTACTGCCATCCAGGCAAGAAACTCCTGTTCATGGGCGGGGAGCTGGCACAGTGGCAGGAATGGAGCCACGATCGATCGCTCGACTGGCATCTGCTGGAAAAGCAGGAACACCGTGGGGTACAGAAACTGGTCCAGGACCTGAACCGGCTGTACCGGCAAACGCCTCCGATGCACGAGGTCGATTTTGCAGCACAGGGATTCGACTGGATCGACTGGCAGGACCGTGATTCCAGCATTTTTTCATGGCTCCGGCGGGACCGGAACGGCAATTCTGTGGCCTGCGTTGCAAACCTCACGCCGGTCGTCCGATACCATTATCGCATCGGCGTTCCGCAGGGCGGCAGGTATGTCGAGCTGCTTAACACGGATTCGGCGGTGTACGGCGGCAGCAATACGGGAAATGCGGGCATCGTGCTTGCCAAAGCGCAGAACAGTCACGGCAAACCGTTCTCCCTGGAGTTGACGCTGCCTCCGCTGGCCACACTGATTCTCGCCCCGGCCGCTGCCGGATGAGCCGCATGATGGAGACGACTTGATGGCTGTATGTTCGGACGACAGTGCGCGAATCGGAGATATCGAGCTTTTGCAGGCACCCCCGCTGCCTATGACCGCGGACGCCATCCTCGATGACCTGACGCACTATTTCTCACGTTTGCTCGGTCGGCGGACCATTCGCACGCGTTCGCCGTTCCTGTTCCAGTCGATCGTTTTCGCCATTCGCGATCGATTGATGGAGCGCTGGAGCCGGTCGAATATGGCCGTCGAACGGAGCGACAGTCGCGTGACCTGCTACCTGTCGCTCGAGTTCCTGATGGGACGCTTGCTGCGAAATGCCCTGCTGAGTCTCGATATAGAAGAGGAAACGCGCGAGGCGCTGAACCAGCTCGGCCTCAACCTCGAGGACATACTGGATCGCGAGCACGATGCGGGCCTTGGTAACGGCGGCCTCGGCCGGCTCGCTGCCTGCTTCCTGGACAGTTGCGCGACACTCGGGCTTCCTGTCGTAGGCTACGGCATACGCTACCGCTACGGCATGTTCCGCCAGCGCATTGACAGCGGCATGCAGATCGAAGAGCCGGATCCGTGGCTGCGCGAAGGTTATCCCTGGGAAATCGAGCGATTCGAGTTTGCGCGCACGATTAAATTCGGTGGTCACACGACCTCGCAGACGGACGAGCACGGCAATTCACATCACAGCTGGATCGAAACGCACGATGTCCTCGCCGTCCCCTTCGATATTCCGGTTCCCGGTTACCGCAACGGCATCGTCAATACGTTGCGGCTCTGGTCCGCAGCGGCAACCGAGGAATTCGATCTCGAGGATTTCAACGCCGGCAGTTACGTTGATGCGGTCGCGGCGAAGAACGCAGCCGAAAACATAACCATGGTGCTGTACCCGAACGCCGCCAGCGAGAACGGCCAGGAACTGCGTCTGCGCCAGCAGTACTTCCTGGCATCGGCGAGCTTGCAGGACGTTTTGCGACGGTGGTGCCTACGGCATGACGACTTCGACGCTTTTGCCGATCAACACTGTTTCCAGCTCAACGACACGCATCCGGCCATTGCGGTGCCGGAGCTCATGCGGCTGCTGATGGACGAACACAACCTGGCCTGGGATACCGCCTGGCAAATCACGCGCTCCACCATGGCGTATACCAATCACACCTTGTTGCCGGAAGCGCTGGAGCAGTGGCCGGTCGAGATGTTTCGTCGGCTGCTGCCGCGAATCCTCGAGATCATCTTCGAGATCAATGTACGCTTTCTGCACGAGGTCAGCCAGGCCTGGCCTGGTGACGCCGACCGGCATCGCCGCATGTCGCTCATCAGCAGCGATTCGGCAACGATCCGCATGGCCTACCTCGCGATCGTCGGCAGCTATTCCGTGAACGGCGTTGCCGCATTGCATTCGCGCCTTCTGCGTGAAGGATTGTTTCGGGATTTTGCGGAGTTGTGGCCGGCCAGGTTCAACAACAAGACCAACGGCGTCACGCAACGCCGCTGGCTCGCCGCCTGCAATCCGCAACTCGCGGCATTGATCACCGCGCGCATAGGCGACGGCTGGGTTACCGATCTCAACGAACTGGAAAAACTCCGGCCGATGGCGGCGGACCGGTCATTGCATAAAGAGTGGCGCGAAGTACGCATGGCCAACAAGTCCCGGCTCGCCACGGAAATCGCCTTGCGAACCGGTCTACGGTTCAGCCCCTCGATGCTGTTCGACGTGCAGGTCAAACGTATCCACGAATACAAGCGCCAGTTGCTGAATCTCCTGCATGCGATTCACCTGTATGACCGGATTCGCCGCGGGGATGGCGACCAGCTCATTCCTCGCGTGATTATCATTGGCGGCAAAGCGGCGCC